>NZ_JBHXFI010000013.1:0-155644 GCF_042724075.1 Streptomyces sp. NPDC127097 | reverse complement strand
GCCCCGGCGCCCCGGGCGCGCTGGCAGGGGGCCCCCGCTGCATTGGTTTAGGTAATTAATGCCCGGCGGCCCCTACCCCTTCCAAGACACGACCCCGGCGGGGGCGCCGGTTGCGGCGCGCCCCCCCGCGTCCCACCCCCCGGGCGGCACCGCCGACGGGCCGAACGCCCCCGCGCGGCGCGCGGTCCGGCGCCGCCGGCGGATCGCCGCGGTGTTCCTGTTTCCCGCGCTGTTGCTGCTGGGCGCCCTCGTCGCGTACCCCATCGTGTTCTCGGTCATCCGCAGCCTGTACGACGCCTCGGGCGACACCTTCGTCGGCGCCGACAACTACACCGCGATGTTCCAGGACCCCGCCACGCTCCGGGCCATCCGCAACAGTGCGATCTGGGTGGTCTTCGCCCCCGCGCTGCTGACCGGACTCGGCCTGGTCCTCGCGGTCCTGACCGAGAAGATCCGCTGGAAGACGGCGTTCAAGCTGCTGATGTTCATGCCGATGGCGATCTCCTTCCTCGCCGCCGGCATCATCTTCCGTCTCGCCTACGAGCAGGATCCGCAGCGCGGTGTGCTCAACGCGGTCACCGTCGGCATCCACGAGAGCGTCCAGGGGAAGTCCACCTCCTTCCCGACCGCCAAGGTGCGTCTCGGCGACAAGCAGCTGACCAAGGCCCATGACGGCTCCTACCGGACGGCGCACCGCACCGGCCCCGGAAACACCGTCAACCTCGGTCTGGTCGGCGTCGCGCCGAAGGACATGCCGTCCCAGGCGCGGCCCGCCGCACCGGCGGCCCACTCCCGGGCCGCCGACGGCGAACTGCGCGGTGTGGTCTACCTCGACTTCACCCCCGGCGGTGGCGGCAAGCCCGGCAGGGTGGACCGCGGCGAGCGCGGGCTACCCGCGCTCGCGGTCGAGGCGGTCGACTCCCACGGCAAGGTGGTGGCCACGGCGACCACCAAACCGGACGGCTCCTACCGCCTGGCCCATCTGGCCCCGGGCTCCTACGCCGTCCAGCTCCCGGCGAAGGACTTCGCCCCGCCGTACGAGGGCATCTCCTGGCTCGGTCCGGCGCTCATCACGCCCGCCATCATCGGCGCCTACATGTGGATCTGGACCGGCTTCGCGCTCGTCCTCATCGGCGCCGGGCTCTCCTCGATGCCCCGGGACGTCCTGGAGGCGGCCCGGATGGACGGCGCCAATGAATGGCAGGTCTTCCGCCGGATCACCGTTCCGCTGCTCGGGCCGGTGCTGGGCGTGGTGTTCGTGACGATGGTGATCAATGTGATGAAGGTCTTCGACCTCGTCTACATCATCGCCCCCGGTCCCGTACAGCAGGACGCCAATGTCCTGGCCCTACAGATGTGGCTGGTCTCCTTCGGCGGCGGCAACAACCAGGGACTCGGCAGCGCCCTCGGCGTACTGCTGCTCCTCCTGGTGGTCCCGGCCATGGCCCTCAACATCCGACGTTTCCGCAGGAGCCAGTCATGACCACCGCGCAAGGAACCGCGGCCCCCCGCAGGAAGGCGGCCGCACGGCCGGCCAGGTGGCTCAGCCGCGGCGTGATCCAGGTGTTCCTGCTCGTCGTCGGTCTGATCTGGCTCACCCCGGCCGCCGGACTCTTCCTCTCCTCGCTGCGTACGGAGGAGGCGAACGCGAGCAGCGGCTGGTGGACCGCGCTCACCACACCCGGCCAGCTGTCCCTCGACAACTACACGTCGCTGCTGAAGGATTCCGGCATCGTCCAGGCATTCTGGAACACGGTGCTGATCTCGGTGCCCACCACCCTGGCCGTCGTGGCGATCGCCGCGCTGGCCGGATACGCCTTCGCCTGGATGGAGTTCCCGGGCCGGGACTGGATCTTCCTCGTGGTGGTCGCCATGCTGGTGGTGCCGGTCCAGATCGGACTGCTGCCGGTGGCCAAGCTGTTCGGTGCGCTGGGGCTGTTCGGCTCGATCCCCGGCGTGGTGCTCTTCCACACCGCCTACGGTCTGCCGTTCGCCATCTTCCTGCTGCGGAATTACTTCGCGGAAATCCCCAAGGAGATGCTGGAGGCCGCCCGGATGGACGGCGGCGGGGAATGGCGGATCTTCTCCCAGCTGGTACTGCCCCTGGGCCGGCCCGCCATCGCCAGCCTCGCCATCTTCCAGTTCCTGTGGGTCTGGAACGACATGCTGGTCGCCCTGCTCTTCGCCGACAACGAGTCACAGCCGCTGACCGTGGCCCTCCAGTCGCAGATGAGGCAGTTCGGCAGCAACATCGGGGTCCTGGCGCCCGGTGCATTTCTGTCCTTGATCGTGCCGCTGATCGTGTTCTTCGTGTTCCAACGGCATTTCGTTCAGGGCATCATGGCCGGTTCGGTCAAATAACCGGTCCGGTCACCTGCCCGGTCCGGTGGACCGGGCCAGGAGGGGACGGCGCGCGACACATGGCAGCATCGTGTCGCGCGCCGGGCCGTCTTGCGACGGTGCACGGCGGGCCGGCGGAGGGCGGAACTCCGACCCGGCTCCGCCGTCCGAGGCTGCTGCATTATTCGCTCGTCACCGGTACGCGCCCGGGCTAGGTTGACGCGATGTCCGAACTGCGCACCGAGCGCCTGCTGCTCCGCCCGTGGCGGGAGTCCGATCTCGGCCCCTGGGCCGCGATGAACGCCGATCCCGAGGTCCGGGCGCACTTCCCCGAGGTGCTCACGCCAGAGCAGAGCGCGGCATCCGTCGCCGAATTCCAGGCCGGTCTCGCCGACCGCGGCTGGGGATGGTGGGCGCTCGAAGTGCGCGCCACCGGGGAGTTCATCGGGTTCGCCGGTCTGGACCCGGTGGATGAGGAGATGCCGTTCACCGGAGTGGAGGCCGGCTGGCGGCTGGCCCGTTCGGCGTGGGGGCACGGGTATGCCACCGAGGCCGGCGCGGCCGCCCTGGCCTTCGGCTTCCGCACCCTCGGCCTGCCGGAGATCCTCGCGGTGACGACGACCACCAACCTGCGCTCACAGGCGGTGATGCGCCGCCTCGGCATGACCCGCGACCCCGCCGACGACTTCGACGATCCCGAGGTGCCCGACGGCCCGCTGCGCCGGAACGTGCTGTACCGGCTCGCCGCCGGGGACCGGCGGGCCGCCGAGCGGGGGTGAGGCCGGCCGGCCCGCGCCCGTCAGGGAAGCGACGGGGTCGGGGAGCCGGTTCCGGCCAGCGTCTCCAACCCGGCGGGCAGCGCCCCGCTGTGGAGCACGCCGAGTCGCTGGGTCGCCCGGGTGAGCGCGACGTACAGATCGCTCGCACCGAGTTCCGCCGGTTCCACCACCATCACGGAGTCGAATTCCAGGCCCTTGGCCTGCCGCGGGCCGAGCAGCACCACCGGACGGGTCAGGTCCGGGGAGGGTCCGGCGGAGGCGTCCGGGAGGGCGGCGGCCAGGGCCTCGTGGTGGGCGAGCGGGGCGATCACCGCGAGGCGGCCGTCCTGGTGGCTCTCGCGTGCGACCGCCTCGGCGGCCACCCGCGCGAGGTCGTCCGTACGGTGCGCCCACGGGCGTACCCCGGTGGAGCGGATCGAGCGCGGCGGCGTGAAGGAGGGATCGGCGGACCGGGGCACCTGCGCCGCGACCTCCATGATCTCGGTCGGCGTACGGTAGTTGACACCGAGCCTGACGTGCTCCCAGCGGTCGCCCACATAAGGCGCGAGGATCGCCTCCCACGAACCACAGCCACCGGGCTCGGCGGTCTGCGCCGGATCGCCGACCAGCGTCATCGAACGCGTCGGGCAACGGCGCATCAGCAACCGCCACATCATGACGGACAGCTCCTGTGCCTCGTCCACGATGATGTGGCCGAACGCCCAGGTCCGGTCGGCCGCGGCGCGTTCGGCGGCGCTGCGGTGGTCGGCCTCCTCGTGCCGGTCGGCGAGCAACTCCGCGTCCACCAGGTCGTGCGCGGCGAGCACCTCCGACTCCTCGTCGTCGCGGTCCTCGAACTCCTGGGTGCGCGAGCCGTAGGAGAGGTCGAGCACGCCCTGGGCGTAGTCGATCAGCTCCTGGCGCTCCGCCTCGGCCGCGGCACGGGCCGCCGAGGAGTCCTCGCCGAGAAGCTCGGCCGCCTCGTCCAGCAGCGGCACGTCCGCCGGGGTCCACTCCCCGTCCACCCGTCGGATGGCGTCCGCATCGGCGTCCGGGAGGTGTACGGGCTCGGCGAGGAAGTCGGCGACCAGCTGTTCAGGGGTGAGCTCGGGCCACAACTCATCGATGGCGTCGTGCACTTCGGCGCTGGTGGCGATCGCCTTGCCCAGCTGGGCGATGTCGTCCGGGCCGAGGAAATTCGGCCCGCCGAAGGGATCCGCACCGATCCGGTCGACCAGTTGCTCGGTGAGGGCGTCGATGACGCGGAAGGCGAAGTGCGGGCGGGCGAGATTGTGCGGCAGCCTGGTCTCCCGTGCCCGGCGCCGCGCCTCCTGTGCCAGGTCCGCGTCCAGCCGCAGTTCGCCGTCCTCATGGTCGATCACGATCACGGAGCCGGGCAGGGCCTGCCGGTCGCGGACGGCCGCGGCGAGCGCGTCGGCCATCGCCGCCCGGCCCTTGACCTCGGCGGCTTCGGGGGTGTCGGTTCCGGTCGCGGTGACGCCCGGGAAGAGTTCGCCGGGCGTGGCGAGCAGCACTCCGGTCTCGCCGAGCGAGGGCAGCACCTCCGCGATATAGCTGAGGAACGCCGGGTTCGGCCCGACGATCAGCACGGCCCGCCGGGCCAGCTGTTCACGGTGCGCATAGAGCAGATAGGCGGCGCGGTGCAGGGCGACGACGGTCTTGCCGGTGCCGGGGCCGCCCTCCACGACGAGGATGCCGTGGTGCGGGGCGCGGATGATGGCGTCCTGCTCGGCCTGGATGGTCTGCACGATGTCATGCATCCGCCCGGTGCGCGCCGCGTCCAGTGCGGCCAGCAGGACGGTGTCCCCGTCGGTGCCCTCGTGCCCGGTCCGTACGGCGTCGGCGAGGTCCATGATCTCGTCGTGCAGCCCGGTGACCCGCCGGCCCTCGGTCGTGATGTGCCGCCGGCGGCGCAACCCCATCGGGGTGTGTCCGGTGGCGAGGTAGAACGGGCGGGCGACCTCGGCCCGCCAGTCGATGACGAGCGGGGTACGGTCCGGGTCGTCGCGCCGGATACCGATCCGGCCGATGTGGTGATCGCGGCCGTCGCGGAATGCCAGCCGACCGAAACACAGGCCATTTTCCCCGGCGTTGAAGGCGGCCAGCAGACCGGACTGTTCGGCCACCAGGACATTGCGCTCCAGCCGCATCTGGGCGTGGTTGCCCGCCGGCGACTGGACTGCGGTGTGCACCGCCGTCTCGGCCAGGTCCCGTAGTTCGGTGAGGCGGTCATAGAGCAGGTCGATGAATTCCTGCTCGTGCTGCCATTCCTCGTTTGACAATTCAGCTCCGCTCGGATATAGTTCGGTATGTAGGGTGAGTTTGCGATGTGAATTCGCAAAACACAGAAGCCCTCAATATACCCAGAGAAATACCCCGGCCGTCAACTCGGTCCGGGGTATTTCCTTTTGTCCGGCAGGAGCTCCCACGGGAGCCGCCGGTGTCAGCTTCCGCTTTTCAGCGCAGCGACACCGGACGGCCCGTGGTGGTGCGCCGGATCACCAGGTGTGCGCGACGTCCACGATCAGCTCGTGACCGGACTGCTGCACCCGGAACGGCAGCTTGGCGCGCACGCCCAGACCGACCTGGGTCTGCCCCTCGAAGCTCGCCCCGAACTTGGTGTCCTTGAACGTGCGGTATCCGGCGAGCTTGACCCCCGGCAGCGGCTTGCCGGCCGTCGCGGCGTAGGTCTGCTTGCCGGTCGCCGGGTCATGGCTGGGCGCGGACACGAAGACCTCAAGGATGGCGCCGCCGTTGACCGGTATCTTCTCGCCCGAGCCGTCCTGGTGGAACGCGTCGACATAGCCGACGTGGTAGCCGACCTTGCCGGTCGCTCCGCCGATGTCGAAGACCATCCGGTCGTAGCAGGCGTTCCGGCTGGTCTTGACGTTCTTCAGCGGCGCCGCGTTCGCGTCCGTGGCCGACTTGTTGCCACTGCCCCAGACGGTCGAACAGGCCGTGGCCGGGGCGGCTTCAGCCACCGGGCCGGTCGCGGCCCCGGCCACCCCGGCCGTGCCCGCCACCCCGACGCCCGCCAGCACGAACGCCGCGGCCACTGTCCCCAACCGTCGCATCACTTACCTCCTGAGAAGAGCCTGTGTACAGATGCGTGCGGTAGGACGGGCGCGGGGGCGGGGACGTTGTGCGCCGGTCCGTATTTGGCCGACGAAGGAGCCATGTTGTCGCGAAAGCGGAGGTACTGGCACCGGGCGCCGGCCGTCCCAGAGGGCCGTCAGACGTCGACCACGTCCACGGTCACCCCGGCGCGACGCAGTGCGGCCAACTCCTCGGCCGGGATCCCGCGATCGGTGACGACACGGCCGTAGTCACCGATGTCGCCGTACACGTGCGTCGCGGTCTTGCCGAACTTGCTGTGGTCCACCAGGAGCAGCGACCGCTGCGCGCACTCCAGCATGGCCTCCTTGATCTCGGCGTACTCACGGATCGGGTGGAAGAGGCGGCCGCCGAGCACCGACACCGCCGACATCACCGCGAGGTCGGCGCGGATCCGGCCGAGGCCGCGCAGGACGTCCGGGCCGACGCAGGAGCCGAATTCGCCGCGGTAGCGACCGCCCAGCAGCGTCACCTCGGTGCCCGGAGTCTCGTCGAACAGCCGGGCCACACCGAGGGAGTTGGTGACCACGGTGACCGCTTCGGTCCGGGCGATCCGGGCCGCCAGCGGGAAGACGGTGGTGGAATCGTCCAGCACGACGGTGCTGCCGGGCCGGATCTCGTCGGCGACGGCGGCGCACAGCGCCTCCTTCACCGCGTGATTGACGCCGACACGGAAGCGGGTGGCGGTCTCCATGGTGAGGCTCGGAAAGGGCGCGGCCCGGCCGCGTTCCTTGCGCAGCAGCCGGCGTTCGGCGAGCTGGTCCAGATCGCGGTGCATGGTCGCGAGGCTGACCCCGAAGTGTCTGGCCAGGTCGTCGATGCGGACTTCACCGTGTTCGACGACATGGGCCAGTACGTCCTGCCGTCGCCGGTCGACCTCGGCCAGCGACGACCGTGTGGAAGCCATCGGGGCCGCCCCTTTCCGGTCGGACAGCGGCAGCGGCTACCGCTGCGGGTAGATGACGGCCTTCACGGCGCTCGCGTCGTGGGTGGCGACGGTCAGTGCGCTCTCGGCCTCGGCAAGACCGTAACCGTGCGAGACCAGCGAGTCGAGCCGGACCGCACCCGACGCCACCAGGGCCGTCGCGGTGGGCCAGGTGTGGGCGTAGCGGAAGGTGCCGGTCAGTTCCAGTTCGTGGCTCTGCACCCGGCTCAGCGGGAGCGGGACCTCGTCCCCGCCCATGCCGACGAGGACCACCCGGCCGGCCCGGCCCACCGTACGGATCGCCTCGCCGCTCACCTCGGGGACGCCGGAGCACTCCAGAAGGACGGTGGGGGTGTAGCCGGCTTCGCGCAGCGGGGTGGCCGAGACGTCCAGGGCGGTGGCGCCGGCGGCGCAGGCGAGGGCGAGGCGGCGCGGGAGGACATCGGTGACCATGACCTCCCGTGCGCCGAAGGCCCGTGCCGTCTGAGCGGTCACCAGGCCGATGGGGCCCGCACCGGTGATCAGGACACGGTCGCCGGGGGCGACGCGGGCCTTGCGGCAGGCCCACACGGCCACGGACAGCGGCTCCAGCAGTGCGGCTTCCTCGATGGTCAGGCAGTCCGGGACCTCGTGGGCGAAGTCCTGGTGGACGGCCAGGTATTCGCAGAAGGCGCCGTCCACCGGCGGCGTGGCGAGGAAGCGCATGTCCGGGCAGAGGTTGTAGCGGCCCGGACGGCATTCACCGCAGCTGCCGCAGGGGGTGCCGGGCTCGATGGAGACGCGCCGGCCCATCCGGCGGGTGTCGGCGCCCGGGCCGCAGGCGACGACCGTGCCGGCCGCCTCGTGTCCGAGGACGAGCGGCTCCCGTACGACGAAGTCGCCGATGCGTCCGTGCCGGTAGTAGTGCACATCCGAGCCGCAGGTCCCGACCGCCTCGACCCGGACCAGGACCTCTCCCGGGCCGGGCTCGGGGACGGGGCGTTCGGCGAGGCTCAGCTGCCCGGGTCCGTGGAGGACGGCGGCGCGCATGGTGGCGGGAATCCCGGATGTGGCGGTCATGACGGGCTCACGGCTCCCTCGGGGTGTGGCGATGTGGAGGGGACGTCGCGCGATCCGGTGCTGGACCGGCGAGCTGCCGCGTCGCCCCTTGGCTTCAGCACGGTACCGCCTCTTTTCCTATCAGAGGAGCCTTGACTTCTCACAAAATGTGAGACGACTTGCGCCGGCTCACCGTCCGCACGGCGCATCGGTGCGCCCTCCCCCGTCCCCTGGTAAAGATCCGCTCCCTTGGCGAGCCCATGAGCAGCTCCGTCCGCCGCCGGCCGATACGGACACCGCGCACCGGCCCCGCATCGCCCGGCCGCGGCCGCTCCCGCTTCGCCCGCCTGGGCATACCTCCCGCCCTGACCTGGGGTTTCGTCGGAGTCCTGCTCTTCATGACAGGTGACGGGGTGGAGACCGGCTTCTTCTCGAAGTACCTGCCGACCACGGTCTGGCCAAGTACGGGCTGCGCGGCTTCGGTTACCCCTTGTTCGCCCACGGCTTCCTGGTGTGGGTCACCGCGGCGACCCCACCGCAGCGGCTGGGAACGGCGGTCGGCTGGTACTGGTTCGCCTTCACCGGCGGGCTGCCGACCCTCGGCTCACTGGTCGCCAGCGCCACGATCCCGCTGGCCGGCTCCTACGGACGTGGTGGATCGCGCTCGGCCTGGTGGCACTCGGCGGTCTGCTCGACCTGCTGCTGGTGCGGGAGCCCACCGGCCGGTCCAGTATCGCCCCGGAGGGCGGGAATCCACTCAAGACGCTCGCGGGCAGTGTCTCGATCATGCGACGGCGCCCGCGGGTGGCCGTCGGCGCCGCGGTGCGTGTCTTCAGCACCGGCTCCCAGTTCGGCTTCCTGGTCTGTCTGCCGTTCTTCTCCACCGAGACGGTCGGCTTCAGCACCTCGGCCTGGCTGCGGCTGCTCAGCGTGATGAATCTGGGGGCCGGCGCGAGCACCTTCGCCGGACCGGCCGTCGTCGCCGTCGCCCTGGGGCCGGTCGGGGTGCAGGGCATCGCCTGGATCTTCGCCCTGCTGCATCTCGCCACCGCGGTCGCGATCCGATTCCTCGAACCCGACCCGGAGTTCACCGCGCCGGCCCCCGGACCGTCCAGCGCGCCGGCGGTCGACGAGGCGGGGGTTCCCGCGGGCCGTCACTGAGGGGCCTCGCCGCTTCGCTCGCCGACCGGCCGGGCACGTACGGGCGGGGGTGGGCCGGCCGCGGTCCGTACGTCCGGAGATCGGCGAGCGCCCGGCGATCAGGTCAACTCACGCTGTCTCGCGGGCAGTTCGACCGGTCCGGTGGCACGGCGTGGGGCCCTGCCGAGTGCAGCGGGCGGAAGTAGTGGGTGAGCGCCCAGACGCCGATGCGGCTGCCGGCATGGCAGCCGACGACGTCCGCGGTGCGGAAGTGGATCCCGGCCCAGACCCGGGCGTTGATCATGTCCTCGTTGAGCTGGGCGGCCTCGTCATAGTGGCGGGTGGTGCCGGTGATCTCAGAGGGGACGTTGAGGTCGAGGTGCGTGGTGCCGAGGATCCCGGTCAGGGTCCGGGTCACGGCGCCGGCGACCGTGGTGTGGCCGCTGAGGTAGTCGGGGTGCGGTGGGGTGACGAGCAGCGGCTGCCACTGCGGGTCGGCGTCGGTCGCGGGGTTGCCGTCGGTGTCGGCCAGCTGGACGGCGGTGATCGGACGCCAGAATCCGTAGTGGAGTTTGGCGTCCCATGCGGTGATGACGGCGTCGGTTGCCGACATGTTCGCCGCGGCGAACAGCCGTGCCGTCTCCGCGATGTCCAGGTGGTGCCGGGCCGTGTGGTCCCGGAACGCCGTCTGGAACTGCACCGCCAGGTTGCCCCCGAAGAACAGGGCGGTGTTGGTCTGCTGCGGCGTGCGGGTCGAACCGGTCCGCGCCCCCAACATCTTCACCTCGTTCACGTCCCGGGCATAGCGGGCCGAGGACAGAGCGGGCGGCCCGCCGGGACGGAACTGGGTCGGGGAGGTGAGCAGCAGGGGGCGCAATACGGCGAGCCAGGGGTCGATGAAGGGCTGATGGGCCGGCGGGGTGGGCCGCCAGACACCGGGCGCGGGCGCCGCGGTGAACTCCACCGGTGCGAACCGGCCGTCGTCTTCGCGCAGCGCGATGAGGTGGCCGGCGGCGCGCTCCCCGAAGGCCACGCCCTGCCGCTTCGCCCGGCCGTCGGGGATCTTCGCGAGCGAATCGGCGTACGCGGCATCGAGCGAGGCTTGGGAGGCCGGGAAGTAGGTGAGCAGGACGCGATGTGCGGCGGTCACGGCGGCCGCCTCGGGCGAGGCCGTGACGGGGCCGCGCGCCCGCCACTTGTACGGGGCGTAGGTGCGCTGGATGCCGACCACGGCGTTGTAGACGGCGGCCGAGACGAAGCCGTGCCAGATGACGACCTGTCCGGAGGGGCGGGTGGGTCCGAGGTTGGCGCTGATGGTGTCGGTGGCGATGACGTTCCAGTCGCGGATCGCCGCGGGGTCCGCGGCCGGCGACCGGTGGTTGCCGGCGGTGGCCGTGGGGCCCGCCACGGCCGTGAGGGCGAGGACGAGCAGTGCGGTGACCGCGCCGATGACTGCTCGTCTGACCGAACGAGAAGTATCCATAACCGACTTAACCGCCGAACGGGTGGCGGGTCACGCCTCGGCACCGCCGGGCGCGCGTACGCCCGCGCACGGAAGTACCGCTCCTGGCACAGGCGGCGCGGGCCCCCGTCGTCCAGGGCGCATCGCGGTGCGCGGGGTGCCCGTGGACGTCCCGGCACAGCTCAGCCTGCCGCCTGTGCGACGGCGCGCTCGCGGGCGGCCGCGGCGCGCACCGGGTCGCCGAGCTGCTCCGCCAGCCGGGCCTTGGCCGACCAGTTGTACGGGCAGACCGGGCGCAGTTGGATACGTTCGCTGAGCAGCGTCCGGGCCAGCTCCGTACGGCGGGCACGGAGAGCGGCCTCCACGAGGGTCCGCTGGATCGCGTCCCGCTGGGCGTGGCTGCCGCCGAACCGGTGCAGCCGGTGGCGGACGGGCAGCAGCAGATCGGTGGCCCGGCCGTAGTCGTGCTGTCCGTAGGCGATCAGGGCGCGGCAGACGGGCAGTCCGATCTCGGCCGTCATGGCGCGGTTCGACCCGCTGGGCTCCGCCGCCACCCAGTGTTCCCGGTCCTCGACGAGGCGCTGTGCCTGGGCGACGCGTCCGGCTCCCACATAGGCCATCACCGCGTGTGCGTCGTTGAATGCGTAGTGGGGGCCGTCGCGCCGGTTCTCCCAGGCGTCGGCGAGCCGGGTCCACCGCGCGCTCTGTTCGTCCTCCGCCAGATACAGCCGCCACAACAGGGCGGCGGCATCGAGCAGTTCCATCGCCACCCCCGCCGACCGGTCGTGGTGCAGCGCCGCGTCATAGATCTCCAGTACCCGGGCGGTGTCGCCGGTCTCCAGGGTGAAGAGGGCGTAGTGCCACCAGTTGTGGACCGTGAGCAGGCTGCCCTGTGACCAGTCGCCGGTCCGGGCGTCGAGGAAGCGGATGCCGTCCGTGAAGCGGCCGCGCATCTCGTAGGTGTGCACCACGCCGTGAATCCCCCACACATCGTGCGGATGCCGCTCCAGGGCCGCCAGGCCGACCTCCTCGGCGCGTTCGTAATGGCCCGACTCCTCCAGGCCGAACGCGTACATGCCGAGCAGCGGACCGTGGTGGGGGTCGTCCTCGTCCCAGGCATCCAGGGCGCCGCCGACGCGGTCCCGCAGGCGCGCGGCGTCCCCGGTGAGGAAGTCGTGCTGATGGCCGGCGAAGAGGGCCAGCGCATCGCACGGGTAGGCGATGGTGAGGTCGCCGAGGATCCGGCCGGCGCCGTGCAGATCGCCGTCCAGCCAGGCCGTTGCGGCCGCGAGATGCATCCGCTCCCGCGGTGTCACACCGGCCGTGTCCAGACCGGAGCGGAAGCGGGCGAAGTCGTCGCGTGCCGCGGCGGCGTCCTTCTCCTCGGTACCCAGTACGCCCAGATACGCGGCCAGCGTCTGTCCCATCACCGACCGCGGCGCGGCGGCCAGTACCGACCGTGCGGACTCGGCGACCCGGGGCCGGAAGAACAGCAGGTCGTCCAGGGCCTGTTCGTAAGGGGCCAGGGCCTCGGGGCCGGTGTCACTCATCAGATGTCCGTGGCGGTCCGCTGTCATGGTGGCTCCTGCGGGCTGAGTGCGGGTCTCCCATCCTTACCCGCTTCGCGACCGGAGCCACGGCGGAAACGTCCGGTTCATCTGGGAAGACGCTGCGGGAAACACGTGCTGCCTAATGTCCCGTCATGGGCACCGGCCGGATGCGCCGTGCGGCCGACTTCGCCCGTCGGCGCGCGTGCCCACGCCGCACCACGCTCCCGCTCCGCCAACGCCGTCGCGCGGGACCCGGCCGCCCCTGCCATGGGCGAGGCAGGGCACCGCATATCCCTCGCACCTTCAGGAGGTCCGGCATGAGTGTCGAGCCACATGTGACTGTCCCTGACAGCGGTCGGCGGCCCCCTGGCGCCGAGGCGCCCGCCGAGACCCCCGCGTCCGCAGAGACCCCCGCGTCCGTCGAGGCCGCCACGTCCGTCGAGGCCCCCGCGCCTGCCGACAGAGCGGCGAACGAGACCCTGGAGGACTACACCCTCCGCTTCGCGCCGCGCAGTTACCGCCGGTGGACGCCGATGGTGGTGGCGACGACGGCGCTCGGCGGCATCGCGTATATGGCCGACTTCTCCATCGGTGCGGGCATCGGGCTCACCCACGGCACCGGGAACGCGCTGGCCGCGATCCTCGTCGCCGCGGTGGTCATCTTCGTCACGGGCTTCCCGCTCGCCTACTACGGGGCGCGCTACAACATCGACCTGGACCTGATCACCAGGGGCTCCGGCTTCGGCTACTACGGCTCGGTGCTGACGAGCGTCATCTTCGCCAGTTTCACCTTCATCTTCTTCGCCCTCGAAGGCTCGATCATGGCTCAGGGCCTGAAGCTGGGTTTCGGTCTGCCCCTGTGGCTGGGCTATGTGATCTCGACGTTCATGGTGATCCCGCTGGTCATCTACGGGATGAAGGCACTCAGCAAGCTCCAGGTCTGGACGACCCCGGTCTGGCTGCTGCTGATGGTGGGCCCGCTGGTGTACCTGGTCGCCACCGACCCCGGTACGGTGCACACCTTCCTCTCGTATACGGGCGCGCAGGGCGGCGGTGGCGTCAATACGGCCTCGGTGCTGCTGGGCGCGGGCGTCTGTCTGTCGCTGATCGCGCAGATCGGTGAGCAGGTCGACTATCTGCGTTTCATGCCGCCCAAGACCGAGGGGAACAAGCGCGCCTGGTGGACGGCCGTGGTGATGGCCGGCCCCGGGTGGGTGGTGCTCGGCGCCCTCAAGCAGGCCATCGGGGTCTTCCTGGCCGTCTATATCCTCGCCGAGGTGGGTCCGGCCTCGGCCACCGAACCCATCCAGCAGTTCACCGGCGCCTTCGCCGCGATGATGCCGTCCTGGCTGGTCGTCCCGCTGGCGGTGGTCCTGGTCGTGATCAGCCAGATCAAAATCAACGTGACCAACGCCTACTCCGGTTCGCTGGCCTGGACGAACTCGTTCACCCGGGTCACCAAGCGCTACCCGGGCCGGATGGTGTTCGTGCTCGCCAATCTGGCCTTCGCGCTGATCCTGATGGAAGCGGACATGTTCAGCTTCCTCAACGCCCTCCTCGGGTTCTATTCCAACTGCGCCATCGCCTGGATCGTGACCGTGGCCACCGACATCATCGTCAACAAATACCTGCTGAAACTCTCCCCGCACGCCCCGGAGTTCCGCCGCGGCATGCTCTACGCGGTCAACCCGGTGGGCGTGGTGGCCTTCCTCGCCGCGTCCGGCCTGTCCATCGCGCTGTACTTCCATGCCTTGGGGGACACGCTCCAGCCGTACTCCCCCGTCGCGGCCGCGGTGATCGCCTTCGTCGTCACTCCGCTGATGGCGATCCTGACCCGGGGCAGGTTCTACCTGCGGCGCACCTCCGACGGGATCGAGGCTCCGCTGCTGGACCGGGACGGCAACCCCAGCTCGGCGGCGTTCCCGTGCCATGTGTGCCGCCAGGACTTCGAACGCCCCGATCTCACCGCCTGCCACAGCCATGACGCGATGGTCTGCTCCCTGTGTCTGAGCACCGACCGGACCGGCGTCCATCTGCTGCCCGCGGACCGCGCCTGACACCGCGACGGGCCGGCCGCCGGCACGTCAACACGGGAAGCCATATCACCTAAAAGTCTGCTCTTCAGGCCCGGTGTCTGTGGAGCGGGAGCCGGTGGGGAACGACAGCCTTGTGCACGGGCGGCTCACAGCCGTGGCGCAGTGCGGTCAACGGGACCGCATCGCCGAGAGCCGCAGTTCCTCCACCAGTTAGGAGACCGACCGATGGCTCACCGGATCAAGAGTGCTCTGGTCACCGCGGGCGCCTGCGCCGTCGTTCTCGGCGGGGCGGGTGTCGCCGGCGCCGACAGCGGCGCCGGGGGTGCCGCTCTCGACTCACCAGGAGTGGTGTCCGGCAACAACATCCAGATCCCCGTACAGATTCCGGTCCACCTCTGCGGCAACACCATCAGCGTCATCGGGTCGTTCAACCCCGCCTTCGGCGCCCCCTGCTGGACCGACTGACGCCGGGCCGGCGCACGGCCGTTCCGGATGCGCAGCCGGACCGGCCGGTGCCGGCCGAAGTGGCCCTCGGACCTCTCTCCGGGGGCCACTTCCCATGAGCGCAACGGCATGGAGATGCGGCGGTCAGACACCGGGGGCGGGGTGCTGTAGCTGCCGCAGCAGCGTCGCGTTGTCGGGCGTCCGCCGGACCTTCTCCAGCAGGGACTGCATATTGGCCGGTGCGTCGCCGGTCTGGAGGGCGCGGCGCAGGCGGCGGGTCGTCGCCAACTCAGCCGGGGTGAGCAGCAGTTCTTCCCGGCGGGTGCCGGAGGCGACGGCGTTGACCGCCGGATAGACCCGCTTGCCCGCGAGCACCCTGTCCAGGCGCAGTTCCATGTTTCCGGTGCTCTTCAACTCCTCGAAGAAGTAGTCGTCGGCGCGGGATCCGGTCTCCACCAGAGCGGTGGCGAGCAGGGTCAGCGAACCGCCCTCCTCGGCGAGCCGCGCCGCGCCGAAGAGCCGCTTGGGGCCGTGCAGCGCGGCGGCGTCGACGCCTCCGCTCAGCGTGCGGCCACCGGATGTGGCGGCGTTGTTGTGGGCCCGGCACAGCCGGGTGAGGGAGTCGAGCAGGATGACCACGTCCTGTCCCTGCTCGACGAGTCGTTTGGCGCGCTCCACGGCCAGTTCGGCGAGGGCGATATGTTCCTTGGCCGGGCGGTCGAAGGTGGAGGCGAGCACCTCGCCACGCACCGAGCGGCGCATCTCGGTGACTTCTTCCGGCCGTTCGTCGATCAGCACGACCATCAGCCGGCACTCCGGGTGGTTCTCGGCGACGGCGGCCGCGAGCTGTTGCAGCAGCACGGTCTTCCCGGTCTTCGGTGGTGCCACGATCAGCCCGCGCTGCCCCTTCCCGATCGGCGTCAGCAGGTCGACGATGCGCGGGGCCGGTCCGCCGGTGGTGCTTTCCAGGCGGATGCGGTGCCGGGGGTGCAGCGGTGTGAGGTCGCGGAAGTGCGGCCGGCCGCGCAGGGCGCCCGGCCGGTGCCCGTTGACCGTTTCGACCCGGGCGAGCAAGCGTGGCCGGTCGCAGACCCCGACGACGAAGTCGCCGGTGCGCAGGCCCGCCGCACGGATCAGCGCGGCGGGCACCCGGACATCGTGGGACGAGGCACGGCAGCCCTCCGCTCGGAGAAAGCCGGGTTCCTGCCGTTCGTTGCCCATGTCCAGGATCCCGGCCGCCGTGACGACGGGTTTCGTGGCCGCGGCAGCAGGCGGTGCGGTGGTGCGGGAGGTGGCAGTGGTGGGAGACGGGGCAGTGGTGGGGGTGCGGAGTTGAGTGCTCCTGGTCACGGGGGTCCTCTCGGGACGTCGGTACGCGGCAGATGGGAGGGAACCGGCAAGGAATGGCGGTGAGATCACGCCAGGGGCGGGCCGGACGGCCCGCGGCCGGAGAGAGAAGCTGCGGCATCGCTGGACTACGGGTGCCGCACAGTGGTGCTGAATCGCCGGCCCGGAAACGACGGGCGCGAAGGCGAGGGAAAAGCAATCCGCAAGGGAGAAAGAGGCACCGGCGCCGGAAATACGGCGAACACGACTGCGCCTCTCCGGCACAGTACCACCACGGGGCGCGGCCGATGCGGTGAAGTATGGACCGGATCTATGCTGGGGACGATGTTCGCACCCCAGGGACCCACCTTCCGTGAACTCGCCGTCCAGGCGCTGTCCTCCGTCGAGCGTGGCTATGACCTGCTCGCCCCGAAGTTCGACCACACACCATTCCGGACCCCGGACCGGGTGCTGACGCCGGTGTCACGGGCGCTGCACGG
Source organism: Streptomyces sp. NPDC127097 (assembly GCF_042724075.1). NCBI lineage: Bacteria > Bacillati > Actinomycetota > Actinomycetes > Kitasatosporales > Streptomycetaceae > Streptomyces > Streptomyces sp. NPDC127097. The sequence goes on along the minus strand of NZ_JBHXFI010000013.1, from coordinate 138,990 downwards.
GCTCGGACCGTTCGACAGTGGTCTCGATCTGTGCTGCGGCACGGGCGCGGGCATGGATGTCCTGCGGCAGGTCTGCCGGGAGCGGGTCACCGGTGTCGACATCAGTGCGGGGATGCTCTCCGTGGCCCGGACCCGGGAACGGGTGACCGCGACCGCGCCCCGGGTCGAGTGGGTGCGCGCGGACGCCCGGGCCCTCCCCTTCGAGCCGGTCTTCGACCTCGCGGTGAGCTTCGGCGCGTTCGGGCACTTCCTGCCGCGGGAGCGGCCGGAGCTGTTCGCGCAGGTCCACTCGGTGCTGCGTCCCGGCGGCCGGTTCGTCTTCCCGATCGGGGCGCCGGCCCGGCCGGGGTCGGCCGGCTACTGGACGCTGCTGGCCTTCGACGCGGTGATGCGGGTGCGCAACGCGCTGTGGCGCCCGGAATTCGTCATGTACTACCGCACGTTCCGGCTCGCCGAGGTGCGCGCGGAGCTGATCCAGGCCGGTTTCGAGGTCCGGCTTCAGGCCCTCCCGGAGCTCGGCCGCCGCCCCGACGGCAGCCCCCGGTGCCGGCTGGTGGTGGCCACCCGAGCCTGGTGAACGGGGGCGCCGTACGGGCGGATCGCCGGTCCTGGTGCCTGCACCCCGGCGGCCCGCCCATGGCCGGTTCCCCCGTCCCGGAGCCCTTCACCAGCGCAGCGCGGTGAAGTCGATGGGCTGCGGCTGAAGCGCGCGGGTGCGGGCGGTCAGCTGTTCCAGGCGGCGGGACATCTCCTCGGCCGGGAGCCGCTTGCGGTCGCCGTGGCCGGGCAGCACCCACTCGAAGCGCAGCCGGGGCGCCGTCCGGACCAGGGAAGCGGCCAGCTCCGTGATCGAGTACCAGGTGACACTGGCGGCCACCTCCAGGTCGGCGGTGCTGCGCGACCAGTAGAAACTGTCGCCGCTGAAGCAGTACCTGCCATCGGCGAGGTAGAGCACGCTGCCACGGGTATGGCCGGGCAGCGGATACACGGTGACCCCCGCGCCGATCTCGACCGGGTCCGTGCCCCGGATGACGTGGTCCGCCTCCGGAGCGGCGTCAAGATCGCCCTCGTGGATCCAGAGCCGGGCACCGAACCGGTCGGCGTAGCGGCGGCCGTGCGCGGCATGGTCCCGGTGGGTGAGCAGTACGTCGGTGACGGGCCCCAACGCCTCGTAGCGGGACGCGAGTTCGTCGCTCCAGCGCGGAGTGTCGATCATCATGGTGCTGCCGTCGGGCCGGCGCAGCAGGTAGGCGTTGGCTCCTGCCGTGTGGCGGGAGTTGTGGCCGCAGAGATGGACGGTGTCGTCGAGGGCCAGGGGGAAGGGGTCGAGGTCGGGGGTGAGGTGGTGCGCGGGGTGGCGGATGGACCGGGTGTGGCAGGCGAAGGCGGCCGCGTATAACTGCCGCTGCTCGGCCTCGTTCCGTGGCTGCCGGATCACTTCCGCCCGCCCGCCCTGCTCCCGGATGACGTCGGGGGCCAGCTGCCGCGCCACGTCACAGTTGGTGCAGCGCGCATCGACGTACCAGCCCTCGCCGGTCCCCTCCTCCGGTGCGGCCGCGGGTGACAGGTCGTTACTCATGACAGGTCCGTCCTTCCTGGTCAGGTGGGGGTCGGAATGAGCGGTCAGTGCGCACTGCCCACAGAAGTACCCCGCCGTGCGGCAAAAGCGGAAGAGGGGACAGACCTTGTGCTTTGCGGCTGGAACGCCTCTTCCGGCGGGGAAAGGGACGTCGGGGGTTGGGCGTTTTGCACCTGTTTCACCTACCCGCTGACGGAGCCCTGCCCGAGGGACGGGGGGACCCGCCCCCGCCCCCCTTCACGCGCCGGAAGGCCCGTCGATTCAGCTGATTCAGTCGGCCCGTTCGCACGCGGCGCTCAGCCGGCGGAGCGTCGTGCGCATGCCGGCGCGGTTGCGAGCGGCGCGCCGGGCGGGCGGGGTGCCGGTGAAGACCAGGCCCAGCAGTTCGGCGAGCCGGCGACGCCACCCATGGCGGCGGTGGTCGGTCCAGTACTCGGTGACCAGGGTGCCTCGCTCCGTCGGGGTCAGCCGGTAGCCCCAGCGCGCCACGGGCAGACCGAAGGTGATGTTGTCGAAAGCGAACTCGCGGCCGGGGTCGGCGGTGACGATCCGGCAGGTGGCGAACCAGACCCAGCACGCCTTGCGGTTGACCCCCACGAAACGGTCTCCGCGGGGCCACACCCAGATGACTTCCGGGCTCCACTCCGCCATCCGCCGGACGTCGGCGAGCGCCGCGTAGACGGTCTGCGGCGGGGCCGGGACCTCCAGGGATTCCTCCACGCTCCACACCCGGCCGGTCATCGCATGCTCCCTTGGGGCGCCGATCCGTGCGTCCGGGCCGTGACGACCGCGGCGGCATCGCGCACCTGCCGGGCGACGGCCGCCGTATCGGCGAGGCTGGAGACATGTCCGCACCTCGGGCGGATGATGAGGCGGCCGTTGCGACAGGCGTGGAGGAAGCGGCGTTCCTGGCGGCGGAAGTGGTCGCGTTCGCCGTTCACCAGCCAGACCGGGCCCGGATACGCGGCGAGGGACGCCAAGGGGTTCGTCTCCCACACGGCCTCGACGATGCTCGGCACGACCTCGGAGCTCAGGCCGCCCGCGACCATGGCGTCCGCCTGGTGCCGGGGCAGTGCACGGCGGAACGCGAAGGCGCTGAACCGGTTGAACTCCTCGGGGTGCTTGGCCGCCAGCCGTCCCGCTCCCCGGTAGACGGCGCCGAACGCCCCGCGCGGCAGCGCCGTACACCCCATGGCCACCAGGCCGAGGACACGGTCCGGGTGGGCGCCGGCGGTGGCGACGGCGACATAGCCGCCGAGGGACAGCCCCACCACCAGTGCACGGCCGCCGAGTTGGTCCACGACGTCGACGACCGCGGCCACGGCGCCGGGCATGCTGAACGGTTCCCCGCGCCGTGTGCCGTGGCCGGGCAAGTCGGGGGCGGCTATGGGATGACGCTCGCCGAGGGCTTGGATCACGGGTCGCCACATCGTGCCGCTCACGCGCATGCCGTGCACGAAGACGATGGGCAGCCCGGCTTCATTGGACTCCATGTCCGGCACCGTACCTCAAACGCAACGCAACGTTGCGTTGTTCTTGCTGCTAACCTCCCCTCATGAGCGAGGAGCGGCACGGAACACGGCGCAGCGGCGGCCCACGGAAGGCCCAGGAGATCTTCGATGCCACGCTGGATCTGCTGGCGGAGAAGGGCTACGAGGGGCTGACCATCGAGGGGGTCGCCCAGCGGTCCGGGGTCAACAAGACCACGATCTACCGCTGGTGGCCGTCCAAGGGAGCGCTCCTGGGCGCCGCGCTCATCGGCGCGCGCCAGCTCGACTTCACGGCTCCCGACACCGGCAGCCTCACCGGAGACCTGGAGGCCCTGCTGCACACGGTGGTCACCCTCCTCACCACGCGGCCGGCCTCCGATATCGCCGTTTCCGTGCTGGGCGCCGCCACCCAGAGCCCTGAACTGGCCGTGCACGTAAGGGATTTCTTCGCCGACCGGATCAGGCTGGAGCAACCCGTCTTCGACCGTGCCGTCGCCCGCGGCGAACTCACGGCGGACACCGACACCACGCTGCTGATGGATCTGCTGGCCGGGACCGCCTGGGTCCGGGTGGTCCTGCGCCAACTCCCGCTTGAGCAGGACTTTGTGTCGCGCACCGTCGCCACCGTGCTCGACGGAGCACGCGTACGGACCTGACGCTGCCTCCGTTTCAATCCCCTTAAAGAGTCTGTTTCAGCATCAACTACAACTTTGCCAATTCTTGGTGTAGTTGAAACAGATTTCACACCAGTCTCAAACGTAACGCGACGAACGTCACACGCAGGCACGTCGCTTTCACAAAAGCTGGGCGAGAGGTAACAGCACGATGAGAACAAGCAGAATGACCCGCCACGGCAGCCGGCTGTTGGCGCTGTCCACGGTGTCACTGGGTCTGGTCGCCGCGATAGCCGTGCCGGCCGCCGCGGAGGACCAGCCCACCCGGGACCAGCTCATAGCCGACTGCGCTTCCGGTGAAGGGAAGTGCAGCTTCAACGAGCCGACTCTGGGCAAGGCGTACCTCGGAGACTTCCGTCAGGTCTCCAACTCGCTGTTCAATTGCAGCACTTCGGACGCCACCCAGTCGATGGGCTGGGCCGACACCGTGGGCTCCACGGACTCGGCGGGTGTCTCCGTCACCGCCGGCGGCAAGATCGCCGGTCTGATCGACCTCAGTGTGACCGCGACCTACAGCCACACCTGGTCGAGCTCGCACACCGAGAACAGCTCGCTGAACATGACGGTGAAGCCCGGTGAGGTGGGCTGGATCTCCCGCGCACAGGTGATGCAGACCGTCTCCGGCACCTGGCAGACCCACTACGACAGCCCGAAGTGGGGGCACTACTACTGGTTCGTGCCGGACACCGTCACCGGACCCGCGCCCAACGGGACGGACGGGCAGAGCAATGCGGTGACCGTCAAGACCCGCAAGATGACCGCCGCGGAGAAGAACTCCTGCTCGTCCGGGGCGAAGAAGGGCCAGGCGTTCGTGGTCAAGCGCTGACCACGGCGAAGTCGCGCAGCTGAACGGGGGCGCGGTCCCTGCCTCCGGGCCCGGAACCGCATCACGGCCGCCGACCACAGTGCCTCTCGGCTCCCGCAGACCGGGAGGCACCTTCGTGCCCTGCCTGCGCCCTCACCGCCGGCCGTACGCACGTCCGCGCATAAGCTCCGCCCGTGCACTCTTCACGCTCCCGCGCCGCCGGCGCCCTCGTCCTGATCATGGCGCTCGGCACGGCATGCTCCGCCGAACGTCCCCCGCGCTCCGCCGGATCCGGGACCTCGGCGCCCTCCCCCGCCGCGCCCACCGCGGTGCGGCCACCGGCCGCGAACGCCGTCTTCGACTATCAGCTCGGCGGCGCCTATCCGCCGCCCGACACGGTCCGGGCCGTCTCCCGCGACCGTACGGCCAAGCCGGCGCCCGGCCGCTACAACGTCTGCTACGTGAATGCCTTCCAGGCGCAGCCCGACGACACCGGCTCCTGGGAGGACGACCACCCCGAACTGCTGCTGCGGGACGAGCACGGCGACCCCGTCATCGACGAGGACTGGGACGAGCCGCTGCTCGACATCTCCACCGGCGCCAAGCGGGCCGCCCTCATGGAGATCGTCGGCCCGTGGATCGACGGCTGCGCCAAGGCCGGTTATGACGCCGTGGAGCCCGACAACCTCGACTCCTACGAGCGCTCCGACGGCAGGCTCACCGCCGGGCACGCCGCGGCCTTCGCCCGGCTCCTGGCCCGCCGCGCCCACCAGCGGCAGCTGGCCATCGCCCAGAAGAACACCACCGGCCTGCTGCCGCAACGCGACCGTATCGGCTTCGACTTCGCCGTCGTCGAGGAGTGCACCCGCTACAAGGAATGCACCGACTTCGCGGCGGCCTACGCCAACCGGGTCTTCGTCATCGAATACCGGAAGCAGGACTTCACGGCCGCCTGCCGTGCCTGGGGCAAGAACCTCTCCCTCACCCTGCGCGACCGCGAGGTCCGTCCCGCCGGTACCAAGGGCTCCCTCCGCCGGTACTGCTGACCGGTGGCCGCCGGCACCGTGGTCAGTTCAGCCCGGTCGGGTCGTCGCGAGCCGGTTCGGTGCGGCGCAGGTCGGTGTCGGAGAGCGGTTCGAGTTCGCCGTGCGTGTCCAGCCAGTACAGGAAGGCCACGGCCGGGCAGACGAGCACCACGGCCACGAGGGTGACCAGACCGGTCCAGCGCAGGCTGCCGGGGTCGCCGGCTCCCTCGGCCACGGTCAGGGACGTGGGGATGAGGTAAGGGCGTTGGGCGGCGCCCCAGGCGATGACCGCCGCCGCGACCACGCCGACGGCGGTGACCCGGGGCCGGACGCCGGGCCGGCGCAGCAGCAGCCATCCGGTGGCGAGGGAGCAGATTCCGGCCAGGATGACGAGGCCGAGGCCGACGCCATGCGTGAGCCCGTGCCAGACATGCGGGGCATCGCTCCGGGTGACGGTCAGCATGACGGCCGCGAGGACGGCGAGGGCCACGACGCTGCCCAGGGCCCGCCGCCGGAAGTAGCCGACCAGATCGGGCGCGCCGTAACGGGCGGCGTCGCCGGCGAGGAACACGGCGCCGAGGAAGGCCGTCGCCACGATGGCAATCAGTCCGAAGAGGACGGAGGTCGGGTTGGCCCAGGCGTGGGCCGATGCCTCCGTGCCCGGTACCGCCCGGCCCGAGGCGATCCCGCCGACGGCCGCGCCGAGGAAGAACGGGGTGAGGAGTGAGGAGATGGCGAAGACCGCGCCGTAGAGGCGTCGCCCGGCGATCCGGCGGAGGGGTTTGCGCAGCGCGAAGCCGGCGCCGCGCAGTACGAGGCCGATGGCGGCCAGGGCGAGCGGCAGCCACATGGCGGAGAACACCGTCTGGAACAGCGTGGGGAAGCCGGTCCACATGATGACGAAGACGAAGACGAGCCAGACGTTGTTGACCTCCCATACGGGGGCCATGGCATGGTCGATCAGCCACCTGGGCCGCGCGCCGCGCTCGGTGCCACCGGCCGTCAGGTCCCAGAACCCGGCTCCGTAGTCGGTGCCTCCGGCGCAGGCGTAGGCGGTCACGGCGAGCAGCAGCATCACGGCGATGACATCGGCGGTCACGGCCGGCCGTCCTCGTCCGGTCCGGGCCCGGTGCCGTCGGCGGGCGGCGGGTCACCGGCCGGCACTCGCGCGCGGGGCCCGTACGGGGTGTCCGTCTCCGGTTCCCCGGTCGGCTCCCCCGCCGCCCGGCTCGCGTCGGCCAGCCGCCAGCCCGTCCGCATCTTGAGCAGCACGGCGAGCAGCGAGCCGAAGATGAACACATACACCACGACGATCAGGCCCAGCATGATCCAGAGGCTGGTGGACCGGGTCGCGGTCACCGCCTCGGCGATGCGCATGTGCCGGTAGACGATCCAGGGCTGGCGCCCCACTTCGGCGGTGATCCAGCCGCATTCGACGGCGACGACGGAGGCCACGCCCGCGCAGGCCGCGCCGCGGAAGAACCACGGTGAGGCGGGCAGCCGGTGTTGCCGCAGCCGGCACCAGCCGTACCAGAGGGCGAGGAGGATCAGCAGGGAGCCGATCACCACCATGAGGTCGAAGGCCCAGTGGGCGATGGTGGCCTGGGTGGCCGTCGGCCGGTCGTCCGCCGGGACGGAGGTCAGTCCGGTCACCTTGGTCCCGGGGGTGAACCCGGCCAGGATGGAGTCGAATTGAGGGATCTTGATGCCGCCGGAGACGCTGCCGTCCGGGTGCATCCGGCCGAAGATGTACTCGGGTACATGGGTGTCGGTCCGCCAGACGAGTTCCGTCGCGGCGAACTTCACCGGCTGCTTGTGGAAGACCGACCGGGCGATCGAGTCCCCCAGCACGAACTGCACCGGGGTGAACACCGCGGCGAGGGTGAACGGCACGGTGAAGCCGAGCCGGTGGTAGCGGTCGCGGCGGCCGCGCAGCCAGCCGACGGCGTAGACCCCGGCGACGGTGTAGCCCGCGGTGATCAGCATCGCCACGACGAAGTGCCAGTACTGCGGCCCGAACATCGGGGTGAAGATCGCCGACCAGACGTGCACGTCCTCGGGGGCGCCGTCGGCGCCGAGGGTGAACCCTTGGGGCGTGTTCATCCATGCGTTGGCCGCCAGGATGCCGAACGCGCCGAGGAGGGCGGCGGCCGGCAGCGGCAGACCGAGCAGGAAGTGGGTGCGGGGCTTCAGCCGCCGCCAGCCGTAGAGGTAGATGGCGATGAGCACCGCTTCGAGGAAGAAGGCCCATGCCTCCACCCCGAACCCGATGCCGAAGACGCCGCCCCACTTGCCCATCAGGCCCGGCCAGAGCAGTCCGAACTCGAAGGACAGCACGGTGCCGGTGACCACTCCGACCGCGAACTGCACCGCCATCACCGCCGACCAGCGCCGGGCGAGGAGCAGCGCGACGGGATCGTTGCGCCGCAGACCGCGGTGGTGCATCACCAGGGTGATCAGCGGGAGCGCCACCCCGAGCGGTACCAGGATGATGTGCGAGGCCAGGGTGAAGGCCATCAGCTCCCGGGCCGGGAGCAGTTGGGCCGGTGCGTTGGCCAGCAGGGTGACCGTGGTGTGCATGCCTTACGTGCCTTCGCTGCTCGGGACGTTCAGGAGAGCGCCGGCCTCGGCATCCACGCTTGCCTGCCTCCTCGGTGCACGGCCCGGCCCTGCGGGGCCCAGCGACGGTCGCGCCGGCTCGCCACACAATCACCGGCGGGCGCGGGGCGGCACGCACCGTGCGCCCGGGTTGAGCCGTTGGGCCGAGGTACTTCGCCCGGTCGGCCCAGCCGATGGCCCGGCACGACCAGGAGCGGTCCGCCGGCCGGGCCGCGAGGCCCCGACACGTGCTTGAGGGGCCCGGCGGCCCCACACCGCCGAACCCCTCCGCGAGGGGGACCCGCCGGGCCCCCTCGTGCTCTCAGCCCTGCGTCGCGCTACGCCGTCTCATGACCGGTGGAGCCGTTGATCTTCTCGATCGCCTGCCGGGCCTGTTCCTGCGGGGAGCGGGCCGGCAGCGGCGACACGGTCGTGGAGGCCACGGCGGGCTGGGCCCGTTCCTGTGGCATGGCTTTGGCGTGGGCGGCGGGCGGCCGGATACGCAGGCGATGACCTGCGGCCTCGTCCAGGGTCACCGGGCGCTTGAACCGGGCAGCCAGCCGGGCGGCGTCCTGGCCGAGCGCGGCGACATCCTCCCACTGCAAGCGCACCACCAGCGAGAGTTCGGCGTCTCCGTCCGGCAATGCCTGAAGCTGCGGGATACCCGGGTCAGTCATGCTGCCTCCTCACATCGTGGACCGGTGCCTCAGGGGACACGGATATGGAGAGATACGCACGGGCACCCGCGACCGTTCACCTCCCGCCGACGGGAAATGAGAGCCGGGCGGGCCCGGCCGGCGGAGGTGCGGATTCCGTAAGGCACGATGGTGGGTGGAACGGTGAGCGGGTGATGCCAGTGATGAGCCTTCAGCGGCTTCTCAGCTCCGTCGGGCCGGCCGTGCTGTCGGGGGTGTGCGCCCCCGGAGGCACCGCGGTCCCGGTGGGGGATGTGGTGATCGCCGAGCCGGACGGTGGCTTCGATCTGCGTCCGGGCGATGTCGTCCTCGGGGTGAATCTCACGGACCGGGCGCAGGCGCTGCGGCTGCTGTCCTCGTGCGCCGGGCGGTCGGCGGGTGCGCTGCTGCTCAAGGCCCCGGTCGCGCTCGACGAAACGGTGGTCACGGCCGCGAGCGCGGCCGGACTCCCGCTCGTGCAGGTCGAGCAGCAGGCGGGCTGGGCGCAGGTGGTGTCGCTGCTGCGGGCGGTGCTCGACAGCGAGGGGTACGCGGACTCCGGCAGCGGGACGGCCGGCGCCGAGGCGGGTGACCTCTTCGGACTGGCCGATGCGATCGCCGCCGTGATCGACGCGCCGGTGACCATAGAGGACCGCAGCTCCCGGGTCCTCGCCTACTCGGCGCGGCAGGAGCGCGGTGACGAGGCGCGGGTCGCCACGATCATGGGGCGGCACGTCCCCGACGAGGTCAACGCCCAGTTCCGGCGGTACGGCGTCTTCCACCGGATCGCCCAGGACACCGGCCCCATCTACGTCCCCGCGGTGGTCGAGGGAACCAAACCGCGGCTGGTCGTGCCGGTGCATGCCGGCGGGGAAATGCTCGGCTCGATCTGGGCCATCGTGCCGGGGCCGGTGCCCGCCGAGCGGGCCGAGGCGTTCGCGGACACGGCCGCGACGGCGGCGCTGCATCTGCTGCGCCGGCGGGCCGGTGCCGATGTGGAGCGCCTGGTGCTGACCGACATGGTCGCCACGGTGCTGCACGGCCAGGAGGGAGCGGCCGACGCGGCGCGGCGGCTGGGGCTCACGACCGGCCCCTGGCGGGTCATCGCCGTGGGGGTGCGCTGCGAGGACGACGAAGAGGCGGAGCGACAGCGGCTGACCGTATGGGAGCGGCTGTCCCGTTTCCGCGGCAGTCGTCTGCGGTCACCCGCGGCGGTCGTCGGCGGGGTGGTCTACGGGATCGTTCCGGCGGAGCGGGCCGGCCCCGGCACCGACGACGGAACCGGGTGGCTGGAGACGCTCCGCGGCACCACCGGAGGGCCCGCTCCGCTGATCGCGGTCGGCGGGCTCGCGGCGTCGGTCCCCGGTCTGGCCCGCTCGCGTGAGCAGGCCGATGACACCCTCGATCTGCTCCGGACCGGCCTGATCGCGCGCCACCAGGCCGTGCACGACGAGGTGTGGGCCACGGTCGTGCTGCGCCATGTCGCGCGGTCCGCCGCGGCGGCGCGGATAGCGGGCGTCGGGCCGCTCCAGCAGCTGGTGGACCACGACCGTGCGCACGGTACGAACTGTGTGCCGACGCTGTATGCCTGGCTCCAGGAGCGGGGCGATCCACGGGCCGCCGCCGCCCGGCTGCACATCCACCCCAACACGCTCCGGCACCGGATGCGCCGGCTCCAGGAGGTCGTGGCGCTGCCGCTGGACGACCCGGAGGTCCGTACCGCTCTGCTGCTCCAGCTCACCGCCCGCCAGTACGGCGCGGAAGGCGGCCCGGACGACGCCGTGCGGACTTCCGGCTGAGGGAACCGGGCCGCTGCCCGGTATGTCGCTGTGACGGCCCGGTGTCTCCGTATGGCGGGATGTGCGTATGCCGTCCTCCCGAACGCCTTCTCCTGTCCCGCCGCCCCCGCCCGTTGTCCCGGCCCCACTGCCGAGCGGCCCGAGACAGTGCCGGGCGAACGATGACGGGCCGTCCCCCCGCCGAAACCATGGCTCCACCCGCAGCTCGCCGGGCAGCAATGGATTTCGTGGAAGGACGGTGGCATGTCGTTCGGCATTCCCCGCGAGGCCGAGAGCGTCGGAGCCGGACCCGGAGCGGCGGTGACCGCGGTCGTGGACCGGCACCCTCCGGGGGTGTCCGCCGGGCCGGTCCCGGCCGCGGGTCCGGTGGCCTCCGCCACACCCCACGCCCAGGCCCGTATTGACCTCGCGGCGATCCGCGCCAACGTCAGCCGGTTGTGTGACGCGGCGGGGTCCGCCGAGGTGATGGCCGTGGTCAAGGCCGACGCCTACGGGCACGGCGCGGTCCCCGTCGCCCGTGCGGCGCTCGCGGGCGGTGCCACCTGGCTCGGCGTCGCCGGGATGCGGGAGGCCCTGGCGCTGCGCGCGGCCGGTGTCCCCGGCCGGCTGCTGGCGTGGCTGCTGACCCCCGGCGACGACTGGAATGCCGCGGTGGCCGCGGGCGTCGAGCTGTCGGCCGGCGCCCCCTGGGCGGTGCGGGCAGCGGTCCGGGCGGCGCAGGCCGTGGACCGTCCCGCGCTGCTCCACCTGGAAGCGGAGACCGGGCTCGGGCGCGGCGGCGCCGCCGCGGGCGCCTGGCAGACGCTGGTGGACGGCGCGGCGGCCGCCGAAGCGGCCGGGTACCTCCGGGTGGTCGGCGTGTGGTCGCATCTGGCGCGGGCCGATGAGCCCGGACACCCCTCCTGTGCACGGCAGTTGGAGAATTTCCGCGGCGCGGCCGGGATCGCCCGCCGGGCCGGGCTCGCTCCCGACGTCCTGCATCTGTCCAACTCGGCCGCCACCCTGACGCTTCCGGAGGCGCGCTTCGACCTCGTCCGTCCCGGGCTCGCCGTCTACGGACTGAGCCCGGTGCCGGACCTGGCCGGGTCCGCGGAGCTGGGGCTGCGGCCGGCGATGACCCTCACCGCCCGCCTCGCCTCCGTCAAGCGGGTCCCCGCCGGACAGGGCGTCTCGTACGGCCACCGCTATCGCACCGCGCGCGAGACGACCCTCGGACTGGTGCCCCTGGGCTACGCCGACGGTGTGCCCCGGCATGCGTCGCAGGCCGGCCCCGTCCTTGTCGCCGGCCGGCAGCACACGGTGGCGGGCACCGTGTGCATGGACCAGTTCGTCCTCGACCTCGGCGACGCCCCCGCCGCGCCCGGCGACGAGGTGGTGCTCTTCGGGCCCGGTGACCGCGGCGAGCCCGGTGCGGCGGACTGGGCGCGGGCCGCCCACACCATCTCCCACGAAATCGTCACCCGCATCGGCGCCCGCGTACCGCGCACCTACACGGGCGGCTCGGCCCCCGGCGACCACTGAGGTCCACTCCCCCGCCCTCCGGATCCCGACCGCCCCCGACGACGACCGCCCCCTGACGAAGAGAGCCTTCATATGACGTACCGGCTTCCACCGTCCACGCCGCGTCCTGCCGGTCATCAGGACACCCGCTCCGGCGACCCCGGTCCTGAGCATCTCCACCGGGGCCTGCACTCCCGCCACATCCAGATGATCGCGATCGGCGGGACCATCGGTGTGGGGCTGTTCCTCGGTTCCGCCGAGGCCCTGCATGACGCGGGTCCTGGCCTGCTGCTCACCTACGCGGTCGCCGGGGTGGCCATCTTCTTCGTGATGCGCGCCCTGGGCGAACTCCTGGTGTACCGGCCGGTGTCCGGCTCGTTCGCCACGTACGCGGAGGAGTTCATCGGCCACTGGGCCGGTTTCGCCACCGGCTGGAGCTACTGGCTGATGTGGGTCGTCACCGGCACCGCCGAGCTGACCGCGGCCGGGATCTACGTCCGCTACTGGTGGCCGGCGGTGCCCCAGTGGCTGCCCGGCCTCATCGCCCTGGCAATCCTGGGCGTGGCCAATCTCGCGGCGGTCCGGCTGTTCGGCGAGTTCGAGTTCTGGTTCGCCATCATCAAGGTGCTGACCATCGTCGTCCTGCTGGTCATGGCCGCCGCGATCCTGATCTTCGGCTTCGGTCCTCTGGGGGAGACCGCGTCGCTGAGCAATATCTGGTCGCACGGCGGCGTCTTCCCGCACGGTATGGCCGGGCCGCTGCTCGCCCTCCAAGTGGTGGTGTTCGCCTTCGTCGGAGTGGAACTGCTCGGGGTCACCGCCGGCGAGAGCAAGGACCCCGAGAAGACCCTGCCCAGCGCCGTACGCCGGGTGATCTGGCGGATCGGGCTGTTCTACCTGGGTGCCCTCACCGCGGTCATGGCCCTGGTCCCGTGGAACCAACTCGATCCGCACGTCAGCCCGTTCGTGCTGGTCTTCGCGAAGGTCGGGATCCCGGCGGCGGCCGGGGTGGTGAACATGGTCGTGCTCACCGCGGCCCTGTCGTCCTGCAACAGCGGGGTGTTCTCCACCGGCCGGATGCTGCACACCCTGGCCCGGGACCGGCACGCGCCGGCCGCGTTCGGGAAGGTCAGCCGCCAGGGCGTGCCCGCCGCGGGCATCCTCGCCTCCATGGGGGTCATGCTGCTGGGGGTGGCCGCGAACTACTTCGTCCCGGAGCAGGCGTTCGCGTATGTCACGAGCGTGGCGACCGTCGCCGCGGTGTTCACCTGGGGAATCATCGCCTGGGCACATCTGCGCTTCCGCGCGGCGGTCCGCGCCGGGCGGCTCCGGCCGGTCGCCTTCCGGATGCCACTGGCGCCGGTGTCGAACTACTTCGTGCTGGCCTTTCTCGGCCTGGTGGTCGTCCTGCTGGCCTTTGACGCCGAGACCCGCATCGCGCTGTACGTGGCTCCGGTATGGGCGGCGGTCCTGGCGGCGGGCTACGTCTTCACCCGTCGCAGCCGGGACGCCGCGCCCCAGACGGCACCGCCCGGCGAGGAGGCTTCGGAGCCCTCGCGCAGCAGGTAGCCGGGACGGGCCACGACATGGCGGTGCGCCACAGGCTGGCTGCCTGTGGCGCACCGGTATCGGAGCGGCGGCCGGTGAGGGAGAGATGGGCGCCCCCTCCCTCACCGGTCAGCGCGCACGGGGTCAGTGACCGTGTCCGTGTCCGTGGCCGTGGCCGTGGCCGTGGCCCCAGCGCACCTGGTCGACGACCCGGCGGTGGTCGTTGCGCAGGGTCGCGTGGTCATGGTCGTTGTCCCAGACGTAGTTGCGCCGGTCCTGGTAGACGTCCCAGCGGTTGTCGTGGCCGTAGCCGGTGTGGACACGGACCTGGCTGTGGCCGGCCAGTCGCAGGTTGCCGAAGCGGTAGACGTGTCCGCTCTTGTCGGACAGGCTCCAGCCCTTGACGTTGACGGGTGTGCGGCCGGTGTTCCGCACCGTCACCCACTCCGCGTTGAGGCTGCGGTTGGATCGGTCGTCGCGTCCCGGGCTGTCGTACTGGATGGGTCCCAGGACCACAGCGGACCGCCAGTGCTGCGGGGTGTGGCGGTGGTGGCCATCCGCGCCGGCCGGGAGGGCGGCGGTGGCTGCCAGGGCGGCGGAGCCCAGTACCACCATGGCGACACGCGAAGCGTTACGGAACATCGAACCTCCTGTGAAAGGCGCCACGTTCAGGGCGCCCAAAAACCGGACTCCCGGCCGGTTTGGCCGGGCCCCCACAGAGTGACGGCCCGTCACGCCTTGGCGGAAGAAATCCATGTTGGTGTGACAAAACACGGACATATACACAACCGCACCACGCCAGGCGCGTACGCCCCCGCGCTCGCCCCACCACCCGCAACACCCCCTACATGTATCGCCGTGCATCCCTTACGGGGGCGGGATCTCGGGCCCGAAGGGACGGCGGGCGGCTGCCGGGCGGGCGCCGGGGCGGGTGCCGGGGCCGGGTGCCGACCGGGCGCGCCACGACCGTCGTACAAGTCCTCTGCCAGAACCGGAAGTTGCCCCGCCGGAAACGACTCCGCACACCCCCTCCCATGTCCCGAACTCAGCTGTCCGGCGTGCCACTTACGCACCATGCGTTGCCTGGAGCCCCCGGAACCTCTACGTTGAGCGCGCCTGATTTCGGCTCAACCCGCCGCGTTGCGGCGGGCTTCGGGAGGAACCCCCCATGCGCAGAAACACCTCCGGACATCACCGCAGACGCATGTCTCCACGCATACGCACCGCGGTGTCCGTCGGCATAGCCACGGTGGCGGTGGCCGTGACGGCCGCCGCGGCCACCGCGGAGACCGCCACCCCGCCCCCGCACGCCACACGCACCCAGCACGTCGAATACTTCAGCGGTGCGGACGGCCATCCACGGCAGGCCACCGTCCCGGCCTCGAAGCCGCTGGCGCCGTCCGAGAAGGCGGCGATCGCCGCCGGCGACGGCGATGTCACCTCGATCGTGCAGAGCGGCCCGGTCGGCAGCAAGCTCGATGTCGTCTTCATCGGTGACGGCTACACCGCCGCCCAGCAGGAGGACTTCCACTCCGACGTCCGCGCCAAGTGGGCCAAGATCTCCGCCGTGGAGCCGTACGCGGCATACCGCGGCCTGTTCAACGTCTGGGCCGTCGACGCCGTTTCCAACGAATCCGGCGTCTCCGGGGACCCGAGCAAGGACGTGGTCCGCGACACCGCCCTGGACTCCGCGTTCTTCTGCGAGGGCACCGAACGGCTGCTGTGCGTCGACACCGGCAAGGTCGAGTCGTACGCCTCCAAGGCCCCGGCCGCCGACCTCGTCGTGGTCCTCTCCAACTCCACCAAATACGGCGGTGCGGGCTACAACGACGTCTCCTCGCAGGTCGGTTACGACGGGATCGCCACCGCCTCCTCCGACAACGACCAGTCGGACCAGATCGCGGTCCACGAAACCGGTCATTCGCTGGGCAAGCTCGCCGACGAGTACGACTACGGCCAGTCCGGCACCTACACCGGACCCGAGCCCGCCCAGGCCAACCTCAGCAAGCTCTCCGCCGACCAGATGACCGCTCAGCAGCAGAAGTGGTACCGCTGGATCGGCCAGCAGTCGCCGGACGGCGGCGCGGTGGGCGCGTTCGAGGGCGGCGGTTACTACCAGTACGGGCTCAACCGTCCCACCGAGAACTCGATCATGCGGACCCTGGGCCGGGAGTTCAACCTCCCCGGCCGCGAGGCGATGATCGCGGGCTTCTACCGCTATGCGAGCGTGCTGAGCAGCCCGGTCTCCACCCATCACGCACTGTCCCGCGGGACCCGCATCCGTGTCACCGCACTCGCCTCCGCGCAGCTGACCTGGTCCGTCGACGGCCGCGAACGCAAGGCCGCGCGCGGCAAGACCTCGGTCATCCCGCGCACCCTGGGCGTCCCGGCCGACGGCCGCGCCCACACGGTCACGGCACGGGCCACCGACCGTACGAAGGCGGTCCGTGACCCGGCACTGCGCAAGCTGCTCTCCCGCTCCCTGACCTGGCACATCGCGCCCTAGTACGCCCCTCCGGCTCCTCGCACACCGCCCCGGCCGCCGGGCGGGCCGCACCACGCGCCCGCCCGGTGGCCGGGGCTGCGTCTTCTCCGGGCCCCCGGGAGCGAAGGTCGTGAGGATCTCGGGGCGCAGCAGGTCGAAGGGGAGGGGCTTGATGCGTTCGGTGACCGTGCGCGCCACTCCGGCGCGGTCCGGCGCCGTCAGATGCGCACCACCATCTTTCCGGTGTTGCGGCCGTTCATCAGCCCGAGGAAGGTCTCCACCGCGTGGGCGATGCCGTCCTCGACGGTTTCACGGAAGGTGATCTTCCGTTCGGCCAGCCAGCCGCCCATCTCTTCGGCGAAGCGCGGCTGGAGAGCCGCATGGTCCCCGACCTCGAAACCGCGCAGCGTGATCCGCTTCTTCACCAGCTCGACCATGTTGCGCGGCCCCGGCGCGGGTTCGGTGTCGTGGTACCCGGAGATCGCTCCGCACAGCGCGGCCCGGCCGTTCGGCCGCAGTGCGTCGATGGCGGCCTCCAGGTGGTCTCCTCCGACGTTGTCGAAGTACACATCGATACCGTCCGGGGCCATCTCGGCGAGCAGTTCGCGCACCGGGCCGGTCTTGTAGTTGAAGGCGGCGGTGAAGCCGAGTTCGCCGGTCAGATACTCCACCTTCGCCGCCGATCCGGCGCTGCCGAACACCGCCTTCGCCCCGCGCAGCCGCGCGATCTGCCCGGCCAGGCTGCCCACCGCCCCGGCCGCGCCGGAAACGAAGACCGTGTCCCCCGGGCGCATTCCCGCGATCTCGATGAGCCCGACGTAGGCGCTCAGTCCGGGCATCCCCAGGACGCCGAGGAACGCGGAGTCCGGTACCCCCTGGACGCGCCGCAGCCTGGTGAACCGTCCGGCCGGTGCGACCGCGGCGGTGCGCCATCCGAGGTCGCTGAGGACCAGGTCCCCCGGCGACAGACCGGCCGCCCGCGAGACGACCACCTCACCGACCGCGCCGCCCGTCATCGGCCGGTCTAAGGCATAGGCCAGGCCCCCCGTCTCCTCGGCGCTCATCAGCGCCCGCATATACGGGTCCACCGACAGAAAGGTGTTGCGGACCCACACCTCCCCTTCGGCCGGGGCCGGCAACTCGCGCTCCACGAGCCGGAAGTCCCCCGGCACCGGGCGCCCCACGGGACGTGCGGCCAGCTGCCACTCCTGCACGGTGTCGGTCATGCGCTGCTCTCCTTGGGTGCGACGGAACGCTTCTCCGTGAAGGTGCAGCACTGCCGGCCCGCAGGGCATTCCGGCGCCGGCGGTCCGCGCCATCTGACGGACTCCGGGCGGCCGTTGCCCTCTCCGTTGCCCTCTCCGGCCGGCCTCGAAGGTCAGCGCGGTGCCGCCAGGTCCTGGGTCCACCAGGGGCCGCCCGCGCCGTGGACGACGCCGATGCCGACGTCCGTGTAGGCGCAGTTGAGCAGGTTGTCGCGGTGCATCTGGTCGCCCATCCAGTCGTTCACCGCCCCGGCGGCGGTCCGCGGGCCGCGGTCGAGGTTCTCGCCCCAGCTGCTCCACCGATAGCCGGTGGCGGTGATCCGGTCGTCGGGTCCGGTGCCGTCCGGGGCCTGGTGCTCGTAGTACTGGCGTGCCGCCATGTCGGCGGAGTGCCGCTGCGCCGCGGTGTGCAGTCGCCGGTCGATCCGCAGCGGCCCGCAGCCGGCCCGCGCCCGCCGCTGGTTGATGAGCGCGGTGGCCTGCTCTTCGAGGTCGGGCGGGGTGGCCGAGGGGGTGGGGGTCGGGGTGGCGGACCGGGTGGGGGGTGCGGTCTTGGAGCGCGACGGGGACGGGGTCGGCGTGGGGGTGGGGGTGGGCGACGGGGTGCGCGAGGCCACGGTGCGGGTCGCCTTCGGCTCGGCCTGCTGTTTCTCCGGGGATGTGCCGGGAGACCACCACACGGCGGCGCCGACGGCCACCACGAGGGTGGCGGTGCCCGCGACGACCGGGCCCGTCTTCCCCCGGGGCGGCCGCGGCGACGCGGACGGCGCGCCGGAGGTACCGGCGGCGTGCTGCGGCGGGGGCGCCGAGGTCGCCTGCACGGTCGCGGCGGTCGGGGCCGTCAGGACGTGCGGCGGAGTGAGGTGCGCGGGCAGCGGCAGCAGGGCGAGACCGGCCAGCAGGCCCTCGGCGGGCAGAAGGCCGTCCCAGTGCCCGGAGCAGTCCGTGCACTGACGCGCATGGCGGGCTATTCGCTTGCGCCACAGGGCGCAGGGCTCCTGGTCCCAGGCCGCCGTGAGCTGGGAGAGTTCGGGGCAGAGCGGCGTCGCCGAGAGCGCGCGGACCACCACGCGGCCGGCCTCCAGCTGCTCCTTCATGCGCTGCACCCGGACCGCCGCATGGCGGGAGTCGATGCCGACGGCGGCGACCAGCTCCGGCCTGGTGATCTCGCCGGCGGCCTCCAGCCACCACAGGGACAGCAGCGACCGGTCCCGCTCGTCCAGCCAGCGGGTGGCCGCGGCCACCTCCCGGCGCTGGCCGGACAGTCCCAGCTTCAGAATGGTCAGGTCCACGAAATCGGCCGAGCGGTCGGCCCGTTCCGGCGCCTGGTCCAGGCCGACGACGGGCGCCTTACGGGCGGCCGACCACCGGCGGCGTACCTGGTTCATGGCGATCGCCACCAGCCAGGAGCGGAAGGACGCCGGCTCCCGCAGATCGGCCAGCGACTCCAGGACGCGCAGCATGGTCTCCTGCACCACGTCGTCGACGTCCGCATGGCCGTCCAGCGCCCGTCCCACGACGTTGTAGATCAGTGGCAGGTAGGCGGCGACCAGCTGTTCCCGGGCCTCTTCGTCCCCGGCCTTGGCTGCCTCGACGGCCGCCGTCCCGTTTTCCTGCTTCACGCCCACTCGTTCCTGTTCCTTCGTGCGTACCCGTGGCCCCCGCACACCGGAGACCCCGCGCGCCGGCCGCGATAACGAAAAACTACGTGGGTTCCGAAGAACCCCGCTCCCCGGCCCGCGTCCCTGGCGCGCTCCCGGTGCCCTGGCCCGCTCACGCCACCGGGATCCGGCCTGCCGACGGCCCGCGAAAAAAGTTTTCGCGCTTTTCGTTATCGGGTGCCGGCCCCGTGGTCTCCCCTGTGTCGGCCGCGAGACCCACGGGTCCCCCGGGCTCCGCGGGCCGACGGATCGCTGTCCCCCACAGGAAACGGAACCATGAACTACGACCACCATCAGACGGAGCGCCACGACGAGACTCCGGCCGGGAGCGGCCGCGGGACGAGCGGGTCCGGTACGCACCGGCGTTCCGGCGCGGCCGGTGCGGGCGGCCGGCACGGGCGGACCGGCGGTTCGCACCGCGCCGGCAGCGCTCCCCGGCGCAAGGCCACCCTGCTGGCGGTGGCGGCCGTGGTCACCGTGGGCGGCGCGTCCGCGGTGCTGATGCGCCCCGACTCCGGAACCGACCGGGCGCTCGCGGCGGACGCGTCCGAGCCGTCGGCGCTCACGGCGAAGGTCTCCGCTTCCCCGACGCCGGACACCTCGCCCTCGGCCAAGCCCCGCAAGCCCTCGGCCTCCCCGTCCAAGGCCAAGAAGCACGCCAAGAAGCACACGTCACCGCGGCCGAAGGCCAGCCGTCCCGGCAGCGGCTCCGGGAGCACCCAGCAGACGACGCCCCGTACGCCGCACGTCGACTCCGGTGCCGGAGCCACCACGCCGAACGGAGCGCAGGCCGCGTCGGGCACCGCCGCGCAGTTCGCGAAGAAGATCGTTGAGCTGGTCAACGCGCAGCGGGCGCAGCACGGTTGTGGCCCGCTCACCGTCGATGCCCGAATACAGCGCGCGGCGCAGGCCCACTCGGACGACATGGCCGCCCGCAACTTCTACGACCACAACACCCCGGAAGGCGTCGACCCCGGTACCCGGATGACCAAGGCCGGGTACCCGTGGGGCAGCTGGGCGGAGAACATCTTCAAGAGCCCCAAGGACCCGGCCACGGCGATGGAGGGCTGGATGAAGAGCCCGGGCCACCGGGACAACATCCTCAACTGCTCCTACAAGACCACCGGTGTGGGCGTCAATCTCAGCAGCAACGGCCCGTGGTGGACGCAGGACTTCGCCACCCACCGCTGATACGGCGGGGTTTCCCGGCGGTGCGGGCCGGAGCCGGCTCGCACCGCCGGTGCCCTGCGGTGGCGCATGCTCAGCTGTCCGCCGGGGCGAAGGTCCGGTCGAGGAAGCCGTCGAGGCTGCGGCGGGCCTCCGTGCCGTGCGGGCCGGCGAAGATCTCGGCGGCGTGGCGGGTGCCGGGCAGGACCGTGACCTCGGCCTCGGGGAAGCTGTGGGCGACCTCGCGCAGCCGCTTTTCGTCGGAGAGCGGGTCATCGGCGGTGCCCAGGAGCAGCAGTTCCCCGTCGTACGAGGTGCCGCTCCCGGCGGAGTAGCCGCCCAATGAGGCGAGCGGGCTGATACCGGCGACGCCGGCCGGGCGGTCGGTGCGGTCCGTCAGCATGCCGAGCATCACGTTGCCGCCCATACAACCGCCCACCCACGCCACGTCCTTGGCGCCGCGCGAGCGCAGCAGGCGGGTCGCGTCGGAGACGGTCCGGCGGCGGTCCGCGCCCCAGTCGAGGGTGACCACGTGATAGCCGCCGGCGGCGAGCCGCTTGGCCTCGGCGGCCCATTCGCAGGCGTCCCCCCAGGAGATGGGGGCGAAGACCACCCCGCGGGGACCGGTGCCCAGGGTGACCAGGCGGCCCTTCCCCGAGGAACCGGGCGGGCGATACGCGGTGGCGCCTGCCACGCCGTGGAAGCACGACGGCAGCCGGTCCGGTGTGGCGCTGAACTCTCGCACGGCGACGGTTCCTTTCTCGGTGGTTCCCCCCTCGGCGGAACGACGGTTTTCCGCCATTGCGCTCCCTTGTGGGGCCTTTTCCGCGTCACGCCCGGCGCACGCGGTGGCACTGGTCAAGGCCAGAAACAGGACCGCTGTCATGGCCAGGGCACGTCTCGGCGCACATGCAAACATGGGAGAAGCATAGAGAGAAAGCATTGGGAAAAGCTATATTAAAAGCTAGATGGAAAGCTTTTCACGGCGTCCACATCTGGCAACCACACAGTCTCCCCAGGTCAGAACATGCCTGTATGAAGGGTGGGATATCTTTGTACTGAGCATCGGGTAGAGGGAAGGCGGTTCACAGTGGAGCCTGACCACGTAGACGAGATCATCTCGGCATGGGGACACGAGCTGCCCGAAATCGCCGGTCTTCCCCTGGAACTGGCCAAAAGGACCGCCCTGTTGGTTTCGGCCTTTGATATCGCCGCGGCCGCCGAGCTGGAGAAACTCGGGCTCACCCAGGCCGAGTACGGGGTCCTCGCCACCCTCCGCCGGATCGGCGCCCCCTACCGCCTCAAGCCGACCGACCTCACGCACGCGCTCCTGCTGTCCTCCGGTGGGACCAGCAATGTCATCAAGCGTCTGGTGGCCGCCGGCTATGTCACCCGCGCGGCGGCCGAGGACGATGCGCGCAGCAGCTGGGTGCAGCTCACCCCAAGCGGGGTGGAGACCGCCGAGGCGGCGGTGCGCGCCACCACCGCCGTGCACGCCCGGCTCGTCGACCGGATTCCGGAGCGCACGGCGAAGGCCCTCAGCGAGCAGCTGCGCATCGCGCTGGCCGCCATCGAGGAGGGCGTGCTGATCCGGCGCTGACGCGAGGTCAGCGGCCGGTCAGCCGGTCGCGCACCTCCTCCGCCCGGTCCAGCAGCCGCGGCAGCCCGGCGTACGCCAGCCGCCCGGCGCGCTTGACGATCCGCCCGGCGACCAGCACGGTGTCGACATCGGCGCGGTCCATCGACGACACGACGGCCGCGGTGGCGTCGTGCACCGGCGCCACTCCGGGGCGGTCGGTCCGCAGCACGAGCAGATCCGCCTGCTTGCCCGGGGTGAGGGAGCCGATCCGGTCCGCCATCCCGAGCGCCTCGGCGCCGCCGAGCGTCGCGAATTCCAGCACCTCCCGGGTCGTGAGCAACGGTGCGTCGGAGCCCGCGTGGCCCTGGAGCGCGGCGAAGCGTCCGACCTGGAAGGCGGTCCGCATCTGCGTGAACATGTCGCTCGGTGCGGCGACTTCGACATCGACGCTGAGGCTGGGACGCAGACCGGCGGCCGCCGCGGCGGCGAACGGCGGCAGTCCGTGGCCCATGGTCATCTCGATGGCGGGCGCGACCGACAGCGCCCCGCCGCTGTCGCGGATCAGCTCCAGCTCGCCGGCGTCCATCCCGGTGCCGTGGATGAACACCGTTCCGGGGCGCAGTACGCCGAGGCGGCGCAGCCGGGAGACGGGTTTGCCGCCCCGGACGTGCAGCGCGGTCGGCACCTCCAGCTCACGGGCCAGGGCCCAGCTGTTCCGGGTGCCCTCGTCGCCGCCGAACTCGGCGTTCAGCGCCATGGTCACCAGGCCGTCCCCGCCGTGCAGCCGGCCGCCGCGGATGCGGCGGGCGTCCTGCGCCGTGCCCTGTCCGTAGGCGAAGACGGTGCGCAGCCCGGATTCGGTGAGCGCGTCGAGCAGGGCGTCGGTGTGCTCCTCGGTCGGCTTGTCGATATTGGAGATGTCCTGGACGGTGGTCACCCCCGCGTCCAGGGCACCCAGCGCACTCAGCAGATTGCCCAGGTGGAGGTCGTCGGCGCCGAGCCGGGGCGCCAGGGTGTGCAGGACGGTGGCGAAGTACTGGTCGAGGGTCTGGTCGGCGCCGCTGCCGCGAAGCGCCGCCTGCCACATGTGCCGATGGGTGTCGACGAAGCCGGGGAGCACGAGGCACCCCCGGGCGTCGATCCGCTCGTCCGCCGCGGCGGGGTCGATGCCGGGGCGTACCTCGATGATCCGGCCGTCCGCCACCAGGATGTCGGCGGACGGCAGTTCACCGGTGGCCGGGTCCATGGTGAGGACCCGGCCACCGGTGACGAGCAGGCGTGCGGGGGTCATGCAGAGCCCCACCCCGGAGGCGGCGCCAGGCGGCCCATCTGGAGGTTCCAGTACTCGGTGTTGCGCCGGCAGCGGCCGTCGGGAGCGAAGGTCAGGAAGTTGGTCTCCAGGAAGGTGACCCAGTGCTCGCCGTCGGGGTTGAGGGCGGGGGCCCGCAGGGTGACCCAGAGTTCGACGGCTGCCCGGTCGCCGGTGACGACCGGGGTGCCATGACGGCCGGTCATGTCGCTCTGGCCGGCGGTGATGTCGCGCCAGTAGCGGCCGATGGCGTCACGGCCGCGGAAGGTCTGCGCCTCCACGCCGGGCACCGCCTCGTACACGGCGTCCGGGGTGAACAGCCGGACCGCGGCCTTGTCGTTCTTGGTCCGCCAGGTCTCCAGATAGGCGTCGGTCCAGCTCGACACCTGGGCGGCGGTGAGCCGGTCGGATCGTTCGTCGGCCTGTGCGGCCGGCGCCAGGGCCGCCAGGGGCAGCGCGGCGGCGCCGGCGCGGAGCAGGGTGCGGCGGTGGGTACGGGGGTTCACGGGTGTTCGGTGCCCTTTCCGTGCGGACGGGGTGAGGCGGCCGGCGACGGCTTCGCGCAGCCGGGGGGCGGAGCCGGTGTCATACGGCTTCCTGGAGGCGGACGGAGAATTCGATGCCGTCGCCCAGCGGCAGCTGCTGGGAGAGATAGCCGTTGCCGGCGGTGCGGACATGGTCGGTGAACTCGGGCGGCAGCATCGGCAGGTTGTCGGAGACGACCAGGCCACCGGCGCGCAGTTGCGGTTCGAGCAGCTTGAGGACCGGGAGGTAGAGCTCCTTCCAGCCGTCGAGCAGGAGCAGATCGACCGGCCCGGGGAGCGTGCCGAGCTGCTCCCGGGCGTCGCCGGTCCGGATCTCGGCGTAGTCGGCGAGCCCGGCGCGCTCCAGGTGGCTGCGGGCCCGGTCGGCCTTGCCCGGGTGCAGCTCCGAGCCGATGATGCGGCCGGCGCCGTTGTCGCGCAGGGCGGCCGCCGCATAGATCGTCGAGGCGCCGAAGGAGGTGCCGAACTCAACGACGAGGGCCGGGCGCAGGCTCCGTACGAGCTGGTAGAGGAAGGTGCCGACCTGCGGGTGTACGGGCAGCGCGGCCTGCGCGCACAGCTCGGCCGCCTCCTGCGCGGTGGGCGGCTGCGGCCAGTCGGCCGCGGTGGCGTAGGCCCGCTTCATGACGTCCGGGTCGTTGCGCTCGGCGGTGCGGGCGATCTCGTCCAGGACGGCGCCCACGCGCGGGTCGGCGAGCCCGGTGGTGGCGGTGGTCATGCCTGTGCCCTCCCGTCCCGCACGGCGGCCAGCAGCGCGGGGTCGAGGTAGCTCTGCGCGTTGTAGATGGTCCGGTCGGTGTCGAGTATCTCGCGCCGGCCGTGCATCACCCGGGTATTGTCGATCAGCGCCACGTCGCCGTCCTGCCAGTCCAGCTCCTCGGTCAGCTCCTCGGTGAGGCGGCGGAATTCGGCGAGGAGCTCCTGGGGGATCTCGGTGCCGTCGGCGAAGGTGATGCGCGGGGCCTCGTAGTTGTACGAGGGGCCGAAGACGCTGTTGGCCCAGGAGAGCCGGCTGCCGAAGAGCGTGGAGTGGACGGCACCGACGCGGTAGGCGTAGTGGATGGAGCCGTCGTCGTTGAGCTGGAGGGTGGTGGACACACTGCCGCCCACCAGGTCCTTCATATCGGCGAAGGTGACGTCGTCGAGCGCTTTGCGGCCCTCCGTCTGGTGGCAGACGAAAGCCTTCCACTTGGGCTCCTCCACCCGGCGGCTGTACATGATGTCCTTGACGCCGAAGACCTCGCGGGCGGTGTCGCTCGCCGCGTCCCAGACCCGGTAGCCGTCACAGACGGTGGTCTGGGAGCCGCTGGCGGCGGCCTTCTCGCACAGGAACCACGTCAGGTCGGGGCCGAACGGGCTGTTGCCGTTCTCCAGATGGAGGCCGACGGCGACGGTGCCCGCGTCCACCTTCTGGGCGACCTCGCCGCCGTGGAAGGAGCGCGCCGGGTCGAGGGTGATCCGGCTGGAGTGCGCCTTCACGAAGGAGGTGAACTCCTCCAGGTCGGTGCGGAAGCCCCGGAACAGCAGAAAGCCGGCGTCGGCGAGCAGCCCGGTGACCCACGCGGGGTCCAGTGCACCGAGCGACCGGTCCCCGGTGGGCAGGACGAGCCGGCCGGTGGCGGCCCCGTAGGGCTCGACGTCAGCGATGGTGGTCATGCGTCTGCTCCTTGGTGGTCGTACAGCGTTCCGTTGGACAGGGCGGTGCGGATGGCTGCCCGCATGGGCCGTCCGGTGACGGTGAAGAACCGGCGGTAGAGGCGCTCGTCGGCGACCGTGAGATGCGGCACGGCGATCCGCTCCACCTCGGAGAGGTGCGCTTCGCCGAACTCCCGGACGGCCGTTTCGGCCGCCGCGAGGTCGGTGGACTCCTTGACGAGGAAGAGTCCGTGGAGGGCGGTGAGCCCGTCACCGATCACGGCGACGGCGCGGACGAAGGGGAGTTGGGCATACTGCGCCTCGACCCACTCGGGGGCCACATTGCGGCCGGCCGCGGTGATGATGACGTTCTTCTTGCGTCCGGTGATGCGGATGAAGCCGTCCTCGTCGATCCGGGCCAGATCGCCGGTACGGAGCCAGCCATCGGCGTCGAGGACCAGGCTGGAGGGGTCGTCGCGGGTGTAGCCGGCGAACAACGAGGTGCTGCTGACCAGGAGTTCACCGTCCTCCGCGGTACGGACGCGGACATGCGGCAGCGGCCGGCCCACGGTGCCCAGCCGGCGCGCGTCCGGGGTGTTCCAGCTGACCACGGAGCTGTTCTCGGACAGTCCGTACCCCTCGTGCACGGGCAGCCCGTGGTCCTCCAGCCGCCGCAGCAGCTCCGGGTGCACGGGCGCCCCGCCGCAGCAGATGAGCGGCGCGCCGGGAGTGCCGAACAGGGCCGGTGCGACCGCGTCTCCGCGCGCCACGGCCTCGTCCGCGGCGGTGGCGAAGGCGTCGACCAGCGCGGGCGTGGCGACCATCGCGGTCGGGCGGGCGGCCGTCACAAACGGCAGGACGTCGGCCGGGGCCGCCGCCGCGGTGCCGACCAGGGCCTTGCCCGGCGGCATCAGGACCACGGTCCCGCCGTCGAGCAGGACCATGTAGAGGCCGGTGACCTGCTCGATGAGCAGGCTGAACGGGACGACGGAGAGATAGCGGGAGAAGGCCCCGTCGGGCATCACCGATCGCAGTGAGCCCAGCAGTTCGTTCAGGGCCGCCGCCCGGATGCGTACCCCCTTGGGACGCGAGGTCGTCCCGGAGGTGTGGATGATCTTGCACTCCCAGTCCGCTCCCCCGGTGGCGGCCGGCGGCAGCACCAGGGGCGCGGACGGCACGGGCCCGTCCGTGGACAGCGGCAGCACCGTGCAGTCCGGGCGCAGCACCCGGTCCCTGCCCCACTGGGTCAGCCGCTCCTGCCCGGCGGCGTCCACCACACACAGGTCGGCCTCCTCCAGCAGACCGGCGGCCTGCTCGGCGGAGAAGGCCAGCGGGACCGGCACCTCGGTGGCACGCGCGGCGATCAGCGCGAGGTCGGCGACCACGTATTCCGGGGTGTTGCCGCAGACCACACCGATGCGCAGCGGGCGTCCTTCGCGTGGTCCGATCCGCTCGGCGAGGTCCGCGGCCCGGCGCGTCACCTCCTGGTAGCTGAGGGTCCTGGCCGGTGTGCCGTCCTCCCCCAGGACCTCGACCATCGGACGCGCGGATTCACCGAACCTGACCAGACTCTGCTCAATGCCCAGCATGGCCGGCCACCTCCATGGCGCTGATGCTCAGTTGGAGATCGGTGACGGAGTAGCGCCCGGTGGCGGCGGAGAACAGCCGGTCCAGGGCGTTCAGCGGGATGACGCCGACCTGCGGCTCCTGCTCGTAGTACGTGCCCCAGCGCGCCGCCTCCTCGGGAGACAGCCGGCGTGGGTCGGCGGGGCCGAACGGCACGAAGGAGATGCCGGTTCGGTCCAGCGTCGTGATGAGGCTTTGGGTGACCGTGCACAGGATGTACTCCATGCCCAGGCACCAGGCGATGATCGGGGTGGCTCTGATCAGTTCGCGGCCGACCGAGGCGCGGCGGGTGGCCAGTGCCCCCACCTCCACCACCCGCCTGCGGTCCACCGAGGCTCCGAGACGGGCCAGTGCGGCGTCCTCGACTCCGGTGTCGAGATATCGCTCGGAGAACAGCTCCTGGTCGCTGCCGAAGGTGAGCCCCGCGCAGGCCAGTGGCGCGCAGGGCTCCTCCGCCGCGCCGCAGGCCGGCCGGGCGACGATGAACGAGTCGGGCCGGGGCGCCACATCGGCGCCGTATGCCTGGGCGTACACCTCACGAGCGAGGTCCGCGGCGTCCAGCCATGAGCTGGTCGACCGGTGTGCCAGATCGATCTGCACGGTGCTCCCCCCTTCCCCGGCTGCCGGCTTTACTTGGTGCCGACGACCAGAGACACGGATGAGGGCAGCGCGATGCGCTCGACGTTCTTCATCCCCGCGTCGTTGAGCCAGCCGGAGATCTCCGGCTCGCTGTAGGTGCGGTCGCCGGAGCAGGCGTACATGGCCAGCGAGAACGCCGCGTTGTGCTCCTCGAGCTGCTCGCCGCGCACGTCTTCGAGCACCACGATCCGGCCGCCGGGGCGCAGCGCCTTGGCGGCCCGCGCGATCAGGTCCCGGTTCTCCTCGTCGGTGTGGTTGTGCACGATCTCGAAGAGGAAGACCACGTCGTAGCCGGTGCCGAGGTCGCCGCTGAGGAAGCTGCCGCGCTGGAGGGTGATCCGGTCGGACAGCCCGGCCTTCTCGATCGCGGCGCCGGTGTCGGCGAGCGCCTCGGGCAGGTCGAGGATGGTGGCGGAGAGCTCGGGGTGCCGCTCGCACATGGCCATGGAGTGCAGGCCGTGCGAGCCGCCCAGGTCGAGGAGGCGCCGCGCCCCTTCGGGCAGCGGGACGGCCTCGACGATGGGCTGCACGGTGAGCCGCGACTTGACCCGCATGTAGGCGGAGAAGTCCCGCCCGGCCTCGGGGTTGTCGGCCCAGCGCTCCCAGAGGGACTGGGCCGGCTTGCCGTCCCGGACGGCCTGCGGCAGTTCCCACATCACGTTGGTGAGTTCGTACGCCCACAGCAGCGCCGGGGTGAAGTCGTACTCGGCGTTCTTGCCCAGCCAGCGCTCGGCGAGCGGGCCGTTGCGGTAGCGCCCGTCCTCCAGGGTCAGCCAGCCGAGGACGGCGGCGACGTCGGCCACCGCGCGGGTGCCGTCCGTGCTCGCGCCGATCGCGGCGGCCAGCTCGTCGAGGGTCTTGGGGCCGTCTTCCTCCAGGGTCCGGAAGATGCCGAGCTTGGCGGCGGAGGTGAGCGCCGCGTAGCGGATGGTGGAGCCGATCACCTCATCGATCGGGTTGCCCGCCAGCTCGGCGTCGGTGGTGGTCTTGAACATGGCTGATCTCCTCGGGATGGCAGGGAACGGCCGCGCAGCCGGTGCGCGGCCAGGACATGCCGTGCGCGCGACGGCCGCGGGCACGGTGAAGGTGGTGGGACTGCCGAACGGGGACGAGCTTCAGCCGGCCGGGACCGGTGGCGGCCGGAACGCCCGGGGGCGTGCCGGCTCCGGCTGCGCCGTGAAGGCGAGCGGGAGGTGTGCCTTGCCATGGCGGCCGTGGTACCTCACTCCGGGGGACGGGCCCCCGCAGTGGCGTTGCTGCGGGCCGTGCGCGAAGCCCGCCGGCGCCGCGCGGCGCCAGGCCGGCACCGGCCGCCCGGACCGCACGGCACCGCGGGGCTTCATCGGGCCCCGGCCGGTGTGCGGCGGATCGGGAACCGGACGGTCGGGGGCCGTACGAGGAAGGACTCGCGGAGCCCGTGCGGCGACGTCACGGCGTCGGGGGACGTGCCGGACGCGGAGGGCGCCGGGCGGAAACCTCCTGGGGACGGCCCGGGGAGGGCAGCGCGGTCCGCCGCTCTCCTCGGCGGCGCGCTGCTGACGGCCTGTTCGCTCCCCGGGCCGGGCTGCGCATCTCCGGGGCCGCCGGACGGCGAGCCGCCCCGGGCGGGCTGGAGCCCGAAGACCCCGCGGTGGAGGGCTGCGAGACGGAAGGAGCGGGCCGGGTCGCCCGAAGGGGCGCCGGGAACGATCCCGGCCATGGTGCCCGCGCCCCCACGACGCGGGCCTCCTCGGCCCCGGCCACCGTCGTCCCGATGAATTCGTGACGGCTGGTCATGCCGCGGTGCACCACTCCGGACTGTGCGTCCGCAGGAGACACCGCGGACTCCTGACGGCTGTTCATCGGGTCCCCCCCCGTTCGCAGCTCCTCAGTGCGGCCCACCCGATGTCAGGCGGACACCTCGTCGAACCCGACGGCTGCGCGTCCCGCCTTGTGGATGTGGGCGGTCTCGGCGATCCGGCGGCCGAGTGCCTCGGCGGTGCGCAGGTCGCTGGCACAGGGGGTGACGTCCGCACCCTCGTCGTTGTTCGACTGGGACATGGCGCCCAGCCAGCTGCCGAGCCGGTTGAGGTCCTCGGGGCTGCCGGAGGAGGTGTTCCAGCCGCCGTACTCGGCGAGGCCGACCCAGACCATGCCGTGCTGGGCGGCGAACAGCGCGATGTCGATCAGCGCGTTGAGCTTGTCCCCCGCCATGTTGCCGCTGTTGGTGAAGCCGCCCGCGATCTTGTTCTTCCAGCGCATGTTGTCGCCCCAGACCTGGCTGGTGGCCTCGACGAACGCACGGAAGACGGCGCTGCTGCCGCCCATGTAGGTCGGCGTGCCGAAGATCAGGGCGTCGGACTCCTGTAGGACCTCCCACAGCTCGTCGTTGAGCTCGGCGAGGGAGACCAGGCGTACCTGGGTGTCGGGGACCTTCTCCGCGCCGGCCGCGACGGCCGCCGCCTGCTTTGCGGTGTGGCCGTATCCACTGTGATACGCCACCGCAACCTTGATCTGCATACTTCTCCCCCACCCGGGACGGAACGATGTTTTAGCTTTCACTAAAGCTGTCCAGAAAGCTTTAGGTGCTGGTTACGCTATCCATGCCCGCACTTCCAAGGCAAGCGTCTCCGGCCAACACCCCGAAAAGAACAGGTAAATCCGCAGGTAGGGACAGCTCGCCCAATCACTCCCGTACCTCCCGAAACCTGCGCACCACGCCAGCCACCCCGCCATGACGCCCCCTCGACGCCGACTTCGAGGCGACGGGCGAAATCGGGCACCACGGCACACTTCCCTATCAGACACACAGGGGCCGATCCCAGAGCACTGACCAGCCGTCAAATCCCTTTTCGGCCATGGCACTTCGTGGAAGTGGGGGCGATTGAGGGCACCCTCCATCAGGCCCCGACAGGGATGTGACGCAGGTCACATGAAGGGGTGTCATACGTCGAGGGGGCGTCATCCGTGTGCAGGGTGACGGGCCCGCAAGGGGCCCTGAATACGGGGAAAGGACAACACATGCGTAACAGCCGAATTCTCCGCACCGCGGTCGCCGCGGCCGCTCTCACGGTCCTCGGACTGGGTGGTGCCGCCCAGGCCCACGCCGCCACCGGGGCCGAGGCCGCAGCGCCGGTCGCCCCCTCCGCTCAGCACCAGGTCAAGCCGATGGACGGCCCGCCCGGAACCGTGTGGACCGGCAAGAAGTTCTGGACCCTCAGCGGCTGCCAGGAGGCCGGCACCGACCTCGTCAGCAGCGGCAAGTGGGCCGACCCCTTCTGCGACGGCACGGGCCTCAAGTACGACCTGTGGGCCCGGCCGCTGTAAATCCCTTACGGCTTCCGGCAGTTCACCGGTAGCCGTCGGCAGCAACCCCGAGTAGGCGGCCCGTCCCCGCGCACCTCCGCGGTCACGCGGGGACGGCCGTCCCCTCGGTCATGAAGAGCGAAACGGCGGTGGCCTGTGCACCCGGCGCCGGCCGGCGGTCCGGCGGGCTTCCTGATCAGGCTCCCCGGGGACCGGCGGCATCGGCGGGAACGTGGGCGAGGGCCGCGCTCGAAACGCGGTACCGGCCGTTCGGCACCTCGGCCGTGGTGACATGAACGGTGAGCGGGCCCGCCCATTCGTAGCCACGGTCGACGGCGTGCCGGGCCAGTACATCCGTCAGTTGCCGGCCCACCTCTCCGCCGCGGGCCGCCAGTTCATCGTGTACGTGCTGCGCGAGTTCGACGGTGTAGTCATTGGGTACCAGGACTCGGCTCTGGCTGCACACGATCGCATGGTCGTCGCATTCCTGCCGGAGGTCATCGAGCAACTGGACCGGGTCGGTGCGGAAGATCTTGGCCACCAGTGCGCTCTCGCAGTCCTCCACCACGCGCTCCCAACGCCTCAATATTCCCATGAGGTTCACCTGCCCCGGAGCCACCGCCACATGCAGGCACGATGCGGGTTCACGTGCACGGCGGGCGCGGCACCGTGCGGGTCCGGCCGAGGCATAACCCCTGGCCCCCGTCGCACGGGGCCGTCACAATGGGCGCGTGCCGATCATGACGTTCCCGGAGACCGGGGCCCCGCCCGCACTCCGGACACAGGTGGCGGAGCTCCGGGACGAGGCGTGGCCGCCGGACTCCGCGTCGGCGCCCGGCACCTTCGCCCACGATCCGGCACTGCGGCCGGTGTCGATGCTGCTCGTCGACGGTCCCACGGTGCTCGCCGCGCTGGACATCCTGTCCAAAGAGATCGTCCACGCCGGACAGCGGTACCGGGCCGCGGGGCTGAGCACGGTCGTGACCCGTGGCACCGCCCGCGGAAAGGGCCATGGCCGCCGTCTGGTGACGGCCGCCCGCGCGGCGATGGCCGCCATGGACCTGGATATCGGCCTGTTCACCTGCGACCGGCCGCTTCAGCCGTTCTACGAGAGTGCGGGCTGGCAGTGGCTGCCCGGTGCGGTGCTCATCGGCGGTACGCCCCAGGACCCGTTCCCCAGCGACCGGCCGGGCTTCGACAAGGTCACCATGGCCGACTTCTTCTCGCCCCTGGGCCGGGACCATCGTTCCTCGTTCCCGCACTCCCGGATCGCGTTGCACCCGGGCGAGATCGACAGACTCTGGTGACGACCGCCGCCCCCGGGGGCGGCGGTGGCGCGCAAAACGGCTGGAACAAGGCCAAGTGCCGCATCAGCGGAGCGAAGGGGCGATGATGGGGGCAGCGGATGCGCGCGTCGGCCCGGCCCGGTGACGTTCGGCCCGTCCGGCAGCCGGCCCCTGCGGAGGATCGATGGTCAGTTATGGGGAGTTCCGCGAGGTGACCGATGAGGCTCCGGACGCCCGCCCGCAGCCTCCCCGTACTCCCCGGCGGCCGGGCTGCCCCTTCTGCCTCATCGTGTGCGGCCGGGCGCCGGCCACGGTGCTGCGCGCCTGGCCGGACGCCCTCGCCATCCGGCCCCGCCACGGCGGTGTCACCGCCGGGCATGTGCTGGTCATCCCCCGGGTGCATGTCGCCGATGTCGCCGAGGACCCGGTGGTGTCGGCGGCCACCATGCTGCGGGCAGCCGAACTCGCGGCGGAGGCCGGGGACTGCAATGTGATCACCTCACGCGGCCCCGCGGCCACCCAGACCGTCCGGCATCTCCATCTCCACGTCGTCCCGCGCGCCGAGGGCGACGGTCTGCTGCTGCCCTGGACCGCCGCCCGGCCCGCGGAGACGTGAGGCGCGCCGCGCCTGCGCGGACCGCCGGCGGCGGTCAGGCGAGGAAGAGCACCGTCATGGTGTCGATGGCGACCAGGACGCCGTAGGAGAGCAGCATCGTCCGGGACAGCGCCACCGCCCGCCAGGGCACCGGGCCGCCGTGCTGCTCGGCGTCCATGCTGAACGGCGGCACCGCCGGGCTCACGCACCCGGCGACCTTCTCGTAGAGGCTGCGGAATCTCCGTTCCTGACGGAGGTAGTAGCTGTCGAGCAGCCAGAATCCGGTCGCCAGTCCCACGGCGACCGCGGCCGTCTTCCAGCTCGGCCCCCGGGTGGCGACCGCGATGAACGCGCCGCTGACGGTCATGGCCCAACTCTTGACCAGGAAGGAGGTGTTGGCATGGCGGGCGATCACCGCCTGGAGGAACTCCAGATGCTTCACCGCCTCCGGGCCCGGGCTCGGGCCCGGGCCCGGCTGCGCGGTCATGATGCCGGGCCTTCGTCCTCGGGCGGCCGGCTGTCCGGGCCGGGTGCCTGGCCGGGTGCGGCGGGCTCCTCAGGTGCCTGGCCGCCCTCCTCTGGTGCCCGGTCCTCCTCGGGCGCCTGATCCTCGCCGACCCGGGCCTCCTCGGGCGCCCGGACGTCCTCCGCTGCCGCCGGGTCCCCCTCGGGCGCCTGATCCTCGCCGTCCGCGCCGTCCTCGTCGGAACTCGTCGGCCCGGCTTGCTCCACCGGCTGCCCCGGCGAGGCGCGGAACTGTGCGTTCAGGGCGCCGGCGATGTCGTTGAGGCGGTCTTCGAGCTGATCAGGGCCGTAGCGTGCGAGCACCGTGTAGAGGTGATCGAGGAGTTCGAGGCGGGCCCGGGGCGGTGTGGGGTGGGCGGGTGCCCGGTCCCCGGTGGGCAGGCGGGCGCCGTTGCGTGCGGAGGCGGGGTAGGGCCAGGCGGGTGCGGTCAGCGGAAGGTCGTAGCTGCCGGCCACGCCGGTGCGGGCGCGCTCCTCGACGATGCGGATGCAGGCATCGTCGAGCGTGCGGTGGGCCTCGCTCGCCGCCGCCTCGACCGTGGACCGCAGCCGCCACCAGGTCTCGGTGTGCGCCACCAGACCGCGCCGCGCCGCGCCCAGCAGCTTTCTGCCCTGCTGCTCCGCGTCCGTGACCTCCCGCCGGGCCTCCCGGTCGCTGTCGGCGCAGGGGTTGTGGGCGAGCACCTTGACCACGATCGCGGCGGTGCTGAGCACCAGGGTGAGGATGACGACGGCGCTCTGGTCCGGCGCCAGATCCACATGCTCACGCACCGCACCGGCCGCGCGCATCCGCGCCCATATGCCGACCATGGTGAGGATGGCCAGGGTGAAGAGCACCGGCCCGGCCGCGTTGGGCCAGGGCAGTTCGCCGGCCTGGCGCCGTTCCGTACGCGGACTCCTTGGCCAGAGTGCTTCGCGCAGCGCCGCGACCGGACCGCGGCGCGTCCGCTCCAGCGTGCGGGCGGTACGGGTGCGCCGCCGGAAGACGGACTCGGCCAGGAGACTGCCCGCGGCCAGCAGACACACGGCGACACCGAAGCCGGGCAAGTAGGCGAGGTAGTAGCCGGCTTCGGTCGCGCCCAGGCCGAAGAACCGCTGCATCAGGGTGCCGATGAACATCGTGTCGAAGGCCACGCACGCGACCAGGGTGGGCCACAGCAGCCGTCGCCAGAGCACCGGCCGGCGGCGCAGGCTCTCCGGTCCGTCCCCGGCATGGCGGGCGCGCAGCTCTCCGACCCGCTCCTGGGCCTGCTGGGACGACCGGGCGACGACGAACCGCTCGGCCGCTTCGATGGTCGTCCGGGCCTGCTGGAAGGTGTCGGCGACCGCGGTGGCCGCGGTGCCGAGTCCGGGCTGCGCCGCGGTCAGCGCGGTGTTGGCGTCGGTGAAGGCCCGCATGAGGGCGGCCTGTTCCCGGCTGTCGGTCTGGTCCACGGGCCGGGCGGACGGCCGCTTCCTGAGGTCCAGTCCGACGAAGGCGGGGTCGCTGCCAGGGCAGTCGGACGCCGACTGATAGCGGGCGGCAGGCCCCGCCCGGTTCTTTCCGTTGGTGGTGTTCATCGCTGCCCGCCGCCCTCACTTCCTGGTGATTTCGATGTCGACGCGCCGGTCGCACTGAAGCTTGTCCTCGGCGGTCATCCGGCCGCCCACGGTGTGGTCCGGCTTCGCGCAGCCCGTGGGCAGGCCGCGTCCGTGTGCGGTCACCCGCTCCACCCCGAGTCCGGTCAGCACGTCCTTCACCGCGTCCGCGCGTGCCTGCGACAGCCGGTGGTTGTTGTCCGGCCGGCCACGCGGGTCGACGTAACCGGAGACGGCGACCCTGCTGCCGGGGGTGGTCCGGGCGCTGACCGCGACATCGTTGAGCAGCGGCAGGGCCTGCGGGCGGACGGTGGACGAGTTGGTGTCGAAGAGCGCCGCGCCAGGGAGTTCGTAGGTCTGCGGGCGGTCCTGCGCGTAGTGGACGGCCGGGTCCTGGGGTGGCTTCTTCCCCGTCCGGCGCCCCTCGGCCGTGCCGATGGCGGTCGGGGCGAGGGTGCAGGAGGTGCCGTGTGCGGGCTTGCGGCCGGCGCCGCACAGCGCGCGCCACAGGTTGCTCAGCCAGGTCCGCTGGGCTGCCGTGGGTGCGGGCCGGCCGGTGGCCGGCTGGCCCAGCCCGGCGAGGGTGAGTCGCACTCCGGTCAGCGAGGGTGTCTCGTCCCGGGCGGCGCAGACCCGGGTGATGGCCTTGATCTCGCTGCTGTCCCGGAAGGCGGCCGCGCGCAGATCGGCGCAGCCCGTGGTGGACAGCCCGTCGGTCAGGACGAGCAGGCTGCGGCTGCCGGATGCGCCCTCCAGCGAGGACGCTCCGGCCGTGAGGGCCGCGAGGACGTTGCTGCCGGCGCTGCGGGGAACGGCTCGCTCGGCCTTGCCGACCAGCCCGGTCAGGCAGCTGACGGCCTGTTGTTTCCGGGTCTTCTGGTTGATCTCGTTGTTGTTGTCCTTGACCCAGTCGGTCGAGCGGTCCTTGGCGATCCAGCTGATCTGCGCCGAGTCGCCGCTGAAGCTGCCGACCGAGACCGTGTCCTTGCGCCCGACCACCGATGTGAGCAGCGCGCCGATGCTGTGCGCGTAGTCGCGCCCGGCGCCCGGGCCGCGTACGGAGGAGGAGGCGTCGACGAGGACGACCGTACGGCCGGCGGTGTCGGCGGGCTGCTTCATCCAGGCGCAGGGGTCCAGTCGGGGTTCCTCGCCGCAGGCACCGAGGAGGCCGGCCATCAGCGCGGCTCCCAGGGCGCCGGCGATCGTGGAGGTGCCCCGGCGGCGTCCGGGTGGCCGGACCGCGGCCCGCCCGGCGCACCGGGCAAGGCCCTGCGCGGCGCTGTCTGTGGTGTTCACGGTGCCAGCTCCTCGACGTCGCCCACGGTGTCCACCCAGGAGAAGGGGCTGAGGCCCATCTGGCGGCAGAATTCGCTGAGGGCCTTGTCGTAGGCGTTGGCGTACTCGAACAGGCCCACCTGCTCGTGGTGCTTGGTCGCCGCCGTGAGGACGTCGGCGAGCGCCTCGGCGCCGTTGCGGCGGGTGTTCTTGAGTGCCTGCATGACCTTGAAGAAGTCCTCGTCGGCGAGGGCCGCGGCGAAGGGCACCAGGAGCCGCCGCTCGGCCGCGCCGAGGGTGCCGAGGAGCTCCAGTTCGCTCATCACCTGGAGCCAGCGCTCGGTCAGCTCCTGCACCTGGTCCGCCTTGAGCTTGCCGAGGTGGTGCTCCTTCGCCATCCGTACTTCGGCGAGGTGGA
The DNA here is from genome assembly GCF_042724075.1 of Streptomyces sp. NPDC127097. Taxonomy (NCBI): domain Bacteria; kingdom Bacillati; phylum Actinomycetota; class Actinomycetes; order Kitasatosporales; family Streptomycetaceae; genus Streptomyces; species Streptomyces sp. NPDC127097. The sequence continues at coordinate 102,425 of NZ_JBHXFI010000013.1, read as the reverse complement.
AGGGCAGCACATGGTCGCGCAGCGCCGGGTCCATCCGCATCCGTACCGAGGGGCGGCAGCGGATGAGGCCCTTCTCGTCGTGGTAGCACCAGCCGCCGCGCAGTTCCTTGTTGACGGCCTTCTCCGCGGCCACCGGGTCGCCGGGATCGCAGGCGCGGGCGACGGACCAGGCGCGGCGCAGCAGCTTGCCGCGGGCCGCCTCCTCGTGGAGCGCGGCGCGCTCCCGCAGGACGTCCAGCGTCATCTCCTGGCTGCTCCAGCGGAAGTGCGGGACGAGCTCGAAGGCGAACACATCGCCGTCGGCCGCGACCGACAGCGCCTCCTCGACCGGCGGCAGCTCCACCGCCACCTCGCTCCGGGCCGCCTGCCCGAGCGCCGGGGTGTCCGGTCCCTCCCGGTCTTCGGCGGGCTCCGGGGCGCCGGCGGGCTCGGTCCCGTCCTTGCGCGTCACCCGGCGCCACCAGTTGCGCAGCCTGGTGCGGAGTCCTTTGCGCTCTGTCATGGTCTGTCTCCTCTTCGTACGGGGTGTCGTCAGGACGCGGAGGCGGGCGTGGGCCCCGCCTCGGGGGGCTGGTCCCGGAGCTGGCGAATGGTGCGCGAGTCCGGGTGCCGGCCGGCCCACATGCCGAGGTAGAACCCGGCGCGGAGGGTGAGCGGCCGGGCCCAGATGCGCGGGACGAGGGCCTCCAGGAAGGCGGCCAGCTCCTTGTCCGCGTCCCCTGCCAGCAGCCAGCGGCGCAGCAGGTCCCAGGCGCGGGTCGAGCTGTCCTGCCCCATCAGGGCGTGGCGCCACAGACGGACCAGGGCCTCGGCACGGTCCGGGTCGGTCATCGCGGTATCGGCCAGGACGGGCCGGTCACGGCGGTCCGGGCCGGCGCCGTAGCGGCTGAGGATCAGCAGGGTGCGGATCGCGTGCTTGGCCAGATGGTCGTTGTCCGAGGCGATCCAGCGGTCCAGGGCGTCGGCGGTCCGGCCCGGGGCACCGGCGAGGTAGAGCCAGGACATCGAGAAGGCCACCGAGCTGCTGAACGCCAGTTCCGGCCGGGTCCCCAGTTCGCGCAGCGCCCAGAGGGTGTCCGGGACGTCCTGGGCGCCGACCAGGGTTCCGTACGCGCGTGCCGCGCTGTCCTGGAACTCCCACCGGGGGCTGCTCAGCCAGCTGCGGATCTGGGCCCGCACCCGGCCCACCATCCGGGGGTCGTGGGCTGCCATCTCCAGGGCGAGCGCGGCGGACTGCCGGTAGGCCGCGGACTTCCGGGCCCAGTGCCGTATCAAGTCCCGGTAGACGCTGTCGAAGTCATGGCTGAGCAGGATCCCGGCGATGTGCGCCGCCCGTACCCGGATCCGCTCCAGCGGCCCGGCGACCAGCGCGGTCAGCCACTCGCGCAGGGGGTCGCGCAGACTGTCGTAGTCGTGCCAGACGACCTCGATGACGGCGTGCATCAGCTCTTCGTCCACCAGCCGGGCGCACCGGGGGTTGTCGTCGGTGCGGCCGCCGGACATCGCGTCACCGGAGGCGCGCATCTCCTGCGGGATCAGCTGGTCCAGTTCCCGCTCGAAGACATGGTTGGTGGGGGCCGGTTCACGGGTCTCGTAGCGCGGCAGCACGGTCGCGCTGAGGACTTCCCCGGCCTCGAAGACATCGGAGAGCGGGTGGCCGTGGAAGAACGCGTAGGCGATCCGGAACGCCTGGCGGTGCGGGTCCAGCACCGGGCCGTGCGAGGTCTCCGCGGGGACCTGGAGCAGTTGTTTGGCGAGTCGGCGCAGCCGGTCGCGCCACTGGCCGATGACATCGCTGAGGCTGGTGTCCTCGGAGTGGATGCTCCGCGCCAGGACCTCGGCGAACTCCACGACACTGCGGACGGACGGGGCCCCGTCGAGGGTGCGCTGCACCTGCTGGGACTCCAGCATCCGGTCGGTGAACGCCGTGGTGTGCTCGGTGGTGCAGTCCTGCTCGGGGCACGCTCCGGGGTGCCCCGCGAGGAGTCGGCGCAGATGTACGGCGAGGACCTGGCCGGGGGCCGGGCGCCGGTGCGGGAAGGCGTGCGGCCGCAGCAGGTCGGGGTCCACCCGGCCCAGCTCGCCGATGATGACGAGGAAGGCGCGGTGTTTGCGGGCGAGATGGCCGAGCGTCTCCAGTGTCGACAGCTTCAGCGGCTGGTCGTCCAGGTCCACCACGAAGCCACCGGGGGCGAGCAGGTCGTCGGCGCGTTGGCACAGCGCCTGGAGGATGCCCGGGGCCTCGCTGTGCAGGATCTTGATGCGGTCGTCGGGGCAGCAGCCGGCGAGCAGGGTCAGTGCCGTGGACTGCCGGCCGCTGCCCGGCTGCCCGGCGAGCACCAGCACGTGCTGTGCGGCGAGCCGGGCGGCCATCTGGGTCTGCTGCTCGACGTCCTGGTGGGAGTCGAGCTGTTGGGCGACGGTCAGCGAGGAGACGCTCAGCACCTGGATCTCGACGCCGTTGTCGCCGCCGATGGTCAGCTGCTCGGCGTAGAAGGCGGAGCCGCTGCCGTTGGCGACCGCGCTGCGCTTGAGCCTGTTCAGGGCGTTCTGCTGCCGGGCCTGCTGGTAGCGGGTGAAGTCGCCGCCGTCGCCGGTCTCCCGGCGGGCGGCGGCCCGGACGGTGTCCTGGGCCGACGGCCGGTTGTCGCCGGCCCGGGGTGCGGCGAGGTCGTCCGGGGCGCTCGCACCGGTGACCTCGGTGCCGTCCGGCGGTCCGGCCGGGCTCGGCTCCACGGCTTCGGGCGGTGCCGGTTCCTCGGCGGCCGCAGCGGGTTCCTCGGCCGGCACCTCCGCCGCCGTGTCCTCCGGCCCGGCGTGTTCGGTCTCGCTCACTGTCGGCCTCCGCTCTGTGCGTCGCGGTTCTGGTTCACGGTGGCGTTGCCGCTCCCGTTGGTCACGGCGCAGTCGTGATAGGTGGAGTAGGCGCCGGGCTGCGGGGCGCCGAACGCGGGCGGCGCCGAACGCGGGTCCGGCTGCGGCGCCGTCCTGCGCACCGGTACGTGGCTGCGCAGCGCCTCCGTGATGACGGGGAGGTCGAGATGCGCGTACGGCACCCGCAGCTGCATGAACTGACGCTCCGTCAGCTCGGCGATGTCGGCGGGCAGTTGCTCCCGCTTCGGGAGCCGGGCCGAGTCGATCAGCACGGGGATGACGGTCTTGCGCCAGGTGAGGGCGCGCTGGATCTCGTCGTGGACGTAGTCGCCCGGTACGTCGATCCGGCGCCGGCCGTCGGTGTCGCACAGCGAGAGCCAGTTCGGGCCGATGAGCACGAGGAGGACCGCACAGCTTTCGAGGTGGCGCCACAGCTCGGGCGGAAAGTGCACGCCCGGCTGCGTGGTCCGGCGGTCGCGGAAGACGTTCTCCGGCCCGAATACCTCCTTCAATTGCTCGTCGAGCAGGACAGCCGCTTCGGCGCCGTCGCCGGTCCGGTAGTTGATGAATACTCCGGCCATGATTGTTCTGCCTTTCCTCATGAGGACAGCGGTGGATTGCGGCAGCCGGATGCCGTGCTGGTTACTCGGGCTGTCGCGGGCACAGGGGGATGAAGCCGAGATTCACAGGGGTTTCAGGCGTGGTCAACGCGTTGCCCTCGGCCTTTTGGCCGGGCAACGGAACACCACGGATGCGGCGGGAGTGTGGTTCTTCGGCCGGCCTCTCCGTGGTGCGGGCCGATGGGTGAGAAGTCAGGCCGGAGTTCCCGGACCGGTCCGGTGGGTGTGCAGTCCGATCGCGAGGTGCGGAAGGGTCCGACGGACCGTCGGATTCTTTGGCCAACGATTCAGTGCGCGGCTCAGCCGCAGAAGATCGGCGCGGATGGTGGCCGAGTCGATGAGGGCAACATGAGAGGCGACCAATTCCGCGATCGCACAGGCTTGCTCGATTTCCCCGACGTTCGCCAGTGCAAGCGCCAGCCGGGCGCCATATCTGGCTCTGGCACGGCGGGATTCCGGCGGAATGGCATCCAGACCGTCGCCGAGCAAAGTAACGGCCTCCGCCGGGGAACCGAGATCGTGCATGCACCAGCCGGCGACGAAGGCCGTCAGATCCGGCAGATGGATACTGCCGAGGACCGGGTCCGTGCCGTCCGTCGTCGCCGCACCGGCCGTCAGCTCCGCGCCGCGGTCGAGCGCCCGACGGCAGGCGTCCCGGTCCCCCACGAGCGCGTGCCCCTGCGCCTCGCGCTGCGCCGCGAGTCCGCGGATGCGAACGCTGCGGGCCTGCTGCGCCGCCCGTCGCGCCAGCTGGACGGTGGCCACCGAATCGCCCGTGTACAGGGCCAGTTCCGCGCGCCGGATCAGGGCGTAGGCGGCCAGTTCGTCGTCACCGCCGTCCGCGGCCAGCTGGACCGCCTGTTCGGTCCACCAGAGCGAGGCCGCGTCGCTGCCTGCCTCCTGCGCCATCCAGCCGGTGTACTCGGCGAACCGGGAGGCGAGCCGGAGCACCACATCGCGGTGCGCGGGCTGCGCCTGGTGCGCCATGCCCCGCAGCGCGCTGGTGGCCGCGATACAGAGCTGTGCGACCACCGACGGCCCGAAGAGCTGTCCCAGCCGGCGGAACTCGTCGAAGACATTGCGGAAGTACGGCAATGCCGAATTCGTCTCCCCGCTTTCGAGGAGAGGCGGTGCGAGAGACCAACTCACAATGGTGGACGGCATGGCCCCGCCGCCGGACGACACGGGGTCGAATGCCACGAAGTCGCTCTCTCCGCCGGCCCGCATACGTAATGTCCAGGGCGTACCGACATCCGCCTCGGTCATCGGCGCCGCGGGGGTGCTGTGCTCGGGTGCGGAAATCAGGCTGCTGAGTTGTCCGCCGGCATGGAGAGCGCTGTCACATAACTGTGCAAGATCGTGACTGGGCGCCTTCACGCCACGCTCGATCTTGCTCAAGTGCCCTTTGGAAAAACAGATCAGGCTCGCCAGTTCTCCCAGCGACAGCCCCGCTTCAATCCTCCGCCGGCGTAACTCCGCCCCGAACCGCACAGGAATCCGCTGCACCCCGCTCGCCCCCCTCGTCGTTCGCGACCGGTGAGGGGAGTGTGCCACGCCTCACACCAACTCTCACATCCCCTTCACGAATTGCTTGCTATCGGTTTCATCACGCTCCGCTTCTGGCGAGGTAAATCGCCTTCCCCGCAGGAAGGACCCCTTGCGCAACGGCCACATCAACGCCGCCGCCCGTTCCGCAACGCCAAATCTCCGCCTGGCAGGCCACGTTCCTCGCCCCGGGCGCACTCGCTCTCCCGGACCGGGACGGGCCGTTCCTCGGGCCACGGGATGTGCGGCGAGCGCGGCACGCCGGCGGTCAGGGCGATAGACGGCACCCTCGACGTGGCCGCTCCCTCCAACGTCTTTGTCAGAGTGCGCACTTGGTGTCATGTCGTCCCCAACAGCGCGCGCGAAGGCGACTTCTTCGGGATGCGGCGCACGGGACCCGGCTCGCCGGATCGCGGCTGCCCGAGTGCGGGGACGACCAGGCCCCTCAGGTGGAGATGGCTTCGAGCAGGTCGCCGACCTTGGGGTCGGGCAGCTTCCGTGCGACGTCGGCCTGCGTGACGATACCGACCAGCGCGTTGTCCTCGATGACCGGCAGGCGGCGCACCTTGTTCCGGCTCATGGTGTGCAGGATCGCTTCGGCCTCATCGTCGGCGTCGACGGTCACCACGTCTCCCTGGGCGAGGTCACCGGCCTTCACCTTGGCGGGGTCCTTGCCCTCGCCGAGGACCTTCACGACGATGTCGCGGTCGGTGAGCATGCCTTCGAGCCGCTCGTCGGGGCCGCGGACGGGCAGCGATCCGACGCCGAGTTCGGTCATCTCCTTCGCCGCGTCCAGGACGGACTCCTCGGCTCCGACACAGGTGGCGTCCGGGGTCATGATCGCGCGTGCGGTCGTCGTGGCGGACTCCTCCGCGCCTTCTTTCGCTTCGGTGGTGGCTGCCGGGGCGCCGAGCCCGCCGTCACCGCCGCGCAGGACCGCGTAGCCGACCCCTATGCCGATGGCGACGGGCCATTCGAGCACTTCTGCGGCACCGAGGACGCCAAGGCCCAGGTAGAGCGGGAGGCCCTTCTTGGCGGGCAGGACCCGCCGGGCGACGGCGACCGGCGCCATGGCGGCGTCCAGAACGCCGCTGGCTATCTTGCCGGGCGAGGGCATGGTCAGGGTGACCGTGCGCTTCGCTGCCGACGGTGGCGCAGTGGCCTTGGGAGGGGGCTCGGCCGGGCGCTCACCTGTGGTGTCGGTTTCGGCGCTGGACGGGGAGTGCGTTCCGGGTGTGGAGGTCACGAGTATCGCCTCGCCTGTTCGATCATGAACGTGCAGACCCCCTTATCAATAGGTCTACCCCGTATCGCCCCTTTCATCGAACTCAGTGAGACTGCCTCTGAAGGTCTCTCTGCACCCATGCTCTGATCCGAGGAGGCATGCTTCATGGCGCCGGAGCATGCCTCGGCCCTCGGAATGCCGCCCGTCCTGGGCTCGGTCCTCTCGGCCGTTGCCTCGCACGCGGCATCCGGCGTCCGAGCGGTCCGGGCGGTGGCGGAGAGGCTCCTGGAGGGCACTGACCGTGAGGTGTGGTGGTCCCCCGAGCGCTGTTACCTCGCGGTCCACGGTGTCCACGGCCCCAGAGGCGAGGCCGTCGCCCGTCGTGTGGAGCGGGCCGTGGAGGAGCATCCGGGGGTGCTGTGGGCGCGGGTGAACGCGCCCATGGAACGGGTCATCGTCGCGGTCGGCTCGCCCGCTCCCGGCACGAGTGAGCTGGTCGCGCTGGTGGAGCGGGCCGAAGGCGACCATGCCGCGGATGCGGAAGCGTTCGACGAGTGGCAACCGGAGCCGCACCACCCGGCGGAGGGTCCGCCTTTCCCGGCGGTGCCGGCCCTGGTGGCGGACACGCTGGGGCTGGCTCTGGTGACGTTCCGGCGGCTCGCTCCGTGGATCGGCCTGCCGCCGGAGGTCGCCGGTGGCCTCGATGCCGTTCGCTACCATCCGCGCCTTCGTCACCTCGTCGAGGCCATCAGCCCACGTGAGCAGGCCGACTCGCTGCTCCCGGTGATCGGCGCGCTGGTGCAGGGCGTGGCCACGGGCGGTGGCGGGCTCGCCCTGGACGTGCTGCAACGCCTGGCGGTGTGGCGGGAGGCGAGCGTCGAACGCGCCGCGTGGCGCGAGCGCGAAGCCAAGCTCGTCCGGGGGCCGGAAGAAGCCTGGGCCGACGCGGTCACAACCGGTCGGGCCGGCCCCTCGCCCCAGGACGGCGCCGACCGGTACGCGGAGCGGTCCATGGCGGCAGGCATCGCCGCCGGCATGGCCGCCTTGCCGTTCTCCGGCATCCGCAAGGCGATCGCGGCCGGTGTGGCCTCGGTGCCCAAGGCGCCCGGTGCGGGGCGTGAGGGCTTCGCCACGGCGCTGGGGCGGCATCTGGCGCTGCGCGGTGTGGTGACGATGGACCGTACCGCGCTCCGGCGCCTGGGACAGGTGGACACCATCCTCCTGGAGGAAGATGCGCTTCGTGGGGACCGGTACGAGCCGGTGGACCTGGAACTGCTGGCAGGCGCTGATCCGGAGCAGGTCTCCGAGCGGCTGTTCTCGCTCTTCGACCTCGATGCGCCGCTGGCCGTCAGCAGCGCGGACGGCTGGGTACTGGGCCCGCTGGACGAGCTGGATCTGAAGGGGCGGACCGGCCGCAAGGCGGCGCATGGTCTGAGGCGGGGCGGCAGCGAGAAGATCCTCGGGCTGGCCCGGGGCCAGCGGCTCCAGGCGGTGGCGGGGCTGGGCACCCAGTCGGCCCCGGGAGCCGAGGCCGTCGCCGCGGCAGCACGACGGGCCGGCGCACGGGTCGTGGTGGCATCCGACCGGGACGCCCCCGGCTTCCGATTCGCCGACGCCGTGCTCCCCGCGGGCGATCGCCTGGCGGACTCGGTCCGTGGCCTCCAGACCGACGGCGCGGTCGTTCTGCTGGTCTCCGCCGATCGCCGCGCTCTGGGCATGGCCGACTGCGCGATCGGCGTGCACCGCGAGGACGAGCAGACGCCCTGGGGCGCCCACGTTCTGGTGGGAACGGATCTTGAGGCGGCGGGCCTGATCGTCGACGCCGTCGGGGTGGCTGCGGTGGTCGACCGCGACAGCCACTACGTGGCCGCGGGCGGCAGCGGGATCGGCGCTGTCGCCGCCCTGCAAGGCCCGGCCCGGCAAGCGACCGCGCGGGTGCTTGCGGTGAGCAACACGGCCGGGGCCGTGGCCTTCTGCATCGGCGCCTGGCGCGCCCGGCAGCTCCTGAGCCGCCCCCTCACCCCGCCCGTGGCCCAGATCCCCTGGCACCTGATGCCCGTCGACCGCGTCATGGAGCGGCTGCGGACCCGCCCAGAGGGCCTTTCCGCGCAGGAAGCGGCCGCTCGCGGCACCGAGGCGCACGCAGGGGAGCCAACGAAGCTGACCCTGCCGTACGCCTTCATCGAAGAGCTCTCCAATCCGCTGACCCCGATCCTCGCCGCCGGCGCCGCTCTCGCCGCGGCGGTGGGGTCCCGGACCGACGCCGGCCTGGTCGCCGCCATCACCGGTGTGTCCGCGCTCGTCGGCGGCTTCCAGCGGGTGAGTACGGAGCGCGCGCTCGCTGAGCTCTTCGCCCAGTCGGCCATCGGTGCCTGCGTGCGGCGCGAGGGACGGGAGCGTCTGGTCACCTCGGGCGATCTGGTACCGGGCGACATCCTCGCTCTGGGACCCGAGGATGTCGTGCCCGCGGACTGCCGCCTGCTGAACGCGGAAGGGTTCGAGGTCGACGAGTCCTCCCTCACGGGGGAATCCCTGGCCGTGAGCAAGGATCCCGCGCCGGTGGTCGCCGCACACCTCACCGGACGCCGCTCGATGCTCTATGAGGGCACGACCGTCTCCGCCGGGCGGGCGGTCGCCGTCGTCGTGGCGACCGGCTCGGCCACGGAAGCAGGACGCAGTCTCGCCACTGCCCGCCAGGCCGCACCGGAGACCGGCGTGGAGGCCCGGCTTTCCTCACTCACCCGCGCCAGCATGCCCATCGCCCTGGGGTCCGCCGTCGCGGTCGCCCTCTCCGGGCTGCTTCACGGCCGCCCCCTGACCGACAATCTGGCCTCGGCGGTCAACCTGGCCGTCGCCTCCGTACCCGAGGGCCTGCCCTTCCTCGTCAACGCCGCCCAGCTCGCCGCCGCGCGCCGCCTGGCGGACCGAGGTGCCCTCGTACGCAATCCCCGTACCATCGAGGCACTGGGCCGCGCCGACGTCCTCTGCTTCGACAAGACGGGCACACTGACCGAAGGCACCCTGGAGCTCTCCGGCGTCAGCGATGGCGAGCGCGCCGCCGCCCTCGACCGGCTCGACACTCCCCGCAAGGAAGTACTCGCCGCCGCACTGCGCGCCACGCCCCCCGCCCGCCAGGCCGAACCGATGGCCCACCAGACCGACCGGGCGATCGTCGACGGCGCCCACCGGGCACGGATCACCACCCGCACCGGCGCGCCCCGTTGGCGGCGCACGGACGCCCTCGCCTTCGAGCCGGCCAGGGCGTACCACGCCACCGTCGGCCACACCGGCCGCGGTGTCCTGCTCAGCGTCAAGGGAGCACCCGAAAACGTCATCAGCCGATGTACCAGGCGTCGGCAGCCGGGCGGGCCGGTGACTCTCGACGAATCATCCAGGCGAGCCCTCGCTGAAGCGGCCGAGGAACTCGCTGCGGCTGGGCGAAGGGTCCTGGCCGTGGCGGAACGCAGCATGGAGACCGGCGAGGAGCTCAGCGACGAAGGCGTACAGGGGCTGGACTTCCTCGGGTTCCTCACACTGGGCGACCCGGTACGCGACAGCGCCGCGCCCGCGACGGCCCGGCTGCGCGAGGCCGGCGTGCACACCGTGATGCTCACCGGCGACCACCCCGCCACCGCCGACGCCATCGCCTCCGCCATCAGCGAAGAGGTCGCGGTGCCCAAGGTGTGCACCGGGACGGAGATCGACGTACTCGACGACGACGCACTGGACGAACTGCTGCCCACCGTCGATGTCATCGCTCGCTGTAGCCCCAGTCACAAGGTCAGGATCGTCCAGGCTTACCAGCGCATCGGCCGCGTCGTCGCCATGACCGGCGACGGAGCCAACGACGCTCCCGCCATCCGACTCGCCGACGTCGGCATCGCACTCGGGCGCCGTGGTACTCCGGCCGCGACCGCGGCAGCGGATCTGGTCGTCACCGACGACCGCCTGGAGACCATCGTCTCCGCCCTCATGGAAGGCCGCGCCATGTGGACCACCGTCCGCGCGGCACTCGCCATCCTCATCGGCGGAAACCTCGGCGAGGTCACCTTCAGCGTCCTCGCCTCCGCGCTTACCGGCACCACCCCGCTGAACGCACGTCAGATCATGCTCGTCAATCTCCTCACCGACCTCGCCCCCTCCCTCGCCATCGCGGTACGCGAGCCCTCCGGCCAGGCCGGTGAGCGCCTCCTCGCCGAGGGCCCGCACCGCTCCCTGGGCACCGCCCTCACCCGGGAGATGCTGCTGCGAGGCATCATCACCGCCCTCGGCGCCGGCCTGGCCTGGACCGCGGCCCGCCTCACGGGCCGCGGCCGGCGAGCGTCAACGGTCGCCCTCGCCGCCGTCGTCGGCACCCAACTCGCCCAGACCCTCACCACCGGCGGCACCGACCGCAACGTCCTGGTGGCCGGACTCGGCTCCGCGGCCGTGCTCGCCGCCATCATCCAGACCCCCGGTATCAGCCAGTTCTTCGGCTGCACCCCGCTCGGGCCGGTCGCCTGGGGCATCGTCCTGGGCGCGATCACCACCGCCCCCCTCGTCGGCCACTTCCTCGCACCTCTGATCACCGCACGCCTCACACCGGCCACCGAGGAAGTGCCCCCCGGAAAGAGCCGAGGCAGTGACACACACCGTGCGGCGAAATCAGACCGTCCCCGAGTCCTGCACCCGCAGGCGCCCGCTCGTTCGGAGCAAGGCTGAGCGCTCTCTCGCCTTCGTCGGCATCACCGCCGTTCCGGCTGGGCTCCGGACTGGCTGAACCTGTACTGGTCCTCACTGGCGGTATGCGACTCGCTGGCTGCCCTGCTCCTGGTCAGCGGGAGGAAAGCGGGCGTGGACCGTGACCGGAGCCGGTGGACGGTAAATCCGTCGACAGCGCCCCTCGGCATCCGGCAATGTGGCCGCCCGTGACGAGCAGTGAGCTGTGGACCCGTGCGACCGCCGACCGCTACGACGCCGAGGAGACCGAGTTGTCCTCGGCCGCTGTTCTCGGCCCGACTCTCGCCTTCCTCGCCGAGCTCGCCGGAACCGGCCGGGCACTGGAGTTCGCCATCGGAACAGGCCGCGTGGGCGTCCCGCTCCGGGAACGCGGCGTACCGGTAGTGGGCATTGAACTGTCCGAGCACATGGCAGCGGTGCTGCGGCACAAGATCGACGAGGACACGCTCCCGGTAGCCGTGGGGGACATGGCTACCACCGTTGTTGCCGGCGAGTTCACCCTGGTCTATCTCGTCTACAACACGATCACGAACCTGCTCACGCAGGACGAGCAGGTCGAGTGCTTCCGCAACGCCGCACGTCATCTTCAGCCCGGCGGCCGATTCGTCATCGAGTTGGGCGTGCCGCCCCTGCGGTCCCTGCCGCCCGGCCAGACCGCGGTGCCGTTCGACGTCTCCGAGCAGCATCTCGGCTTCGACACCTTCGACCTCGTCGAGCAGATCCTGGTCTCGCACCACTTCACCCGCGACGGCGACGACGGCCGCTACCGCCGCGGCAACTCCCGGCACCGGTATGCCTGGCCGGCGGAGCTCGATCTGATGGCACGGATCGCCGGGCTCGAGCTGGAACGTCGCGTCGCGGACTGGGACGGGACGCCGTTCACCCAGGACTCCGCGAAGCACATCTCCGTGTGGCGCAAGCCGACTTGAGGCCGGTCAGGCGATGCTTGCTGCGCCTGCCGTGCCCCGGTCAACGGGCTTCGTCCCGTCTTGAATTTTCTTCGGTCACCTCCTCGATGGCCGCTGCCCGGGTGCGAAGGCGGCCGAGCAAGGTGGGTGCCCTGCTGGAGCCGACACCCCGGCAGCCATGGTGAAAGTCGGGTGCGCGACATCCTGTCCATCGCCATGATGCTGACCATGACTGGATACACCGACGTTCCTGCCCGGCTGGGTGAGAGTGCGCTGTCCGATGGGCGGTTGCTCGGTTGGGCCGAGTGGGGACCGTTGGACGGGGTGCCTGTTCTGCTGTGTCCTGGCGCGGCTACGAGCCGGTGGCTCGGGTTCGGTGCGGGCGTTGTCGAGGCTCTCGGAGTGCGTCTTGTCTCCGTGGACCGTCCCGGGCTCGGTGCCTCGACGTCCGCCCCGGGGCGGACCTTCGCTGACTTCGCTGCGGATATGCGTCAACTCTGTGTGCTGCGGGGACTGGGGCGCCCTGCCGTGGTCGGGAATTCGCAAGGTGCGCCCTTCGCTCTCGCCTGCGCTGTGGAGGGGGTCGCCTCGGCACTGGCCGTCGTCTCGGGTGCGGACGAGGTCGCCATGCCGGAGTTCGCTTCTGTCCTGAACGCGGACCTGCGTGGTCTCGTCGAGCGGACTGTGTGCGACCCGGCCGGCGCCGAGGAGTTTTTCGCGGGCTTCACGGCGGACGCGATGTGGGACATGGTCATGGCCGGGAGCCCAGGGTGCGACCTCGCCGTGTACCAGGATCCTGATTTCGCGGCTCGTTACCGCAGGGCCTTGGACGAGGGCTTTGCTCAAGGTGCCGCTGGTTACGCCCGTGACACGGTACTGGCGATGGGGCAGTGGCCGTTCGCCCTCGGTGAGATCGCCGTCCCGGTCGATATCTGGTACGGCGAGCAGGACACCAGCCACTCGCCCGATCACGGAGCGCTGCTCGCTGCCCGTGTGCCCGGTGCTCATCACCATGTCGTGCCGGGGGCCGGCGGCGCCCTGCTGTGGACACATGCCGAGTCGGTCCTCACCTGCCTCCTTGAAAAAGCGAAAACTCGTTTGTACGGCCGTCGGCGACCCGACTAGTGTCACGGATCATCGACGTGTAGCTCAGCAGTAGAGCACCGGGCTTCAGACCCGGAGGGCGCGGGGGCGGAACCCGCCACGTCGGCTATGAACGACGACGCTGAGCAGCAGCCCCTCCCCCGGGTCCCGTCCTATGCGCAGGACCAGTTGGCGAAGTCCTTCGTCACGGCGCTGACCCACGAGGACACCGCTACCCGCCATCGCGCGGAGGAGCGCGCCCGCCGCTGGCGCGCCGTCTTGGACGGCCTGGCCGAGGGCTCGTTGACGGTGGGTTCGCGCACCCCGGTGGCCGGCCTTCCGGCCTGGGTGACCCCCGAGGTCGTCCGGGGTGGCTTCGCGACCGGTGAGCCGAGCGCCGGCGGGCCGCTCCAGCCGTACGAGAAGGAGGCGGCGCGCCGGGCCGGCGTCAAGGCCAATCGCCGGGCGCTCTTCGCGCACGCGCTGACCGAGTCCGGGCTGGCCGACCTGTGCGCGCTGCTGGACACCGGGCGCTATGAGGTGTCGGTGCCCGAGGAGGCCGCGCTGCTCACCGTCGCCTGGCTGGTGCGCTCGGGGCAACTGGCCGAGGCGGGGGAGCTCGTCGAGGCGCTGGGACCGTTCGCCGGCCGACTGCGGTTCACCCCCCGGCCGTCGGACGCGCCTGTGCCGGACGCCTCCGCCGTGCACCGCCGCACGGTCGCCGACGCCGGCCGCACCCTGGCGCGACGGCGGCCGCACGCGGCCGTCGAGACCCAGCGGGAAGCGCTCACGGTCTGGCAGCCGTTCGCCGACGAACTGCTGGCCCACTGGCTGGAGACGGCCGAGGGCGAGCGGATTCTCGCGCGCACGCCGGACGAGGGCTGGCACGAGCGCGGGGCCGCCCTCCTGCGCCGATACCGACAGCTGGCACAGGCCCACACCCGCTGCGCAAAGCATCGCGACCCCAAGGAGAATCTGGGCATCCTGCGCGGCGCACTGAAGGAGACCGTCGCCGGGCGTCCGCTCTCCGCCCGCCGGCTCGGTCTGCTGCGGCACGCCGTCGCGTCCATGGTGCGGCGCCGCGGGCTGCCCGGTTCCGAGCGGCATCTGACGCTGCGTGCCCGGCAGGCGGCGCAGGGGGCGCTCCCCTCGCACCACGCCCTGGCGCAGCTGGTGCTGCGCCGGCTCGGCGATCTCCCCCAGGACGTGGGCGCGGCCGATGTCGAGGCGCTGGTGGTCCCGGTGACCGAGCCGGAGCACCGGGAGACCGGGCTGCCGGCCGGGGCCGCGGTTCCGGCGACGCTCCGCGGGGTCGTCGAGGCGACGCTGAGCGCTCCGCTCGGCACGCTCGTGGAGCGGGGCGTGGTGCCGTCGGCCGAGGTCCTGGCCGAGCTGGTGCCGCAGCTGGTCGCCGCCACTACTGCGCAGTCCTATCCCGATGAGGCGCTGCGCACCCTGATGGCCGCGAACTACCGGGCGTTCCGTAACCGCCGTTCGCTGCTGCTGCTCCATCTGGAGCGGCAGGTACGGTTCGAGGAGCTGCCCTGGGTACGGGCGGTCTCCGGGCAGCAGGGCGACGAGGCGGCGCAGGAGGGTGCGCATACCGCGCTGCGGCAGCTGGGCGAGCTGGCCGTGCAGGGGTTTCCCGGCACGCTTCTCCCCAACCCCCTGGTCCGCGAACTCGGCGTGCTGGCCCGTCAGGCCGACCTCGGTGCGCCGATGGTCGAGGAGCTGGCGGCGGACATCTTCATGGGTACCTTCGCGCCGAAGTTCCTCACGGCCGCGAGGATCGCGGGCGACCTGCTGCGCGGCACGCTGTACGAGCGCTATTACGGGATCGACTACGCGGCGCTGCGCAACCTGGCGATCGCCGAGACGGCCGAGGCCCTGACCCGCACCTACCGGCCGCGTACCTCCCCGCAGTTCGCCCGGCTCTGCGCCGCGCGGGCCGGGTCGTCCGGGCAGGGCTCGGTGGCGGCGAACGGCAAGGTGATCGAGCAGGCGCAGATCCTCACCACGCACAACCTGGCGACCCTGGTGCGCCAGGTGGGCATCACCCCGGAGCCCGGCTGGGCGGATCTGGCCCAGCGCTGCTTCCGTACGGTCTGCCGGCTGACGGCCCGGGTACACCACAACCCGCGGCCGTTGGCGACGATCAAGGACGCGGCGTACGCCTGGCGGCAGCTGATCTTCTTTCTCGCGCTGTGCACGCCGGCCGAGCAGGCCCGGCTGCTCAGCGGGCTGGACGAGGAGACGGCCCGTCACCCGGCGCATGTCGCCGCCCGGCTCGCCCCCGCTCTGGCGGGGCTGCGCCTGGTGGCGGACGGCGGAAGCTTCACCGCAGACGGGACGGCGCTCGGCGGCCGGGCCCGCCGCTTCCTCGGCTGGAGCACCGGGGAGCACTGGCTGCGCCGGCTTCCAGCGACGAGGGGCCGGGCGACGGCCTGAGAGGCGGCTTGTCGGGTCGGACACACCGGAGCTCCCGCAGGCACATCGTCCGGCCCTACCCACTGCCCGAACCGAGGGAAATCCTCCAAAACCGCACTCTCATTACTGTGACCGCCCAACTGATCATGAAATGCTGCGTGGTCGCAGACTTGCAGGGTGCGGTGCGTGCTCCGGTGCGGGCCGCCGCCTCCGCGACGACCCGAAGGACGTGCCTCATGAGCGAACGAGTCATCACCCCGCGCAGCCGCGGTTTCCTCTTCCTCGACTCCCATCCGGCCGGCTGCGCACGCCAGGTACAGGAGATGTGGCAGGCCGTCCCCGCGCCCAGCGAAGCCCCGGGCGACGCGCCGGTGGCGCTCATCGTCGGCTCCTCGGCGGGCTACGGGCTGGCCGCGACGATCGCCGGCCTCGCCCGGGTGGGCATCCGCGGCATCGGCGTCTGCTTCGAGAAGGCACCCACCGAGCGGCGTACCGCCACGGCCGGCTGGTACCGCACCGCCGCCACCGCCGAACTCGCCCGCCGGCACGGCCACGAGATGGTCTTCCTCAACGGCGATGCCTTCTCCGACGCGATGAAGGACCAGGTCGCGGAGTTGCTCCGGGAGCGCTTCGGCCGCCTGGACCATCTGATCTACTCGGTCGCCGCACCGCGCCGCACCGACCCCGAGGCCGGTGCCACCTACGCCTCCGCCCTCAAGCCCATCGGCGAGGCGTACCGCACCAAGACCCTCGCCTTCGACAGCGCGGGGACGCCGGAGGTCAAGGAGGTGGAGACGGCGCCGGCCACGGAGGACGACATCGAGCAGACCGTCGCCGTGATGGGCGGCACGGACTGGGAGCGGTGGATCGACCATCTCGCCGACCGTGAGCTGCTCGCCGACGGATTCAGCACCGCCGCCCTGTCCTACATCGGCTCGCCGCTGACGGACGGGATCTACCGGCAGGGCACCATCGGCGCCGCGAAGTGCCACCTCGAAGCGACCGCCCGTACGCTCAACGAGCGCCTGGAGAAGCTGGTCGGCGGCCGCGCGGTGACCTCCGTGAACGGGGCAGCGGTCACCCAGTCCTCCACCGCCATCCCCGGGATCGCGCTCTATGTGGGCCTGCTGCGCGGTGTCCTCGGCGACGCCATGGTGCCGCCGATCGCCCAGCTGACCAGTCTGTGGGACCAGCTCACCGATGGCCGGCCGCTCGATGTCGACGACGACGGCCGGGTCCGTCTCGACTCGTGGGAGCTCAACAGCGCGGTCCAGGCCGCCGTCACCGAGCGGTGGGACACGGCCACCACCGAGAGCATCACCCGCCTCGCCGACCTCGACTGGTTCCACGCCGAGGTCCAGCGGCTCTACGGCTTCGCGGTACCGGGAATCGACTACTCGGCCCCGACCGCCACCCAGGTGCCTTGGCCGGACGCCGTCTCCTGACTGCGGTGGCTCCGGTGCTCCGATGCTCTGGTACTCCTGCGCTCCGGGAAGAATGCCACTCAAACAGCCGGAAGCCGTGAAAAGACAAGGGCGGTGAGGAAGCGTCACCGGGCGTCATCGCACTTCCGTCGTCCCGCCGGATTGCCGTGACTAACTCGGCGATTCTACTGGATAGTTGACGGTGCGATGGATTCGATTCGACTGCCTGCGGCACAGCGCATTTGGATGTCCATTACACGTCAAGGAATGTGTACGACGGCTCGGCATCGTCCCCACCACATTCCGATCGCGCCGGACATGACCCCCGCCCTGACATGGCGCACGGGGCCGCACGGAGAATTGCGCGGCGGACGGTTCGCTTTCAGGCCGTGGCTCTTGAGTCACGGCCCGAGCGGCCACCGACCGGGGCGCTCCGGCGGGAGATCACCGCCGTCACGGTTTTACCGGTCGGCTTGCTGTGGACCTCTACGGATGCCGCGAGGCGGCACACCATCGACCACCCGAAGCCGCCACCCTCTCCAGTGACGTCCGGCGTACGGGGGCGGGGCAGAACGGGGCTGGAGTCGCCCACGGCGATCACGACCGACTCCGGGTCGGCGGTCATTCGCAAGGTGCAGAGCTTGCCGCCCGCGTGACGTACGGCGTTGGTGACCAGTTCGGAGACGACCAGGATCACCGCGTCCCTGGCATCCTTTTCCAGGGAGGGTTCCAGGCGCTCCAGAAACGTGGCCGCAATGTGCCGGGCGGGACCGACAACTTCGGAATAGCAGTCCAGTTCAAGCTCCAGCACCGGCGACGCCGTGACCGTGCGCGGAGCCTCGGCGGTGCTCATGATAAAGCTCACCTCGTATCGCATCGACTTGCCTTCAGGCCGGAGAGCGTGCCCCCTCCCCGAGGTGTCAACCACACATTTCCGAGTTCGGGCGAAAATGTTTACTCTTCGCAACCTCGGAATGATCCGGACCCGGCTTGCCCTAACCGACACCGGGGCAAGCGGAGCGCCGCGGAACACCTCACCGGACCGGAAGCCGCACGGTGAGCTCGGGGACCGCCACGGCCATCCGGCCTTCCCTACGATTCCGGCACCGGAAATGATCAGTGCGGCAGCATCGGAAGAAGGGGAACCACAGTTGTCATCCTCAAGACAATCGCGTGCCCGTATCCGCTGCCGCCAATCGGAAATCGCCCCCGGTTTGCCGCACGATCCGGTGGGTAAAAGGGGCTGCGCTCCTTCTGCCGCCCGACGCGTCGCACGACCCGCCGCACAGCAGAACTCGTGACGGCCGGCGGCCCCGGACCCGTTCCCCGTGCGAGGAGCGCCCCCGGACACCTCCCCCTACGACGACCCCGGCTCACCCACCGCCCCCGTCGCAGCCGCGACCGGCTCCGCCGCCTCATCCCTACCGCTACGCACCAAAAGCCGCCAAAGGTGCATAGACCGCCACGAAGACCAGGAACGCGACGTAGTACGCGAAATCGGCGCCATGCAGTGCGGCCGCGACCGGGCCGACGAACAGGGTGGTGTCCATGAAGGGCACGGCCGCGGCGAAGCGACGGTACTGGTGAGGACGAAGGCGCCGAAGCGGTCGGCGCCGTGCGCGGAGCCCGAAACGGGGAGCGGCACCCCGGACAGCAGCTGCCCGCTGAGGACCACGAACGCGGCGCCCAGCACGAACGTCATGACCGTCTGGAGCTGGTGGAGGGCCTCGTAGCCGAAGACGCCGACGACCCCTTGGCGCAGCAGGATCACCAGCGCCCCCAGCCAGAACGGCCAGCCGAGCAACTGGGCCAGCGCCTCACCGCCGAAGAGGCCGATGAGCGCATCCCAGGCCACCGAGGAGAGCCACTGGCACGGCACCGCCACCGTTGCCGCTACCGTACGGGGGCCACACGCAGGCCCTACCGGAGTCACAGGGGGCCGCACCGGCGGGTCACGGATAAGAAACCACCGTGGACGGCACGGTCGACGTGCCCGAAGTGGGAGCGCCGAGGCCGTTGATCACGTGCTCGTACTGCCCCTTGCCGCCCAGGGAGACCACCAGCAGATGGTGGAGCCGCACGCCCGGTTTGCCGGGAGCCTGGAAGCCGTGGTCCTGACGGATGGTGGGGTCCACGTTGTAGTAGCAGTAGCTGCCCAGGCCCCACCCTTCGTGGGTGGTCACACCATCAGCGATCTTGTACGCGGCGTACCCCTTGATGTCACCGTTCTGTATCGCGGCCTGATTGGGCGCGTCGTATGCCTTCTCGTTCTGGAAGAAGACCGTCCGCCCCCGCTCGCCGCGCCACTCCACGTCGTACTTGTTGAAGTGCTCGACGAAGAGCCCGGTGATCAGGACGTCGTCCCCGTTGACGCGGACCCCGTAGTCGGCCCGGTTCGTCTCCCAGCCCACACCGTCCCCGTGGTCGGCCCGCCAGACCCAGGTGTGGTCGATGAGGGTGTGGTTGCTGTTGATCACCATGCTGGTGGTCGCCTTGCCGGGGCCCGCCCCGCCGATCCGGATGAACACGTCCTGCACCGTGGTCGGATTGGCGGCGTGATTGGCGGACGCACCCTCGGAGCCGACCTCCAGCAGCGTGACGGAGTTGACCGGACCGGCATCGATCAGGAACCCGGCGAGCCGCACACCGTCGACATCGGCGACCTTCATGGCCGTCGCACCATTGTCCGGCACGAGAGTCGCGTACCCCAGCCCCAGAACCACGGTGTTCGCACGCCGCACCTCCACCGGCCGGTCGAGGTGGTAAATCCCGGGCGTGAGCAGCAGGTTGAGGCCCTGGGCCAGCGCCGCGTTGAGAGTTGCCGCGTCGGCACCGGGCTTGGCGACATAGAACCGGTCGAGCGGAAGGGACTCACCCCTCGGTGTGCCACTCCCCCAGGTGGTGCCGCGGGCGTTGAGGCGCTTCTCCGGGAGAAAGACCTTGTAGTCGGCCCCGTCGAGATAGAGGAGGGGCTTCTCGCGGGAGACCGGAGTGGTGCCGAGGGTGGTGTACGGCGGGTTGGGGAAGCTCTGCGCCGGGGCTCCCTCGACGCCGGAGAACACCATGTTCCACACGGCGCTGTTCCAGCCGCCCACCGAGCTGTCGCGGGTGTACCACTGCTGCTGCGAGTAGGGGCTCACGGTGCCGTCGATGCGGCTGTCGGCGATATAGCCGCCGCTGGCCCAGCCGTAGCCGTCCGGCGCCAGATTCAGTCCGCCCTTGATGTGCATCCGCCGGAACGGAGCCGCCTGCGCCACGGCCCAGCGGTTGGTGCCGCTGACCGGATGGAGCGTGAGGTTCTCCGCCGAGCGCCAGAAGTTCTGTGTCGCGTTGCCGTTGAACCAGCCGGCGTCGACGGTGACATCGCCGTGGAACGTCGTGTCACCAGGCGACAGTCCGAGCCCCGCGATCGAGGTGTAGAAGCCGATCTGGGCGTTCAGTCCGCGGTACGTACCCGGCTTGAAGAGGAGCGCGAAGCGCCCTTCGCCGAACTGGGCCGACTCCTGCCGCTTGAAGACCGCGTCGAGCGTGCCCTGGATGCCGGGCGTGGCGGGATCGAACACCAGCACATTCGGGCCCAGGTCGCCGCCGCCCGGCAGCGCGGCGGTGGCGGGCGCCGCGGACGCCCGAGTGGGCAGGACCGGCAGGCCCGCGGCGGGCACGGCAGCGGCCATCGCGGCCAGGACACTACGACGGGAGGGCTTCGGTGCGCGGGGCGCCGAGGCGGCGGTGGGGGGTGTGGGCATAGCGGCTCTCCTGATTCAGGAAGTGAACGATTGAAGTTCATGGGAGCGCTCTCTTGCCCGATGCATGTTCACCATGTGTGGACGACGCGTCAAGGGTTCTGTCGGAAATCCCCAGCTCGGACTGATCGTTCGTCAACTCTTCTGCGACACCGAGCAGTTGAAGGCGGATAGGTCGCAAGCCTCCCCCGAGCCCGAAGGTTCACCTGTTGAAGCCCGCAGCCCCAGGCGCTGACGACGGGCGCCCGGCCGGCGAAGGTGACGGAATCCCGCACTCCGCCGCGCCCGCATCCGCACGCAGACAAAGAAGGCGGCTGGGGCGCACCGACGTGCGAAGGGCAGTGCGCCGCAGCCTTTTCCCGCCATCGGGACGGGTTCCCCGCCGACGGTAGGGCCGCTCGCCTCCCCGCGCCATACGGGGACGCCGAACGGGGCGCGCGGAGAGAAATCCGCAGGGAGAAAAGCTGGGAGAAAAGCGGAGCCGGCCCGCTACGGGGTTGTCTCGACTGCCGGCTTCAGCCCAACGCCCGGTCGAGGTTGAATGCGGCGCTGATGAGGGCCAGGTGGGTGAAGGCTTGGGGGAAGTTGCCGATCTGTTCGCCGGTGCGGCCGATTTCTTCCGCGTACAGGCCGAGGTGATTTCCGTAGGTGAGCATCTTCTCGAAGGCGAGCCGGGCCTCGTCCACCCGGCCGGCGCGGGACAGCGCCTCGACATACCAGAACGAGCAGATCGAGAAGGTGCCTTCCTCGCCGCCCAGCCCGTCCGGGCTGCTGCGGGGGTCATAGCGGTAGAGCAGGGAGTCGGACACCAGCTCCTCGCCCAATGCGTCCAGGGTGGAAAGCCATTTCGGGTCCGTGGGGGAGATGAACTTGGCCAGCGGCATCATCAGAACGGCGGCGTCGAGCACGTCGTCGCCCTCGTGCTGAACGAACGCCTGCCGTTTACTGGACCAGCCACGGTCCATGATCCGCCGGTAGATGGTGTCCCTGGCCTTCCCCCAGCGGACCATGTCCGCCGGCAGCCCCCGGTGACCAGCGATCCGCATCGCCCGTTCCACCGCCACCCAGCACATCAACTGCGAGTACAGGAAGTTCTGGGTCTTGCCACGGGTTTCCCAAATACCTTCGTCCGGCTGGTCCCAGTTCTCACAGACCCAGTCCACCAGTTTGCCGATGGTGTCCCAGTGCTCGCTGGACAGCGGCTCCCCCCATTTGTCATAGAGATAGAGGGAGTCGATGAGCGCCCCGTAGATGTCCAGTTGGAGCTGATTGACGGCGTCGTTGCCGATCCGGACGGGGCTTGAGCCCAAGTGGCCCTCCAGGTGGAGGAGTTCTTCCTCGGGCAGCTCGCTGCGGCCGTCGATGCCGTACATGATCTGTAGTGGACCATTGGCGCATTCCGTGAGGCAGACGTTCTGGGACAGGAAGTGCACAAAGGCTTTGGCCTCGTCGGTGAAGCCCAGCCTGAGCAACGCATAGATGCAGAACGCGGCGTCTCTCACCCATGCATAGCGATAGTCCCAATTCCGCTCGCCGCCGATCTGTTCGGGCAGGCTGGTCGTGGGCGCGGCCACGATGGCGCCGGTCGGCGCGTAGGTGAGGAGCTTGAGCGTGAGCGCGGAGCGGTGCACCATTTCCCGCCAGCGCCCTCGATAGCGGGAGTGCGACAGCCAGCCGCGCCAATACCGCACCGTGGCGCCGAACAAATCCTCCGCCTCCGCCAGCGGACAGGCCCGTGGCTTCACCCCGTCACCGATCCGGTCCAGGGCGAACACCGCGGCACTCCCCTCGTCCAGCGTGAAAGTGCAGCAGGCGTCCGGACCGTCGATCTCGACCGGAACGCTGGACGACAGCGCCAGCGAAAGCCCCGGGGACTCAAACATGATCTGGCCCTGCTGGGAGCTCACGGTGTGCACGCTCCGCCCGTAATCGAACCGCGGAGCCACCCGGACGATGAATGGCAGCGACCCGCGCACACAGAGCACCCGCCGGATCAGCCGGTGCCGGTCCGCCTCCCGGGAGTCACCGACAATCGGCATGAAGTCCTGGACCTCACCGACCCCGTTGTCCGCGAAGAACCGCGTGATCAGGATGTTGGTGTCGGGAAAATAGAACTGCTTCGTCCGGGCGGGCACATCCGCGGCCAGCTGAAAGGCCCCGCCGCGATCGGCATCCAGCAGCGCCCCGAACACACTGGGTGCATCGAACCGCGCACAGCAATACCAGTCGATGGTGCCATTGGTACCGACAAGCGCAGCGGTACGCATATCGCCGATCATGCCGTGCTCGGCGATGGGCGTATACCGGAGTTCATCCGCCTTGCTCGGACGCAGGCTCACTACGGAGGTCATATGCCCTCCCCGGCATTGGGGAGCAGGTGCAGTGCCTTCAGATTACCTCTCGGGGCCACTGCGTCCCCGTCGTGGCGGCCGGGGCACGGCGGCCACCGCTTCCCCTCCACATGGGTAACAATTAGTCACTCACCGTGACCGAAATGTGAAGCGGCGCCAGGACCCGTGCGCCCGGCCATGACGGAAGTCCCTTCACCCGGTCACAGACCGGCGACGTCCCTGGCCCCCTTCACCACGGAGTCGAGCGTGTCCACCACGGCGTTGTGCCGCTTCGCGCGCGCCGCCCGGCCCTTCTTCGCCACGTGCTCTCCCTGGTGATCAACAGCCGTCCGTCAGGGAGTGGGACGCCGGGGCATCGAAGTGGGTTGCGCAAGCGAGAGTCCGCTGAGTTTCCGGAGCCTGGGCTCGTCCCGGACGACCCGTCACCGCCCGACGGGCCGTCAGAAGTCGTACGGCTTCTTGGCGCTCCAGTTCAGCACGTCGGCCTCGTTCCAGCTGAACTGCGGCTTCTCGCCCTTGAGGTTGACGGAATAGAAGGCGCCGTCGTGACCGTCCGCACCGCGCAGCGCGAGGGCGAACGACTGCGCCGTGTGGTTCTTCGAGCCGTAGTCGAAGAGGTTCACCGCGCTGTACGCCGTGCCGCCGGGCTGGAGCGTGAGGTGCTTGCCGCCGCCGGCGTTGTCCTTCTTCGAGTGCGGCAGTACGGCGCCGTCGCCGTCGAGCTTCACGGCCGGGTACGAGGTGACCCAGCAGGGCTTGGTGCCCTTGTTCGACGCGGTGACCAGCAGGTGGTCGCCCTGCTGCCCGGCGAACCGGTGCACCGCGGTGAGCAGCATCTCGTCGCCGCGGCACTGCTGGGCGCCGGCCGTGGTGCCCTTGCCCGCGGCCTCGTCCGTCCCGCCCGGGGCGGTCGTCGAGCGCGCGCCCTCCTTGGTGCCACCGCCGCCGGCCTGCTCCGCGCCTTCCTTGCCGTCCCCGTTGGATGCGGACCGGCTCTGCGCGGTACCGGCGGCGTTGTCGCCGCCCGCCGCCTTCGAGCCGTCGTCGGCACCGCCGCAGGCGGTCAGGCCCAGCGCCAGCGCGGCGGTGACGGCGGCCAGGGTGGCGGTGCGAATCCGGGAAGTACGCATGATCGGGTTCCCCCTGTGTTTCGTGCGGGAGATTCTTTGGCCGTTCCCGCGGTGTGGACACCACTTTTCCCGGAGCCACTGACGTTCCGGAAACACCTCACTTACGTCCCGCAAACGAACCGCGCGAACGGGTGAGGCCGAGCCCCGGGCGGGCCTTGGCCGAACGCGCGCTGCGGCGTAGGCATCACTGCGCCGGCTTGCGCTCCTCGGCGCCCGGCGCCGCAGTGCTGCGGTCATGTATTCCCGTCCTGGAGGAGGCGGATCAGCGGCCGGTCGTGCCGTCGATGAGTTCCCGGAGGATGTCCGCGTGGCCCGCGTGCCGGCCGGTCTCCTCGATCAGGTGGGTGAGTGCCCAGCGGATGCCGGGAGCGGGGCGGTCCGGCCGCGGTCGAGGGACCGGTGCGCCGAGATCGCTGCATCCCTCCAGAACGCCGTTCGCGCGCTTGACCGCGTCTCGGTAGCGGGCGACGACATCCGCCACGCTGTCCTCCGGTGCGGCGTGGAACGTCGCCTGCCAGTCGGTGACGTCGTCCCCGAGGAACATCGAACGCTCAACGCACGTCAGGTGGTTGAGCAGACCGAGCAGGTTCGTCCCCGACGGCACTACGGCTGTTCGCACCTGCGGTTCGGGGGCGCCGTCGACCTTCGCGGCGATCGAGGCTCGAAGGTAGTCGAGGAATCCGCGCAGGACCTCGGTCTCGTTGCTTCCGGTCCGGGGCGGCGGGGTGTCGCGGCGGCCGTTGCGGTGCGTGGTGTTGGGCATTGTGGTCTCCCTTCCTGTGGCGGGACGGGCGCCGGCCGCCGTGTCAGGCGGTGCGGCGGATGACGAGGACGTGGTCGGTGACCTCGGCGGTGCGCCCGTCCGGTCCGGTCGCGATCCGGCGGGGTGCGTCGGCCCGCTCGACCGTCCATGTCCGCGGCGCCAGGCCGATACCCGCGGCGACTTCCCGCGGGCTCGGGTAGCGGATGTCGGGCTCCTGGGTCCACGACCACGGCGCGGCCGAGCCGTGGTCGACGACCAGCAGCCGCCCGCCCGGGCGCAGTGCGTGCGCGGCCGAGCGCAGAACGGTTGCCCGGTCCAGGTCAAAGGGGGTGTGGAGGTAGTGGGCGCAGACCAGGTCAAATCCGCCGGGCGGGAAGGACTCGTGCAAGTCGGCCCGCACGGTGGTGACGCGGCCGCCCAGGCCGTGTGAGCGAACGAGGGCGGCGAGCCGCTCGACCGCCACGGCCGAGATGTCGACGGCGGTGACCTGCCACCCCACGCGGGCGAGCCACAGCGCGTCGCCGCCGTCGCCGCATCCGAGGTCCAACGCGTCACCGGGCGACAGGCCCGTCACCGTCTCGGTGAGGCGGGCATTCGGCCGCGGGCCGCCGGCTGCCGGCCGGGCCGCGTAGACGCCGTCCCAGAACGCGACCGCATCGGTGGTGTTCATCAAGGCTCCTTGTGTCGGGATGCGCTCAGTTTTGCCAGGCACCCCACGACCTGGCACGAAATCTTGCGGTTACGGCAAGATGGCCCGATGGAGCGCAGGACGGACGACGACGTGCTCGACGCGGTGGGGCCGCGCCTCCGTGTGCTGCGTCGCGACCGCGGCATCACCCTCGCCGACCTCGCGGCGACGACCGGCATATCGGAGAGCACGCTGTCCCGGCTGGAGAACGGGCAGCGCCGGCCGAGCCTGGAATTGCTGCTGCCGCTGGCCCGTACCTATGACGTTCCGTTGGACGACCTGGTCGGCGCCCCGCGCACGGGCGACCCCCGGATACACCTCAAGCCGATCAGGCGATTCGGGATGACCTTCGTGCCCCTGTCCCGGCGACCGGGCGGGGTGCACGCGTTCAAGATGATCATCCCCGCCCGGCCGGAACCACTCGAACCGACCCCGCGGACCCACGAAGGCTTCGAATGGCTCTACGTGCTCAACGGACGCCTGCGGCTCGTGACCGGCGAGCGCGACCTGACGCTACCGCCCGGTGAGGCAGCCGAGTTCGACACATCCCTGCCCCACTGGCTGGGCAGCGCGGACGGCGGCGTGGTGGAGCTGCTCATCCTGTTCGGCCCGCAAGGGGTGCGTGCACACGTACGCAGCGACGCTCATCGCTCCGATCGGGCCGGGGGCCGGTTCCCTGCTCGTGACTGAGCACTTCGGTTGGCCAGTTGAGCGATGGCCGAGCAGGTTGCCGGCCGGGCTCGGTTATCGATGCCGGTTTCCGTTGAACGTTGACGGAGCCGCTCGATCGGATGCACACCGGCAGGGATGGGGTGTTGCTATGGACACAACACCCCGGGACTAGGCTCTGTCCGGCGGATCAAGGCATGGCCGGCTGGACACTTCCTCAGGTTCGGCCGCCACTCAGAGCCGTGCCGATCAGGGCCTCCGCCGCCCCGGGATCGCCGGCGAGCCGCCCGGCGTCGCGGATCTGCTCCTCGTGCAGGGCCCCGGCCTTCGCCAACTGGATCGCCTCGTGGATGCCGCTTTCGTCGCCGTGGGCGAGCATGACGAAGAACCAGCGCACTGCCTGCACAGGGTCCGGCGTGGTGCCAAAGCCGTCGCGGTACCAGCAGGCAGCGGCGTTCATCGCCCCCGTATGCCCGCGCTCGGCAGCCCAGACGTACCAGCCCAGCGCCTCCTCGTCCCGGTCCAGAGCGGACAGCCGGTCGGCGAGGACGGCACCGGCGGCGACGATCCCCTCGCGTGCGGCAACCTCCAACAGCCGCAGGGACTCGTCAACGTCGTCGACGAGCTGGGCGAGGTTGAACACGCTGTAGGCGTCCCCGCCCTCGGAGGCCGCCCGGAACAGCTCGGCGGCACGCGCGCGGTCCTCTGCGACGCCCAGACCCATGACCAACATGTGCCCATAGGTGCGCTGCCCGGCCGGAAGCCCGGCCTCGGCCGCCGCACGGGCATAACGCACCGCCATGGGCAGGGCCGACTCGTCGAAGTACTCCAAGTAGATCCCGGCGAGCAGCGCGGCGGCCTCCGCCGACCCACCATCCGCCAGCGGTACCAACTCGACGGTCACCCGGACCGCCAACTCGGCACCCTCTGTACTGCCCTCCATCGCGGCCCGGACGAAGGCGTGCCCCGCAGCCACCCAGTCCCCGGCTTCGGCTGCCCTTCGGCCCTCGTCCAGTTGCATGCGGGAATCTTATGCCGGCGTCCGGTAGGGGCTGTGCTCGGAGCCATCATTGGGTAGCGGCGGTTGGCTGGTCATGGGTGGGGGCCTTGCTGATGTCGGGGTGCGGGCCAGTGAACTGGACGCTGTGCGTTCTCATGCCCGGGCCTGCATCGCGAGATCGGCACGGCTCGGGCGCTCAGGGCCCGATGTTGGGCAACCGAGCGCCCGGCCGACCTGGATCTCGCTGCTCCGGTCCGGCTGCGACGCCCGCCCGGACGCGGCGGGCGCGGGTGGGTCAGGCGCCGGGTGGGAAGACGTAGGTGAACGATCCCGATGAGCTGCCGCCGGGGGTGGTGACGGTGACGTCGAAGGTGCCCTCGGTGGCGCTGGGCGGGGACACGGCGGTCACGGTGGTGTCGGAGATGACCGCGAAGGGCGCCGGCGTGCCGTTGAAGGTGACCTGTTCGGTGTAATTCAGGCCGGTGCCGGTGATCGTCACCCCGGTGCCGCCGGAGGTCGGCCCCGCGCTGGGGCTGACGTCCGTGACGGCGGGGTGGTCGACGTAGGTGTAGAACGGGCCGTCGGCGCTCCCGCCGCTGGTGATCACGGTGACGGTGACGGCGCCCGGGGCCGGGGCATGGGCGGCTCTGACGGTGACCTGGGTGTTGGAGACACTCTGGATGACGGCTCGGGTGGGGCCGAAGTACACGTCGATCGC
This sequence comes from Streptomyces sp. NPDC127097, assembly GCF_042724075.1. Classification (NCBI taxonomy): domain Bacteria; kingdom Bacillati; phylum Actinomycetota; class Actinomycetes; order Kitasatosporales; family Streptomycetaceae; genus Streptomyces; species Streptomyces sp. NPDC127097. The sequence goes on along the minus strand of NZ_JBHXFI010000013.1, from coordinate 74,538 downwards.
TCCGGCGAGGTTGCGGCCGGTGATGACGATCTCCTGGTCGCTGCCCGAGACGGGGCCGGCGTCGGGGCTGATGCCGGTGAGGGCGGGCGTCGGCATGTAGTAGAAGGATCCGAGGGTGCCGGTGCCGCCCGCGGTGGTGACCGTCACGGGGACGACACCGGAGCCGGCGGGGGAGGTGACGGTCACCGATGTCGCCGTATTGGCGGTGATCACGGCCTGGGCGGTGCCGAAGTGCACGGCGGTGGCGTTGGCCAGGTGGTGACCGGTCAGCGTCACGGTGGTTCCGCCTGCCATGGTCCCCTGGTCGGGGATCACGTTCGTCGCCATGACGTCGACGGTGCCGGCATCGACGTTGCCCACATAGGCGCGTGTCCCATCGGGGAAGACGGCGATGCCGGTGGGGCCGTCTCCCGCGCTGATGTTCTCGACGACGGTGTGGGTGGCGGTGTCGATCACACTCACCGTGTCCGGCCCGGAATTCGGCACGTACAGATGGGCGCCGTCGGGGCTCAGCGCCGGGAAGCGCGGCTGGGCGCTGACGCCGATGTTGTCGGTGGTGGTGTTCGTGGCGGTGTCGATGACGCTCACCGTGGAGCTGCCGGCGTTCGTGACGTAGACGCGGGCCCCGTCGGAGCTGACCGCCAGCAGGATGGGGACGTCGCCGGCGAGGATCGTGGCGACGACGGTGTCGGTGGCGGTGTCGATCGCGCTGACCGAACCCGAGAAGCTCGCCACATAGGCGCGGGTCCCGTCCGGGGTGAAAATCACGCCGGTCGGCCCGGTCCCGACGGTCACGGTGCCGGTGACGGTGTTGGTGGCGGTGTCGATCACGCTCACCGAATCGGTGGTCTGCCGCGTCACATAGACGCGCGTCCCGTCCGGGGTGACCGCCGCCATCGTCGCCCCGGCCCCTACGGGGATGTCCGTGACGAGGGTGTTCGAGGCGAGGTCGAAGACGCTGACCAGACCGTCGTCGAAGACGGCTACATAGGCGCGGGTGTCGTCGGGACTGATCGCCACGTCGGTGGGACCGGCCCCCGTGGCGATGGTGTCGATCACAGTGTTCGTGGCGGTGTCGATCACGCTCACCGTGTTCGAGCCCCGGTTGGCCACATAGGCGCGGGCCCCGTCCGAGGTGAGGGTAATTCCCTCCGGGGTGTCCCCCACGGGAATAACAGCACCTGCGGCAAACGCGGCATTCAATGCGGCGTAGGGTGCCCGGGCATGCTGCGAAGATGGTGACGCTAAGGCGAACATGACACTCCCCAAAGAAGGCGGGACGATCTTTGTCCCGCATGGAAATGTCTGCTCCGCCGCATGGGCAAACAGCGAGCAGTCAACCGGCCGCGAAGCCGGCCAGCAAAATGCACACGCAAACGGAGAATACCCTCCCGGGGAAAGCATTTAAAGGTCGCACGACATCTCGGATAATCACTTTAAGGCGCAGGGCGGGAGGCCCGGCCGCGACCCAACAGGCGGACGGGGCGCCCGCCCGGCACTTCGCACCCTGCCCGCCCCAAAGAAAACCTGACGTACCGTCAAATTCATAATTCCAGGGACTACTTACGGGAATCCGCAAGGTCGCCGTCGCCGGGTCGCACTGTCCGACTGCGGACCTGGGCGTTGCCACTCTGGGGGGGGCGCCAGGGTCAGAGCCCCGCCGTCCAATCGGCCGCTCACTCGCCAACTGAAGCGCCAGTCACAGCCAATGTGACTGAGCACTCTAGTTGGCCAGTTGAGCGTGCGGGCGAACAGGGTGGCTGCCGGTACGCTCGGGCTCCGCACCTGACGCAGGTGCGGAGCCCCGCTCACTCAGCGGAACGGGCCGTCGTCGGCGAAGGCGTGCGCGGCGAAGCGTTTGCCCATCCGGCGATAAGCGGCGGCGGTGGGGTGCAGGCCGTCGGCAAGGTCATCCACCTCGTGCGGGCCGAGCAGTTCGCGTCCGTCGAGATAGTGCAGGTGGGGATCGCGTGCTCGCCGGGCCGCCACGATTCGGGCCAGTTCGTCACGGACCACCGTCAGCGACAACGCCCCACGGGCCACATCGGCCGGGTCGCCCAGGGCTGTGATCTTCCCGTCAGGGCCCATCGCGGTCGGGCCGGGAGTCTCTTCAAGTGCCGGACAACTCACCGGGGACATCAGCAGCAGCGGAGTGTCCGGGTGGCCGTCCCGGATCGTGTCCAGGAATCCGTGCACCGCCGGGCCGAACGTCCGCAGCCGGAAGGTGGCCAGGCCCACGATGTTGACGCCCACCTTGAGGCTGATCAGGTCGGCGGGCATGTCGCGGATCGTCCGGGCGACATAGGGGTCCAGCATGTCGTTGCCCGCCTGGCTGAGGTTGATCACCTCCACTCCCCCGAGCGAAGCCGCCACCACCGGCCAGGTACCGGTCGGGCCGTCGGCTTCGAGGCAGTGGCTGATGGAACTGCCGTGGTGCACCCAGCGGCGCCGACCGTCCGGCAACGGTGCCAGCACCTCGCCGTCAGCACGCAGTGCCACCAGTTCCGTGGGGGTCTGCTGGGGCAGCCACAGCTCGACGTTCTTCATGCCCATCGGCAGCCCGGCGAACCGCACGGTCCCCGGCTCCCCCGGGACCAGTCGCTGCGCGGTCCCGGGACCCGCCATCCGCACCACATTGCCCATCGGTGCTTGCCGGCGCCCGGCGGGGGCACCGTCCACCAGCAGTTCCAGCATCCCGGTCGGGCGAGGTCGGGGGTCGGTGTCGAGCTGTCCTGTGGAGGTGAGTACCTCGAACTCAAGCTCACGCGCATCGGTACGGAACACCAGCCGTACCCCCGAAGGCATCACCGTCACCCCGTGGACCGACGGGTCCTGGTACTGCTCCTTGGTCCACGCGGGCAACCGGCGAGGCATCACTCCCGCCTGCGTCCTCTCCAAGTCCAGCGCACCCCGTAACTCCACCGGCCCGTCCACCAGCGGAAATGCCCGCATCGCCACCGTCACGACTCCCCAACGTTCTAGGTCCGGATGCCTGTACGCACCCGCGAGTTCTCTACCGCCACCCTGGCACACAAGCCGACACGCTCAACTGGCCAAGCGCAACGCTCACTCGCCAACTCAAGCGCTCAGTCACAGCCAACCGCTCCCCACGACCGCAGCAAACGCGCTAAAAATCCATCTCGACATAATCGATATCGGTGAACTCCACCTGGAGCCCATCCGCCCGCCGGCCACGGTCCTTGAAATAGATCTCCTGAAGGCCCTCCGCGGCGATGTTCTGGAGCTGTTGTTCCGATGCTCCGGCGGCCTGGGCGTCGAAGAGGCGGGCGGCGTACGCCGGGGGCAGATGCTGGGTGATGAGACGGATACGGCCGTCGTCGGTGGTGCCCGGTGCGGCGGTGAAACCGAAGCGGGCCCGGGTCTCGATGACGATGCCGCCCGTACTGGCCGCCTGCTTCTTGGCCCGGTCGCGGATCCGGGGCTGCCAGTCCTTGGTGACCTCGGCGACAAGTCGCGCCGCAAGTTCCTTACGGGGCCGCTTGATCTGGTCCTTCAGGTAACGCTCCACCGTGCGCTGGGAAATGCCCAGTCGTTGCGCCACCGCTTTGGTGGAGCCCTTCTCGCGCTTCACCAGGAACCGCATCTGCGCACCGGCGGATTTCGGAATCGGACGTGTGGCGGTATTCGCCGCGGCCTTGTCGAGGCTGTCGCCGAGGATGCCCATCGCGTCTGCCTACTCTCCGCCTGCGGCGGCGTCGCTGCCTTTGATGTGCCGGGCCGGGTTGATCTGCTCGTCCTCGATCATCGAGGCCACCCACAGGAAGTCCTGGGTGCCCTCGTGCTTGACCATGCCCGGGGAGACGCCGAGCCGGAACCCGCCCGGCAGCGGCTTGCCCTCTTCCGTACGGGGAAGGAAGTCGAGCGGGCCGGCGCCGTGTGAGAGGTAGACGGCGCAATCCGACAGTACGGCGACCGGGAAGACGCCGGCCGACGCGAGCTTCCGCATCTTGCGGTGCATGTTGGTACGGGCCTTGCCGATGAGCTCCGCCCGGATGTGCGGGCTCCAGGTCGGCCGCTCCAGAGCAGGCCACCGCTCACCGTATTTGTAGCCGATGCCCTGCGGCCGCTCACGGAGCTTGCCGATGCCTCCCTTGACGGACGACTTGATGGCGGACAACACAGCGGCCTGCCCCGGATCGAGGTCCTTGTGGCGGGCCATGGCGGCGAGGAAGTCGTCATCCGGCATACCGGCGGTGACGCCGAGATCCGCCATGGTGGCCATGTACGCGTCGCGCAGCCGGGTGTACCAGGCGTCCAGGTAGGCGCCGTGCTCGTACCGGACGTATGCCTCGATCGGCCGTACCGGCGCACCGAGTTCCACCGCGTAGGCGACGGTCGAGGTCGCGTACCAGGCCGGGCCGGTGGGACGGGTGCCCTTGGGGGTGAAGGGCGACGGGAGCCGTGGATCGAGGTCAAGGTGGGAGAGGTCCACCAGCCAGGAGCCGGGCAGCTTGGCGTCGAATGCCGGGGAGTTGAGGTGGGTGGCCGGGCCGGTCCCGACATTGAGGCGGTTCGCAGCGGCCGCGAAGGCCATATTGACGTCGATGCCGACCCCGTAGGAGTAGCCCTGGGCGCACTCCTCGTCGGTGAGCGGCCGGAACCAGTCGTACGCCTCCTCGTCCAGGACCTGGTCCGGGGTGCGTTCGTGGTGGCGAGGGTAACGGGAGGCGACGACCGGATGCTCGCCGGGCGCCTCGGGGGGCGCGGGGTCGACCGGCTCGGTCAGGGCGCCAGGGTTCGGGCCGGACACCCATGAGCCGGTGGCCTCGTCCCGGACAGCGCGGGTCGGTGGGCGCAGCGCCGTCATCAGCTCCAGGCCGCAGACAGCGGTCGAGCCGCGCGGGGTGATGACCCGGGTCGCGTAGGAGCCGAGTACGCGCGCGAGTTCCGCCGGCGGCAGCTGGTCCGAATCCCCCCAGGAGCGGGCATCCAGCGCGCCCCAGGGAAGGATCGCGAACTGCACACATTGCCGCTCCCCGCCCTGCGCCGGGCGGTAGACGCGCGGCCAGGGCCCGAAACCACGGCGGGTGAGGCGCCACTTCGCACGCAGGAGGTGCCTGACTACCGGGTGGTCCTCCGGCAGCCGCAGACCTCGCCGGTCCTCCAACTCGCGGGGCAGGCCCAGGCGTTCGGCGGCTTCGGCGGTGAGGACGACGAGCGGATCGGCGTCCTTGCCGTGGCGGTGGAGGCGCGTCGCACCCAGCTTCGCCTCGCGCAGTGTCCATTCGGCCAGGGCCGGGAAGGTCGTGGCAGGGCAGTCGAGGACCAGACCGTCGACGCAGTACGCCGAGCCGTCGCCGTCCAGTACGGCGAGCGGGCCGTGGACAAATCGGGGATCGGCAGCGGGCGGGGACGGGGGCGCGGCCGAAGTGGCGGCCCGCTTGTTCGCGGCGGCCTTCTTTGCGGGCGGGCGACGGGAGGTGGTCGAGGATGACGAGGGTGACGAGGAGGGTCCGGTGCGCGCGGTCCGGGTGGGGGCGGGAACGGGAGCAGGATCGGGGGCAGGACCGGGTGCCGAGGGCGGGGTCACGGCCGGGGCCGGCGGCGACTGCGGTGGTGTGGCGGCAGGGCCGCGGCCCACTTCAGGCGCGGCAGAGGGCGGCGGCGTGCTGCCCTGGCCCCCCTGGGTGGGGAACCGTTCGGCCAGGCCCTCCAGGAGCCGGATGTAGGCCGCGCGCTTCGGTGGCCGCGGCTCGGTCCGGCCCAGCTCCCAGCTGGTGATGGTCTCGCGCCGCACCGAGAGGGCCTTGGCGACCTGATCCTGGCTCAGGCCACCGGCCTCCCGCAGCCGCTTGCGCTCGGCCGGCTCGGGCAATGCGTCCTGCGCGGCAGCCTGCTCGAGCAGCGCATCGACCGATGCGAACAGCTCATCCTGATCGTTGGGCACAGCGAACACCTCCGCCCCCACCCTATCTGAAACGCACCTCGAAACCCTGCCCAAACGCACGGCGGATCGCACGCACGCGAGGCTGGCGAGGGCCGCTTCGCCTCCCCCAGTACTGTGCCTTCGTATGACCGACTCCGAGATCGAGATCACCGCAGACCTGGTCCACGACCTGTTACAGGAGCAGCATCCGGACCTTGCAGGGATGGCCATCCGTGAGGTAGCAGGCGGATGGGACAACCAACAGTGGCGCCTTGGCGACGAGTTGACCGTGCGCATGCCGCGTACGGAACGTGCCCCGGATCTCCAGCGCAAGGAGCGCCGATGGCTGCCCGTCCTGGCCCCGCGCCTGCCGCTCCCGGTCCCGAACCCTGTGCGGACCGGTGAACCGTCCGCACGCTTCCCGAGGCCCTGGACCATCATGACGTGGGTGCCTGGTGAGCCACTGGACCTCACCTCGATCAGCCGCGGCGACCACGCGGCCGATACGCTGGCGGGCTTCCTCAGGGCGCTCCATGTGGAGGCGCCCACCGAGGCGCCGACCAGTTCGGACCGCGGCGCTCACCCCAAGAAGTGCACCGACGGCTTCGACCACTTCTTTCAAACCGTTGTCCCCGACGGCATCGCCGGCGAGGTCCGGGCCATCTGGGATGACGCCGTTGCGGCCCCCGAGTGGGAGGGCCCGCCGGTATGGGTGCACGGTGACCTTCATCCCGCGAATGTCGTCGTCTCGGACGGCACGCTGGCGGGCGTGATCGACTTTGGTGACCTGTTCGCCGGCGATCCGGCGTGGGATCTCGCGGCCGCATGGGTGATCCTTCCCGCAGGCGCCGCCGCACGGTTCTTCGACGTGTACGGGCAGGTGGACCAGGCGACGATCCGGCGCGCCCGCGGGCTGGCCGCTCTGAAAAGCCTGTTCCTCATGCTGATGGGCCAGAACGGAGACCGGGGCCTTCCTGGCGGCAAGCCGACATGGGGACCCGCAGGCCGGGCGGCGCTCGATCGTGTTCTGAGGGGCGACGTGATGTAGCCACGGAGCGACAAGCCTCAGAGGCCCACCCGGCTCCCCTCCGTTCGGTCTCGCGTGACTTGGTGCCCAACCTTCGGTGAGAAGGCTCGGCCTTCGCTGCGACAGGTCACCCGCCGCGATCGCAGCGACGACGGAATATCGCGCGGTACTCCCTCGGCCGCCGGCCCGTATGCCGGGCGAAGATGCCGCTGAACGCTCCGGCGTCGCGGTACCCGACGTCGGCGGCGATGCTCGCAACGGTCCTGTCCGTCGTCTCCAGCAAGTGCCTGGCTCGACGCACCCGGGCCGTCTGGAGGTAGGCGAGTGGCGTCTGGCCGGCTTCGTCGCCGAAGCGGCGGAGCATGGTTCTCGTGCTGACGTGGAACTCCTGGGCGAGGGTGGGCAGGTCGTAGCGCACGCTGAGGTTCTGGTCGAGCCACCGCTTGACGCCGAGCGAGAACTCCCTGCCCACCGTGGGTATGAGCCCCGAATCCACATAGGGAGCCTGCGTGGAGCGTGCGTCATCGACCAGCGCGATCCGCGCGGTGCTGCGGGCGACGCGGGGGCCGTCGTGCGCGCGGATCAATTGCAGCGCGAAGTCGTACATGGCGCTGAAGGCCGCGGTGGTCGTCACCCCCCGGTCGGTCACGACCAGGCTCTCCGGGCGGAGGCGGACTTCGGCGTACCGGCGGGCGAAGCGTTCCGCGAACAACCAGGACGTGGTCGCTTCGCGCCCGTCGAGCAGTCCGGCCTCGGCGATCAGGAAGGCGCCCACGCAGATCGATACGACGGCTGTCCCCGAGGCCGCCTGGGACCGGATCGACGCCACTTCCGGCCCCAGGCCGGCGAGTGTCGCGTCGAGATCGAGCGTGGGCGAGAGCTCGAAGCCCGGCACGATCAGGACGTCCACCGGGCGTATCGCCGAGACGTCGAGGACCGAGCCGCCGGACGCGGTCACACGCCGCCGGGGCGAGATGACCGACGCCTCGTAGGCCGGCTGATCCGCCCCGTGCGCCGCGGCGACGTGCGTGGCCATCGTCAGGAGATCGGGGACTCCGAACACCTCCGACGCGAAGCAGCCGGGGTAGGCCAGCACACCCACTCGCAGCGGACTCATGCGGGCCCCTCCGGCGCTTTGGAACGGGTGGCGATATTACCGGGATACGTGGCGATGCCGCCGCTTCTCAGGAGGGGCGGCCGCTCCGCATGATCTCGGTCATGACGAACCTGCGAGGACAGCACGATCCCTTGGACGATTTCGTGCGGAGAGCCGTCAGCGTCGGTGACGTTGACGGCGTCGATGGCGTCGATGGCGTCGATGGCGTCGATGGCGTCGATGGCGTCGATGGCGTCGATGGCGTCGATGGCGTCGATGGCGTCGATGGCGTCGAGAAGACCGTGTATGTGTCCGGGGCCGGGCCGGCGGTCATTCTCCTGCCCGAGATGCCGGGGATCAGCCCCGACGTCGCGCGGTTCGCGCGGTGGGTGCGGGCGGCCGGCTTCTCCGTCTACCTGCCCTCTCTTTTCGGCGTCGACGGTGCGTATCCGCTCGCCGGGGCGCGCGAGACCATCGTGCGACGGGCGTGCGTCAGCGCCGAGTTCCGGGCGTTCGCCGGTGGCGGCACCAGCCCCGTCGTCAGCTGGCTGCGCGGCCTCGCGCGCCTGGCGCACGCGGAGTGTGGCGGGCCCGGCGTCGGCGCCGTCGGGCTGTGCTTCACCGGCAACTTCGCCTTGACCATGGCGCTCGAACCCGCCGTCATCGCACCGGTCGTCAACCATCCGTCGCTTCCGCTCGACGACCCCGGCGGTCTGGAGATCAGCGACGAGGACGCGGCTGCCGTGGCGGACCGCGTGGCGCGAGACGGATTGCAGGTGCTCGGCTACCGCTTCGACAACGACAGGTGGTGCACCGGCCGGCGGTTCGCGGCCTACCGCGCGCTGCTCGGGGACGCCTTCGACGGCCGGGTGCTCAAGGCCGAGACGGCGAACACGAACCCGCCGCCCTTCTTCCGTGACGTCGTCGGCTGCGCCCATAGCGTCGTCACGGCACACCTCGTCGACCAGGAAGGTCACCCCACCATGGAGGCGCGGGACGAGATCATCGCCTTCCTGGCCGAGCGGCTCCGGACGCGGCCGGAATGAGCCCGGAAGGCTGTCCCGGCTGCCTGGTGCCTCCGCGAGCCGCCCCTCCCCCAGGCCGCGTCCTCCCCCGAGCCGCTGCCTCCCTCAAGGCTCCGCCTCAGCCGCTCGCGCTTCCCGATCGGACACGGCGCTGCACCAGCAGGCTCCCCATCGCCGTGCGCCGGTGCAGGACCGCCCGTCCCGCACGGGCCGTGGTGATCAGGCCCGCGCCGCGCAGTGCGGCGGTGTGGGCGGAAGCGGTGGCATTGCTGACGTTCAGCCGCCGGGCGAGTTCGCCGGTGGTGTGTTCGTCCGCGAGGAGAAGCAGGATGTCGAAGCGGGTTCGTCCCAGCACGCCGGCGAGCGCCTCGTCCGTGCCGACCGCCCCGGCCGGCGAGAGCGGCAGCCCCGGGCCGGCCGGATAGGTGACGGCGACGGGCCGGTCGGGCAGGTCGGAGATGAGGGGGTGGCCGGTCCAGTGGAAGGTGGGCAGCAGGAGTACGCCGCGCCCGCGCAGCTCGATGTCGTGCTCGTAGGGCGCCGCGCAGTGCCAGACGTTCTCGTGCAGCCGGGCGCCCGGGACAAGTCCGGTGAGTGCCGCCCCGATGCCGTGCTCGGCCACCGCCAGCGCATGGCGGGCGAACTCCGCCTGGTGGAGGTCCTGCACCACGGGCCACACGGGGCGCAGTGCCGTATCGAACGCCGCATGCTGCGCACGGCGGAGGAGGTGCCAGGCGGAGCCGTCACCCCGGTACAGATCGCGGAGCCACAGCGGAGCCGGGGACGGCTGCCGGGCGTAGACCCGCTCGATTTCGGCGCGGACCAGCTCCGGCGGTGACGCTCGGACGGTCTCCAGTCCGTCCGTCAGGGTGTCGCTGAAAACGTCGAGGAAAACGGGGGCCACCTTGCCAGGGACCAGGTCACCGAACGGCTGGACGGCGGGCGGCAGGGACTGGAGCAACCGTCGTCGCCAGCGGCCGAACAGCAACTCGTCGCCCGGCATGCACATCTTCATGAGCGCCACGTTCAGCTCTTGCAGCGGGGCCGGCCGGGGCGCGAACCGGACCTGGGCGAAGTCGGCCGCCGTGAAATGGATCCGGATCACTACTCTCCCTGGCGGCGGATCGCCATCGTTTAGGGCAGGGCCTGAACGATGGCCGGCCTTCCCCGCTCGCTGCCAACATCCAGGCCACGCCCCGTCATTCACTCAGGGGCGGCCGGAAGGCACAAGGACCGAGATCACAGAGGCACAAGGGGAGAGCCATGTTCCGCAAGAACGTCAACGAGGGTGAGCGAGCAGGCGACAGATCCGGACTGGACGACAGGTCTGCACTGGAGCGCGGCCGTGAGGGTGCCGTGCCCGGCGGTGAGGAGGGGGCCGGAGTGAAGCGTCGGACCCTCACCACCACAGCCGCGCTGGCCGCCACGATGCTGCTTGCCGGCGGCGGGGTCGCGCAGGCGGCGCCCGGGAAGGCCCGCGGCGCGAAGGACCTCACGCTCCGCTTGCCGGCGCCGACCGGGCCGCACCGGATCGGGGTCACCACGCTGTATTTGGTCGATCGCACCCGGCGCGACCCATGGGAGCCCCTCCCCGTACGGGAAGTGATGGCGACGGTGTTCTATCCGGCCCGCACCGTCCGCGGCTATCCGGTCGCACCGCAGATGTCCCGGGGCGCCGCGCAGCGTCTGCCGTTCATCGACCCGCTCTTCCATGAGGGGCTGCCGGCGAAGGGTGTGAACTGGGCGGCCACCAGGACCCATGCGCATACGGGCGCCCCCGCGCAGGACATGCGACGGCCGGTGCTGCTGTACAGCCCGGGAGGCGGCGACCCGCGCACCCTCGGCACCGGTCTCGCCGAAGAACTGGCCGCCCACGGCTACGTGGTGGTGACCGTCGACCACCCCGGCGACGGCAGCGAGGTCGAGTTTCCCCACGCGAGGGCGGGGCGCAAGAAGGTCCGCGAGACGGTCTTCAGGGGAGACCCGCGGACGGACCCGGAGATGTTCCGTACCGCGATCGACACCCGGATCGCCGACACCCGGTTCGTGCTGAACCAGCTGGCGGCGCTGGCCGCCGGACGGAATCCGGACGCGGCGGGCCGCCCGCTGCCGGAGCACCTCAGCCGTGCGCTCGACCTGCGGCGGGTCGGCATCTACGGCCACTCGGCCGGTGGCACCACCGCGGCCGAGGCGATGTACGAGGACCGCCGCATCCAGGCCGCGATCAACCTGGAAGGCTTTCTGGACCACCCTCCGGCCTCCCCCGGTCAGGAAGGAAGGCTCTTCCCGATCGCCCAATACGGCACGGACCGGCCGCTGCTCCTCCTGGGAACCGATGGCTTTCCCTACCGGAAGGAACTGGAGCGTTCCTGGTCGGCGATGCTCGCCCATCCGCACGGCGGCCGCGTCACCCGTCGGCAGTTCGACCACGCCGCGCACGCCGTGTTCAACGACTACGCCGCCATAGCTCCCCAGTTGCAGGCCGCCGGGCTGATGTCCGCCGCCCACCGGATCAAGCTGGTCGGCGCGATCGACCCGGCCGTGTCGGTCCCCCTGGTCCGCAGCCACGTGCTCTCGTTCTTCGCCCGGCACCTGCCGACCTGCTGAGTGGCGGGGCCTGGCCGGCGGCCCGCATGCCCGGGGCTCGTCGGACCGGTGAGCCCGGCGGGCCGTCGGACCGACCCTGGCTCCGGCTCCGGCTCCGGCTCCGGCTCCGGCTCCGGCCCGGCCCCGGTTCAGCTACGCGGAGCCATGAGTTCCGCGCCCAGCCCTCACCTCATGCGCTCTTGACGGTGTGCCAGACATTCCGGCCCGGACTCTCGCCATACACTCCCCGGCCGTAGGACCATGGCACGCTCGCCTCGCGCACGTCTCTCGTTCCGTACGCCGGCCCTCGGGAGGACCCGGATCATGAGCAGACCGATTGCTGTACGCGGCCGCCTCGCCCTGCTGCTCACCCCGCTGCTGCTCGGGCTGTCGTTCACCCTCGCCCCGGCCCCGCCCGCGGCCGCTACCCCGTACAGCAACGGGCACCGGTCGCGCCTCACCGCCGAGTCGGCCGACACGTACTGGACTCCGCAGCGGATGCGGGCAGCGCGTCCGGCCGCCGCGCGAAAGGGCACGGGAGCGCCGCGCCCGGCGACGGCCACCACCCCGCCGAGCCACCCCTTCGACGGTCTCCCCCAGGTGGGCACGTTCTTCTGGACGGACGGCAGCAACACCGGCCGGTTCTGCGGCGGCACGGTCGTCCGCAGTCCGCACCGCGACCTGGTGGTCAGCGCCGCGCACTGTCTGCGCTCCCCCGACCCGAAGCGGCATCTGTCGTTCGTCCCGCAGTACCACGACGGGCTGAAGCCGCACGGCATCTACCCCATCGAGCGCATCTACCTCGACCAGCGCTACTACGACCTGGGCATGAGCGCGGGCGCCCGCTGGGACTACGCGGTCGTGCGGCTCGGCGCGCGGGAGGACGGCGCCGAGGTGGAGGAGGTGACCGGCGGCTTCGACCTCCTGCCGTACCCGGGCTATGACCACCGGAACGTACGGCTCATCGGCTACCCCGGCAACAAGGACACCACCCACCCCAAGCCCCTCGACTGCACCTCCTCCACACACCGATACACCAGCACCGATCCCGCCGCCCCCGGCAATTTCCTGGAAATTGCCTGTGCGGGCTATATCGGCGGCACCTCCGGCGGTCCGTTCCTGGTGCGGGATTTCACCGGTTACGCCCTCATCGGCGTCATCGGCGGCTATCACACGGGCGGCGACTTCCCGGATGTCTCGTACAGCTCGTACTTCACGGTCGACACCCTGGCGCTCTATCTGCACGCCGTCCATGGCGATCCCCCGGCCACGCCCCGCCAGGACGGTTCCTCGCGCTGATCGCGACCGCCGGCATATCCGGGGCATGGCGTTCGCTCCTGTTAATGTCCCTTCATGTCAGCGATGGCGGAAGGCCGGTTGCCCACCAGGCCGCAGTGGAAGGTGACGCCCCTTGGTGCCGTCGTTTCTCGTGTCCGTACTGAATCGCCTCTTCCGTAATGAGGCATGGCGCCGGCTGCACGCACAAGCGGCGATCTGGGTCACTGTGGTCATGACCGCGGTACTCCTCGCGGGTGCCGCTCTGGTCGTGGTCGCCGAATCCGGCGCGCCACACGCCAATATCACGTCGTATCCGAAGGCGTTGTGGTGGTCGATCGAGACGGCGACGACCGTGGGTTACGGGGATTTCTATCCCGTCACGCTATGGGGCCGCGTCATCGCTTCCCTCTTGATGCTCAGCGCCATTACGGCATTCGGGGTCATCACCGCGGCTCTCGCCACTTGGTTCGTCGGCCACGCGGAGCAGGACATGGTCCGCCTGGGCAAGGCGGTGGGGAACCATGCGCGCGAGGACGCGGAGGCGCTGCGTTCGGAGCTGCACACGCTGCACGAGCGCTTCGACCACGTCGAGAACCTGATCCGGGACAAGGGAACACACTCCGCCCCGTGAGCAAGAGCGGGCGCGGACCTCGCGGAAGCTCGCGAATGCGAAGAGCCCGGCACATCCCTGTCCGTGCACTTCACCGCACGTCTAAAGTACTCACGTGATCGATTCCGCTGACGTCCGCCGTATCGCCCTCTCCCTGCCCGAGACAGTGGAGAAGGAAGCCTGGGAGATGCCCACCTTCCGGGTCGCCGGGAAGATGTTCATCACGATCCCCGACGATGAGACGTCATTCGCCGTGCGATGCCCCATTCATGAGCGCAAGGAGCTGATCGCAGCGGAACCGGAAAAGTTCTGGGTACCGCCGCACGAGGCGAGCTCCCATTGGGTGAGAGTGCGCCTGGCCGCGCTCGAGGACCTGACCGAGCTATGGGACATCCTCGTGGATTCCTGGAAACAAGCGGCACCGTCGCGACTGGTCGACACATTCCCCGACAGCACCTGAACCGTCCGGCAACCGATCCGTCCAGCAACCGCTCCGCCGATTCCTGCCGCCAGCTGCCGACTCCTGCCGTCTGCCGCCATCTGCTGCCGTTGATAACCGAGCAGACCTCGGTCAGCGACGGCGCAGATCACTCCAGTCCAGCGCCTGGGACGCCGTCAGCTGAGAACGCTCCGCGGCCTCGCGGGCTTCGGCGAGGATATCTCCGTGCTCCTCGACGAGCTCTTCGTAAATCGGCGTGGGGCTGGAGGTGTGTGTGGAAGTCGTCATGTCTCGTCCCGTTCCCTAGTGATTCCTTGTACTGCGGCTTGGTAGGTTCTCGCCGCCCCGGGAAGAAGGGAGCACCACGGTGGAAAACGCGGTGCGCAAAGGGAGGTTGTCCCCACACGTGTGCCGCTCCCCCGTGCGGCGCTGGACATCGTGTCATGTGCGCGGCGAGCACGCAAAAGATCATCCCAGACCATGAGACCGCAACCTGAGCCCCCCGATGTCACCACGCGAAGCGCGTGGCGCCCGAACAGCTGGGCCATATCGTCTTCGAACGGAGCGGCGGCCGGCCCGGGCCTCCCTTGCGGTGGCAAACCGTTCTCCGGCTGACGCGCGCCGGCAGGCCACCTGTCGTGTAGCCAGTGGAGGCGGCAGGGCAGAAATCAGCAGGCGGCGATTCAGGAGGCGATTCATGAGTGCGGCGTTATACGTGCGGTTTCAGGGGGATACGCGCAGTCCGAGAGGTCACTTCCCCGGCGTTTTCGCGCTCGCCAACGGGCTTGCGCGGGAGGGCAGGCTGAGTGAGGAGCAGTACCGGTTCTGGCGTGCCGGCAATGATTGGTACGACGCGCATTATCCCAACCCTTCGCACGTCGACCCCAGGGTCTACGACCACGATCTGAACCCGGGAGCGGTGGCATGGTTCAAGGCCACCGCCGGGCATCTCATCGAGCGGGTCGACGGCTACCTGGAGATCCTCGCGGCTCATGCTGTGGCTTGCGAAAGGGTCGAGTCGACGGATCCCGGAAGGGTGGTGTACGAGGACGAGGTGCAGGTCGTCGTCGTGCCGTGGGAAGACGACACCGTCGGGCACAGGGGCGATAGCACCCGGCGTTGATGAGCCGCTCGCGCTGGTGCGGGGTCCTATGGTGAGGCGGTCGGCCCCGGGCCGCGACGCCTCACGCGCGCCGTGACCGTCCGGCGTGGCGAGTGCCAGCGGCAGCAACAACTAAGCACCCAACGGGAAGGCCGTGGATGTCGCGCTATCGCGAGATCAAGTTCCGGGCGGTTACGTCGTTCCAGAGGAGGATCGGCAATCCGATCCTCTCCCGGCTTCCGCAGCAGACTCTTCTGGAGACGACCGGGCGGAAGTCCGGATTGCCGCGGCGGACACCCATCGGTGGACGCCGTATCGGGCGGGCCTTCTGGTTCGTTTCCGAGTACGGCGAGAAGTCGCAGTACGTGCGGAATATTCAGGCGCATCCGCAGGTGCGGGTCCGGATCAAGGGACGCTGGTATGCCGGTACCGCCCATCCGGTCCCGGAGGACGACGCCCGCGCACGGCTCAAGACCTTGCCCCGGCTCAACAGCACGGCGGTCCGGGCGGTCGGGACGAATCTGCTGACGTTCCGGGTCGATCTCGACGAGTGACGGAGCTGGTCGCCGGGCACTGCACGTCGGGCCAAGGCTCCGGAGCAACGCCGGAGCGGCCCGGAAAGCAGGGTGACCACCGGCCGCCGTGGCCGCCACCGGCCGCCGTGGCCGCCGCCGGCCGTAGTGACCGTCACCGGCCGTAGTGAACCGCCGCCGGCCGTAGTGGCCCGCTCTCCGGGGGCGCGGTACTCAGTGCGCGATGCCGTCGATCAGTTCGCGTGCACCCTGGCGCAGCAGGGCGACGGCCACGGACGTGCCGAGGGTCTCCGGGGTGAGCGGGCCGGCCCATTCGTGTGCGTTGAGGACCGTCTTGCCGTCCGGGGTGAAGACACAGGCCCGCAGGGACAGTTCGCCGCGGCGGTCCGTCTTGGCGTAGCCGGCGATCGGGCTGTTGCAGTGGCCCTGTAGGACGTGCAGCAGCATGCGTTCGGCGGTCGTCTCCTGGAACGTCTGGGGGTGCCCGAGGCCGCTGACGGCGTCGATGGTCTCGGTGTCGTCCTCGCGGCACTGGAGGGCCAGCACGCCCGCACCGACGGGCGGGCACATCTCGTCCACGGACAGGACCTGGGTGATCACGTCCGTGCGGCCGATGCGCTCGAGGCCGGAGACGGCCAGCAGCAGTGCGTCCGCCTCACCGGCTGCCAGCTTCTCCATCCGGCGGTTGGCGTTGCCGCGCATCGGCACACACTGGAGCTGCGGATGGGATCCGGCGAGCTGGGCGATCCGGCGGACCGACGAGGTGCCGATCCGGGTGCCTGCGGGGAGTTCGTCGAGGGTGAGCCCGCCGGGGTGGATCAGCGCGTCACGGACGTCGTCGCGCTCCAGGAAGGCGGCGAAGGTCGTGCCGGCCGGCAGCGGGCGGTCACCGGGGATGTCCTTGACGCAGTGCACCGCGAGGTCCGCCTCGCCGGCCAGGAGGGCGGCGTCGACCTCCTTGGTGAACGCCCCCTTCCCCTCGACCTGGGAGAGGGCGCCCATCCAGCGGTCGCCGGTGGTCTTGACCGGGACGACCTCCGTGGCGATGCCGGGATGCAGCGCGGCGAGTTCGGCGCGGACGCGCTCCACCTGGGCCAGCGCCATGGGCGAGTCACGGGAGACGATACGGATCAGTTCTGGGGCGGACATGGGCCCACGATAGACCGTCAGATCCCGTTGCCCGCACGCGCAGGCCCCGGCTCCGCCCGCTCTCGCTCGTACGCGGTACGGTCCCACCATGTCCCGGTCAACCTCGCGAACCACCGAAGCCGCACTCCCGGAGTCCGCCGTCACCGCGGACGATCTGGACCGTGCCGTACAGCTCGCCGTGTCCGTACTGCGCCAGGCGCCGCCGACGGCCTGGAACGCCAGGGCCGGTTCGCTGGAGTGGGACTGCTGGGAGACCGCCGAGCACCTCAGCGACGATCTCTTCGCCTACGCCGTCCAACTGGGCCCCAGGAGGCCGCCGTTGGAGGGCAATGTGCCCTTCGTGTGGGAGAGCCGACGGGCCGGCGGCCCCGCGAACGCCGTGCATGCCGACCGCACGGCGGGGCCCGCGGGGCTGCTTCAGGTGCTGGAGGCGAGCGGCGCGCTGCTGGTGGCCATGGTGCGTACGACGCCCCCGAAGGTGCGGGCGCACCATGTGTTCGGCGTGTCGGACCCGGCGGGCTTCGCCGCGATGGGCGCCGTGGAAACCCTGGTGCACACACATGACCTGACGGAGGGCCTCGGACTCGGCTGGAACCCGCCCGCCGATCTGTGTGCCCGGGTGCTCGCCCGCCTGTTTCCGGACGTCCCGGTGGCCGACGATCCGTGGCGCGCCCTCCTGTGGGCCACCGGGCGCGCCGAGCTGGCGGGGCAGCCTCGGCGCACCACGTGGCGCTGGGACGCGAGTGTGCGGGGATAGGTCCGGCGCGATTGCGCTGCCCGGGTGAGTGGGGTGGGCGCTCCCGGCCCGGGCCAGCTGAGGTGGGCGCAGTCATCCTGGCCTCGGTGAGCCGGGGCGGGGCACGGGCGCGCGGGCGCCCCGTGCGGCGCCCGTCGGCCACCCTCAGTGCCGCGCCCAGGGGCGCCGCGGCCGGATCCAGATGTCCCGGGCCCGCCGCCCCGCTTCGGTACGGCTCCTGGCCACCAGCTCCTGGGCCTCCTCCCCGCTCTCGACCATCGGGCCGGAGCCGCGCAGTGGCTTGCCGGCCGTCTCATGGAGGAAGAAGGTGGCGATGAGCCCGATGAGGCCGGCGACCATCAGGTAGTAGGCGGGGATCATGTCGTCGCCGGTCGCCTGGACCAGCCCCGAGGCGATGAGCGGGGTCGTGCCGCCGAAGAGCGAGACCGAGATGTTGAAGGAGATCGACAGCGCGCCGTAGCGCAGCCGGGTCGGGAGCAGTGCGGGCAGTGTCGATGCGGAGGTGCCCGCGAAGCACATCAGCAACAGCCCCAGGATCAGGCATCCGAAGGCCGGCAGCAGGATGCCGCCGGCGCGGATGAGGAGCACCGCGGGCGCGGCGAGGACGATCATGGCGGCGCTGCCCGCCATGAAGACGGGCCGGCGGCCCCAACGGTCGGAGGTGCGGCCCACGGTGGTGATGGTGAGCACCACGACGATCACGGTGCCGAGCACGAGCAGCTGGGCGGTGAGGGCGTCCTGGCCGAGGGTCTCGGTCATGAACGTCGGCAGATACGAGGTCACCATGTAGTTGGTGACGTTGTAGAGCAGTACCAGGCCCATGCAGATCAGCACCGCCTCCCAGTGCCGTGTGAAGATCTCCTTGAGCCGGCCCTGACCGGACTGCCGGGCCTCCTCCACCGGGTCCGCGCCGCCCGCGGCACGGGCCTCCTCCGCGTCGCGATGCGCCTGTTCGGCCTCGCGCTGGAAGGCCGGGGTCTCCTCCAGCCGTAGTCGCATGTACAGACCGATCAGCCCCAACGGGCCGGCGACGAGGAACGGCAGCCGCCACCCCCAGTCCACCAGCCCCTCGTCCCCGAGCGCGGCAGTGAGCAGGGTGACCAGGCCGGAGCCGAGCGCGTAGCCGACGAAGGTGCCGAAGTCGAGCCAGCTGCCGAGGAATCCGCGCCGGGTGTCCGGTGCGTATTCGGCGATGTATGTGGTCGCTCCCGCGTATTCCCCGCCCGTGGAGAACCCCTGTACCAGGCGGCAGATCAGCAGCAGGACCGGTGCGGCGAAGCCGATGGAGTTGTAGGTGGGCAGGAATCCGACCGCGAAGGTACTGACCGCCATCATGATCATGGTGGCGGCCAGCACCCGTTTACGGCCGATACGGTCGCCGAGCGGACCGAATACCAGGCCGCCCAGCGGCCGGACGAGAAACGCCGCAGCAAATGTGGCGAAGGTCCAGACCACCTGGGCGCCGGGGGAACTCGACGGAAAGAAGACCTTTCCCAAGGCGCCGGCCAGGTAGGCAAAGACCCCGAAGTCGAACCACTCCATGGTGTTGCCCAGGGCGGCCGCCGACACGGCCTTGTGCACGGCGGGCCGGTCGGTGACCGTCACATCCTCGGTGCTCAGCGACCGTTTGCGGCGACGCAGCAGAATGCGGAGCATACGGTCGGTCGCCGCGGTGCCGCCGCGGGCCGGCTTCGGGCCCCGGCGCGGACCCGATGGCTTTTGACATCCAGCGCTCATTCTCATCCCGTCAACAGGGCGGAATTGGGTGCCTCGTGAAAACTCATCGGCCGGGCAATGGCGGGCCGGTGGTGTGATCGGTGGCTCATTATTCCCCGGGAATTCCCTGTCGGGAGAAGGGGGCGGGGCACCGCGTGTCGCACTACCGGGCGGGCGAAATGAAGGGTCGGCGTCGAGGGGCGGAGGGGAGCACGGCATCGGCCCCGGCGCACGGCGCGAGGCGCACGGTCCACGGCGCACGGCCCCCGGCCATGACAAAGCCCAGGCCGGTCGGTGGAGCGGCGGCCTGGGCTTGTCCTGAGATGCCGGTGCGGGTCTCTGCGATGCGCAGGGAGCCCACTCAGGCGTTTCTGAACGAGGCGAGGTGGGCGAACACCACGATATTGTCGACGTAGTCCTTGACCTTCCGGTCGTATGCGCCGCCACAGGTGATCACGCGAAGCTGCGCGGTGGGGGTGTCGGCGTAGACCCGCTCATTGGGGAAGCGCGCCTTGTTGAAGGTCTCGACGGAGTCGACCTTGAAGCTGGCGATGATGCCGTCTTCACGGGTGATGTTGATCGTGGCGCCGGGCTTGAGCGATTCGAGTTGCAGGAACACCGCCGGTCCGGTCTTGGTGTCCACGTGACCGGCGATGATCGCCGATCCGCGCTCGCCCGGCGCGGCACCGTCCTTGTACCAGCCGACGAGATTCTTGTCGTTCCCGGGCGGCGCGTTGAGCTGCCCGGTCGGGCCGATGGTCAGCTGGGTGAAGGGCGCGTCTACGGCGATCTGCGGAATCGTCACCCGCTTCGGTGCGGAGCGGGGCAGGGCCAGGTCGGGGACCGCCGGGGAGGCGGAGCTGCGCGGGTTGGCGGACTCGGCCACGGCGGAGTGGGACTGCGGCTTGGGGTCCGCAGAGGTGTCCACGGAGTTGTAGACGAGGAGTGAGCCCAGCAGAAACGCTCCCGCAGACCACAGCAGACCGCGGCCGATGGGGCGCGACGTGGAGGCGGTCCGGGAGGGATTCGATTTCGGCTGAGGCGACTGCGGGGCGGTCATGTCAGGGTGCCTTTCGTGAACGAGGCGGTGGGGCGTTGAGGGGGGCATCGGTACGCAATCGCCGCGGCCACCGTCCACGTGGAACGGTGGCCGCGACAGCGCATCGGTCTCCGTGCGGCGCCTGATCAGGCAGCCGCGGTACCCGACGCATTGCGACGGCGCAGCATGTACGCACCGGCGCCGAGACCGCCGAGCATCAGCACGGAACCCGCGGCCATCCCGCCGCCGGTCGCCAGGCCGCCACCACCGGTGTGGATGCCGCCGTGCGGCCTGCGGTGGTCGCCGTAGCCGCCGTGGTCACGGTCGCCGTAGCCGCCGTGGTCACGGCCGTGGTCACGGTCGCCGCCACGGCCGTGGTCGCGGTCGCCGCCGCGGCCATGGTCACGGTCGCCGTGGCCGCCGCGCCTGTCGTGGTCGTCGCCGTAACCGCTGCCCTGGTCCCAGTCAGCGAGCACGGCCTTGGCCATGGCACCGCCACCGGTGTGCATGCCACCGCTCGGCCTGCGGTTGTCACGGCAGTGGTCATGTCCGCGGCCATCGCGGCCGTCACGGCCGTCGCGACCGAAGTCACGCCCGCCGCGGCCGTCGCGGCCGTCACGACCGTCACGGCCATCGCGGCCATCGCGACCGTTGCCCCGGCCATCGCGGCCATCGCGGCCGTCGCGGCCGTTGCCCCGGCCGTCACGGCCGTCGCGGCCATCGCGGCCATCGCGGCCGTCACGGCAGTGGTCACGCCGGCGGTCACGGTCACGGTCACGGTCCCGACCGTGGTCACGGTCACGGTCACGGTCACCGTTCGTGACCTGGTTGCTGGAGGAAGCGCTGTCCGACGCAATGTCCTCCGTGATCATGGCGTTCGCAGCCGGAGCAGAGATTGCAAGCACCGCCGTGATGGCGGCTGAAGCGAACAGGGTGCGAGCAGTGCGCATGGGGACATGTTCCTTTCGGCGCAACTGCGAAGGCTGACTCTTTGTCGGCTCATCGGATCGCAGTGGCGACGTGATCACCGTCAGCCGGATTGCGGCCGCGCACCACCGGAGAACGTCGCATTCGAGGTACGCCGTGGGCTCTTCGGGTGGCGGAAGGCAGCGGATTCACCCATTGGACGGCGCGCGTCGTCGGCGTGTCGCGTAACGAGTGGGCTAGAGGGCTCCGGCGGGCCCTCCGAGGCGCGCCATTCCTCGCGCAACGAGCACCGCGAACGGGGTCCCACGGCGACACGCCGAAGGTTCCTGACGGTCTGAACATCTCCGCTGTGTGGGGCTCCGCCGCCGGGAGTCCACGCCCCGGGACGGTCGGGCGGCCGGCAGCCCACGGCCGGCTCGACGGGGGTACGGCCCTGGGCGCGCAGGGCTCTGGCGGGCGCCGGAAACGGCTCCGGCTGCGCCTGACAACGGCGGGGTGCGGGGAGCACAGTGAAATCGTCAACTCACCTTTTGCGGGCGCCAATTCGAGGAGACGACCAGTAGATCGCCATCGAAGGCACCTCAAAGGTCTCGGGTGGCGCAGCGCCGTCACGGATCCAGCTCGGCTCCGACCGCCCCGATGCCGCATCGCCTTGCTGTCAGGGCGAGTTGGGAAGCAGCCCTTCGCCACCTGGTCGCCGGTCCACTCGGCCCGCGGGATGCGGCCGGACCGTCACGGGGAGCGGCGCCCGGCCACGACTCGGACGAAGCGACCGGACCCCGGAATGTCGGCCTGACGGACGGCGTCACCCTCTCCGCGAGCCCGCTGGTGCTCAACGGCTCCCCCGCCGTATCCGCCGTATCCCGTCCGTACGCAATGACCAGCCCCGCACGCCCCTGAGCGAGAGCCCCTCACCCGGATTGTGGAATGCATACGGCCGACAGGGTCAGCCGGAAGGCCGTCCGATGTTTCATGTGAAACATCGCAAAGCGACCTGCCCCGCCCTTCAGGTGGCGCTTTCCCGGAGCGCCTGTTCGACGATCGCCTCCAGCCGGGAGTGGTGCGCCCCTCGCCAGTAGACGCGACCGCATGCCGTGCACTGCGCGAAGACGTCATACGTCCGCTGCGTGCCGTGCTCAAGGTGCTCACGGACGGAGTCCTTGTCGGCGTCCATGAGGCGGCCGTTGCACGCGGTGCAGCGTGTCCACGGCGCGAGGGTGGGGGCGAAGCGCCCCAGCACGTCGCGGAGTTGCTCATCGGGCCGGTCGCTGTAGATGAACGCGCCCGCCCAGATCTCCCGCCGTCTCAGCAGCCCGCGGTCCCGGGAGAGGAGCACCCGTTGTTCCTTCGCCGAGAGCGCGGCCAGCGCCGCGTCGCCGGGGTCCTCATTCGTGTACGCGGCGTCCACGCCGAGCAGCCGCAACCTGCGCGCCAGGGTGCCGAGGTGTACGTCGAGCAGGAACCTCAGCGGCGCGCCGGGAAGCCGTTGCGGGCGCTCAATGGCGTGCACCTCGATGCTCTCGCCTTCCTGCGGCACATGGGAGACGGGGACCTCGGCACCGTCCACGACCAGCCGGCCGACCTCGGTGAGCGGGACGCCGAGCGACTCGACGACATGGCCGAGCGTCGATGACCCATCGGTTGCCACGGGCGTACCGGCGGTGCTGTGGGCTGAAGCGACGAAAAGGTGCAGCGCGGGGTCGAAGCTGAAGTGGATCTCGGGTCCGTTCACGCCGGACAGCATGCCATCGGGCGAACCACGACAGCGAGCGGATTCCTGCCGGTCAGAGGCATGGGGCGAGCCCTCCGGCACATGGCGGCGCCGCGGCTCGACCGTGGCGGTGGCGCATCTGGCTACATACGGACCGTAGCGGTCGGCATCCCGGATTGTTCACGATGGAGCAGGCCCCGCTCCCCCGCCGCCCCTAGCCTCACTGCCACCACATCACCACCATCACCAATGAGGGGCGGTACCGGTGAACTGGCACATCCACGACTACCGCGAGAACGATCTCGCCGAGGTGGTCCACCTGATCGACTCCACGGCAGAACTGGGGCAGGAGTCCGTCTTCTCGCTCGCCGAGTGCATCAGTGCGCTGACTTCTCGGCAGCCTGCCGTGGTGGCCGTCCACCAGGGCGCTCCCATCGGGGCGGCGCTCGCCTGTGTGGCGGGTGAGCGGGGCTGGGTGATGCGGATCGCGATCTCTTCGGCCTGGCGTGGCCGGGGCCTGGCGAGTGCGCTGCTGATGGAACTGGAGCGGCGCCTGGTCGCGGCCCGGGTGAGCCGGATCGCCTATGTGCTTCCCGAGGAAGAACTGCTTGGGGAGGGCCTGCTCAACGCGGGCTATACGCGGCAGCCCGCGGTGGCCTACTTCGAGAAGGTCGAACCGCACCACGGCCCCGCGGCCAGCCTCCTGGAAGACCTCGGCGGACGCTTCCTGCCCGCTGATCTGTGGGCCAAGGTCGCCGGTATGGAAGCGGAGAAGGACCTCATCGAGCGGCGGGTCGTGCTGCCGTTGGCGGAGCCCGAGCGAGCCGCCCGGCACGGGGTACGGCCGCCGCGGGCCATCGCCCTGTTCGGCCCGCCGGGGACCGGGAAGACCACCTTCGCCAGGGGTATCGCCGCCAGGCTCGGCTGGCCGTTCGTCGAGCTGCTTCCTTCCCGGCTGGCCGATGAGGGCAATCTGGCGGCGGCACTGCGCAGCGCGTTCGCCCGGATCGCGGAACTGGAGCGGGTCCTCGTCTTCATCGACGAGGTCGAGGAGATCGCTCCGGTCCGCCATGAGCCGGCCCAGCCGGGCGGGCTCCACGGGGTGACGAATGAGCTGCTCAAGCTCATACCGGGGTTCCGTGAGCGGGACGAGCGGCTGTTGGTGTGCGCGACCAACTCCATCCGCTCGCTCGATCCGGCCTTCCTGCGGCCGGGGCGGTTCGACTACCTGATCCCGATCGGTACGCCGGACGCGGCGGCCCGGTCGGCGATCTGGTCCCGGTACACGGACGGCCGTCCCGAGGTGGAGGTGGCGGCACTGGTGGCGGCCAGCGAGCTGTTCACCCCGGCCGATATCGAGCACGCCGCCCGGATGGCCGCCCAGACGTCTTTCGAGCGGGACCTGGAGGCGATCGGCGGCGGCGGCGCGGGCGCGCACGGGCGGCTCGGGGCGAGCACCGACGACTATCTCGCCGCCATCGACCGGTGCCGGCCGACCGTCACCCCTGCCATGGTCGACGAATTCAGCGCGGACATCACCGCTCACGCCCGCTGCTGACGGCCGGCGCGGCCCCCACACACCCGCAGGCGGGACCGATCGGCCCGGAGCCGCGCCCCCACCGCGGGCCGGCTCGGGCTCGTCCCACGAAGCCGCGGTCGGACGACAGAACTACAGCCGGAGCACTGCAACGGGAGGACATGGACCGCTACGACTCCTCCGTGGGACCGATGTTGACTCCCGGTTCGCGTACATACGGTCTGACGGGTGCCGGAACTCGTGCACCATCGGGGAACATCGAGAGGGGCGGATCACGCATGGCGGAGATTGTCGATCTGGGGGCGTACGGCAAGGACTTCACCAGGGATCCTTACCCGTACTACGCCAAGCTGCGTGCCCAAGGGCCCGTCCACCGGGTGCGCCTCCCCTACGGCAACGACGCGTGGCTGGTCGTCGGGCACCAGGCGGTCAGAGCCGCGCTCAGCGACTCCCGCCTCAACAAGGACTGGCGCATCGCCATGCCGCAGAACGACGAGGGTGAGGAGTCGGCCCTGTTCACGAACATGCTGGACGCGGACCCGCCTCAGCACACCCGGCTGCGGAAGCTGGTGGCCAAGGAGTTCACGTCTCGCCGCGTCGAGGCACTAAGGCCACGGGTCCAGCAGATCACCGACGAGCTGCTGGACGCGATGCTCGCCGTCCCGGAGGGCCGCGCCGACCTGGTGGAGGCCCTCGCCTTCCCCCTGCCCATGACCGTCATCTGCGAGCTGCTCGGCGTTCCCGCCATGGACCGGGATGCCTTCCGCTCCTGGTCGAACGAGATCGTCGCGCCGACCAGTGACGAGGCGGCACAAGAGGCGGTGGCGGCGATGTCCGGCTACCTCTCCGACCTCATCGAGACCAAGCGCAAGGCTCCCGGCGACGGCCTGCTCAGCGCCCTGATCCGCACCAGTGACGAGGGCGGCGACCAGCTCTCCCGGGACGAGCTGATCGGCACCGCCTTCCTGCTGCTGGTTGCGGGCCATGAGACCACCGTCAGCCTCCTGGCCAATGGCGTACGCGCCCTGCTCCAGCATCCGGACCAACTGGCCGCCCTGCGCGCCGACTTCTCCCTCCTCGACAACGCCGTGGAGGAGATGCTGCGCTACGACGGCCCGGTGGAGACGGCCACCTGGCGCTTCACCGGCGAGCCGGTCGAGATCGGCGGCACCCTGATCCCCACCGGCGAGACCGTAGTGATCGCCCTCGCCTCCGCCTCCCGGGACCCGGAACTCTTCGCCGTCGCCGACGACTTCGACATCACCCGCGACGCACGCGGACACACCGCCTTCGGCCACGGCATCCACTTCTGCCTCGGCGCCCCACTGGCCCGATTGGAGGCCCGTGTCGCCCTCCGCTCCCTCCTGGAACGCTGCCCCGACCTCTCCATGGACGCCGATTTCGACGACCTCACCTGGCGCGTCGGGATGCTCCGCGGACCGGCGCAACTACCGGTGCGCTGGAAGAGCTGAGCGTCTCAAGGGCGGGCGTCAGGGCGACTGAAGGTCTCTGGCCGTCACGGCCGGAAGCCGCCTGCCCACCTGCTCTGATAGAGGTCAACAGGCTTCGCCGCGCACCGTGTCAGCAGCTCAAATTGTCGCCGGGTGTAGTTCCCAGGATCTCAACGAAGCTCTTGTAGTTGTTGATCCGGCTCTGCACCTGGCCGGGGTTGCCGCCGTTGCACTCGAGGGAGCCGTTGATGCTGCGGATGGTCTCGCCGAAACCGGCGCCGCTGACCATCGCCTGGTGCGGGGTCATGGTGCCCGGCCCGGTCTGTGTGTTCCAGTACCAGAGGGCGGTCTTCCAGGCGACGGCGGCATCCTGCTCCACCAAGTAGGGGTTGTTCAGCAGATCGATGCCGAGCGCATCGCCCGCCGCCTTGTAGTTGAAGTTCCAGCTGAGCTGGATCGGCCCGCGTCCGTAGTAGGCAGCCTGTCCGGCCGGGCACCCGTACGGCTGGGTGGCGTCGCAGTAGTGGGGATAGTTCTCGGTGTTCTGCTCGACCACATGGACCAGGCCACCGGTCTCGTGGCCGACGTTCGCGAGGAAGGCCGCGGCCTCCTGACGTTTCACGGTGTCGCTTCCGGTGTTGGCGAACTCCGGATAGGCACTGAGGGCCGCGGTCAGCCCGCTGTAGGTGTAGAAGGCATTCCGGTTCGGGAACATCTGGTTGAACTGCGCCTCGCTGACGACGAATCCCTCGGCTCGCGCGTCAGCGCCGGCCGGGGCCGGGGCGCAGTGGGAACAGCCCGTCGTGGCAGCCGCCGGCATCGTCGGCACGACGAGTGCTACGCCCACGGCTACGGTCGCGGCACCCAGCAGCGCGGCAATACGTGACCTCATTGCGTGACTCCTTCTCGCGGCCGGCCTCCGGGCATGGAGGGGCCACCATGTGGGGGGATCGCCCTATCGGGAACGCCGTTGAAGCAGTCGCCTGGATGGATCAACTGGCGTACTGGAAGCGGATGTTGGCGCACGGGTGGATCGGACGGCGCAGGCCGGCCACCAGCAAACGCGGCACGAAGACGGCAACAACGGCTGCGACGACGACTGTGGCCACAACCACAAGAAGCGCTGCGGTCTAGACCAACGCCAGGTTATGGGCGCCACGTTGAGCATGTCCATACCAATGCGGTGATTCATCGACAGGCCGCTCAGCATCCGGGCCGGGGGTGGTGACACAACGGTCCGCCCTCTGTGCAAAAGTGGCCCGATGAAGACAATCGGGCTGCTCGGAGGCATGAGCTGGGAGTCCACCGCGGAGTACTACCGGCTGCTCAACGAGTTGACGCGCGAGCGTCTGGGCGGCCTGCACTCCGCGCGGTGCGTGCTCTACTCCGTGGACTTCGCGGAGATTGAACGCCTACAGGTCGAAGCGCGCTGGGAAGAGGCCGGGGAAGTTCTCGCCGACGCCGCCAGGGCGCTGGAGTCCGCCGGCGCGGACATGGTGCTGATCTGCACCAACACCATGCACAAGGTCGCCGGCCAAGTGGCGGCCGCCGTCACCGTCCCGCTGCTGCACCTCGCCGACACCACGGCCGACGCCGTCCGCGCGCGCGGCCTGCGACGTATCGGACTGCTGGGCACCGCGTTCACCATGGAGCAGGACTTCTACCGAGGCCGGCTGGAAAGCCACGGACTGGAAGTACTCGTTCCGGAGGCCGCAGGCCGCAGCACGGTCCATCGCGTGATCTACGAGGAGCTGTGCCTCGGCATCGCCCAAGAGGAATCCCGGCAGGCATTCATGGCCGTCATCAGGGACCTCGTCGCCGCCGGGGCCGAGGGCATTGTGCTGGGCTGCACCGAGATCGAGCTGCTCATCGGGCCGGAACACAGCCCGGTCCCGGTCTTCCCGACCACCCGACTGCACGCCGAAGCGGCCGTCACCCGCGCCCTCTCCGACGCCCCGTAGCAGCACAGCCGGGGAAATCCAGCAGCCCTCCGAGCCCGGGGTTGGAGAAATGGTCATCACCAACTCCACGCTCTCCACGGATTCTTGTGTCGTACCGAGGTTTGAACTGACGGCAGGTACCCTGACGTGGTGTCGCGTACCGAGTTAGAACGACTGGCCAGGATCCGGATGCAGGTCACCGGTGAGACGCTCGAACGCGCCATGGCGGTGCTCGAAGGCCATACCACCGCCCCCACGTCGCAATCCGAACCCGACGCCGACCCTGACGTCGCCGGAAACAACGATCTCGACAACGGTGAGGACGACGAATCCGGCGCGGCCGGCGAAAGCAATGAGGACACCGAGAAAGCGTCAAAGCCCGACGTCCGGCGAACGCCTCAGAAGCGCGGCCATCTGCGCGGCCTCTGATATCCCCTCCTCGACGAGGAAAATTACCCGGCGCCGACGCACGGGCCGCATCATGCCGATCAGCACACGCCGCAATGGATGAAGCACAGAAGGTTACCGAGGGCGAAATTCAACGCACCATGAGCGGGTGATTACAGAGTGTGTGCGATCGCGTGCAGGCCCAGCTGCCAGATGGGCTCCTGAAGCTCACGGGGTCAGGGGACGTGCCAGCAGCGGCGTGCGGAGCATCTGATGCCCGCCGCTGGCCAGCATCCGGACCTCGCCCCGGTCGCTGATCTCTGCGCGTACGATCCCCGACTCGTCCTCGTAGACCGGATACCCGCCCGCTCCCGCACGCTCGGTGCGGTGGACGATCACTACGTCGTCCTCCACTGCGGGGGCTTGAAATACCAGCTCATAGCATTCCGGGTAATCCATCAGGGCCTCCCGATAAAACTGGGCAGGTGCTTCCGCCGACGCTCCCCGCCGCCGCTCTCAGCGCGCCGCTGCACCTCGGCCATTCCATCGTCACCCACTCCCGCCCACGGCGCCTGAGGAGGACACCGAGGCGCGATTCCCGGGCCGGAGGAGCCCTTGCCTCCGAGGCATTGCCAAGGCGTCCGATGGGCAGCCGTCGCGCCGCCCACCCCTCGACATGAAGCGCGGAACCCACCCTCCGTAAACCTGACATTTGTCATGCGAGCTTGTGATCAAGGTCGTTCCGAGGGTTGACGTCTGGCCGCTGTCCCACCGCGAGAATCGGGACCGCGAAGGTCGAATGCTGACTCAGATGTTGAACTCCCGGAGAATCCATGCCTGTTACCACCCCTCGCCGGCACCTGCGGCTGGCCGGCACGGCTACCGCCGCCTTACTCACACTGGCGATTCCCACCACCGCCTCAGCCGCCACGGCGCCGATCACGAGCCAAAGCAACGCCACCGCCGCCTCGACCGCCCACCGGTCCGGCATCGACCGGGCGGCCCTGAAGGCGACACTCAATGCCTTCCATGACGCAGGGATGTACGGCGCTTACTCTGCGGTGCGGGACGGCGCCGCGGAATGGCAGGGTGCTTCGGGGGTCGCCGACGTCGACACCGGGCGCCCCACCACTCCACAGATGCGACACCGGATCGGCAGCATCACCAAGACCTTCACCGCGGTCGCCGTCCTCCAGGAAGTCAGTAAGGGACACATCGAGCTCGACGCTCCTATAGGCCGCTATCTGCCCGGCCTCGTCCCCGGGGAGCGCGGGCAGGCGATCACCGTCCGGATGCTGCTGAACCACACCAGCGGCATCGGCGACTATGCCGGGGCGATCTTCCCCACGGCGGACAGCATCGAAGCCAACCGCTTCCACCAGTTCGATCCCCGGGAATTGGCCCGGCTGGGGCTGAAGGCAGAGCCGCTGGGTAAACCGGGCCAGGCTCATCACTACTCCAACACCAACTTCGTCCTCGCGGGTCTCCTGCTCCAGAAGAGCACCGGCAAGTCTCCGGAGGCGTACATCACCGAGCACGTCATCCGGAAGGCAGGACTGCGGCACACCTACTTTCCGCGATCGGCCCACCTCACCGGGCCGCACGCCAAGATGTACGAGGCCGCGTATGGCGGGTACAACCCCCCGCGGGACTTCAGCGTCTACAACGCGTCCTGGGCCGGAACGGCGGGAGCACTCGTCTCGACCATGACCGATCTGAACCGCTTCTACCGTGCGCTGCTGGGTGGTGAACTGCTCGCCCCGGCCCAGCTGCGGCAGATGAAGACCACGGTGCCCATCGAGGGCAGCCCGTTCCGCTACGGCCTGGGCCTGTTCACCAGGCACCTGCCCTGCGGAGAGTTCTGGGGACACAACGGCCTGGTGCTGGGGGCCATGACCTGGTCCATGTCCAGTGCGGACGGCCAACGACAAATGTCGCTCGGTTTCAACTTGACGCGCTATCAGAAGCTCGATGGAAACGGCGCTCCCCAGACGGGCCCGATAGACATCGCCATGAACGCTCATGTCGCGCAGGCGTTGTGCGGGTCCAGTGCCGGCCGGCCCCCGGGGGCGACCAACACGGACCCCTTCCACTCACTCCTGGTCGCTCCGCAGGAGCCTCCCCTCCCGGTACGCCACCAATGAGCTTGCCCGGCCACTGGGATGGTGCTCCGCTCCCGTGCGCTGTCACGGGAGCGGAGCGGGTCCGAGGAGCGCCAGCAGCTCGGATAGTTACGGAAACCACGGTACGGGGCACCACTGACAACGCGGGTCGGAGGAATGCGACGGGGTACGGTCACGGGCCGGCCCCCCGGAGCGCCGCCGCCCGAGTGCGACGTGGGGATAGCGGCTCTCCCAAGGGGCATTCCTTGAGGTGACGCCGGCGGTGCGGCCCCTCCGCACCGCTGCCAACGGGGGATGCGGGACGTCACCCGATCGGGATCTCATCCTGGACCGCGGCAGCCCGGCCTTCGCCCGCTTTCGCGGGCCCGATGGCAGGAATGGTGAACGGCGGGAGTGATGGGAGGCGTGGAGCCGATGATGCCTGAACGACCTCGGGTGTCGCTTGCGACGGTGGTCCTGGACTGCCCGGATGCTCATGCGCTTGCGGACTTCTACCGGCAACTGCTCGGCTGGGAGGTGAAATGCAGTGAACCGGACTGGGTCCTGCTCCGCTGCCCGGACGGCGGTACCGGGCTCTCGTTCCAGTCCGAGCCCGGGTATCAGGCCCCCGTGTGGCCCGAACGAGCCGAGGAGCAGCAGAAGATGCTCCATCTCGATCTCCGGGTCGACGATCTTGACCAGGCCGAGGCGTTCGCGGTCGCGGCGGGGGCACGGCGCGCCACATTCCAACCGCAGGACGATGTCCGGGTGTTCCTTGATCCGGCGGGGCACCCGTTCTGCCTCTTCCTGCACTGAGGGGCAGCGGTGACGCGGGCTTCGGTTCGTACTCCGGGTGACCGCGGAGCGTGTGGGAATGGACACATGCAGGCAGCGGTAGTGGATCGGAGGGCCGACGGTCTGTCCTGGTCAGGAAGTTGAGGGACCGTCGGCGTGGCAGCGTGGGCAGCAGCTGCCGACCGCGGGCCGGTGCGCGCGGGGCCGCGTTGTCAGTGTCTGCCCCTAGCATTGCTCATATGTCCCCAACTCCTTCTGCCCCTACAGGTGTGCCCGTTCCTGCTTCCGAGGCGAACGAATCGATCCGGCGCTTTGTGCGCGCCCGGCGCGGGATGGCGTGGTCGGCTCAGGACATGGCGGAGTATGCGGTGCTGCTGGAGATATGGACGTTGGCGGTGCGCTCTGAGGTAGCGGAGGTTGTCGAGGCTGCCTAAGGACTGTCCCGTGGGCGGCCAGGTCACAGCGGCAGGGCAGCCCGTACACAAGGGGGATCTGTGTCCTGAAACAAGGCCGCCACAGCCGATGTCGATGCCGTCAGCGCCACGTCGGCTACCAGGGGCGGTCTCGCCACCACAGACCACCAGCCAGCCGCAGCAAGCAAGCAAGCAAGCAACCGTGACGTCCGATTTCCGCCAGCCGACGCGGCCCCGGCCCCGCAGACTCGAAGAGTGAAAGCAGCGGATACGAACGAGGACGCGTCATGATCTCCCCCGAGACGACCACGGACACCACCACGGCCACCACCAGCTACACCACCTTCGACAGCCCGCTCGGTGAGCTGCTGCTCGTCGGAGAGGAGTCGGCCACCGCACCCGGCGGCACCGCCCTGACCGCCCTCTCCCTGCCGCAGCAGCGGGGCGTCACCGTACAGCCGCACTGGCGGCGCGACCCTGCCCCCTTCGCCGAGGCCGTCCGCCGGCTCCGCGCCTACTTCGCCGGCGAGCTCACCCGCTTCGAGCTGGAGTTCCGCACTGCCGGTACGGACTTCCAGGAGCGGGTCTGGCGAGCCCTGGAGGCGATTCCGTACGGCACCACGACCTCCTACGGGCGACTCGCCGACGTTCTCGGAGTGCCGCGGGGCGAGGTACGTGCCCTGGGCGCCGCGATCGGCGCGAACCCTCTGCTGATCGTGCGCCCGTGCCACCGCGTGATCGGCGCGGACGGCACGATGCGCGGCTACGCGGCAGGCGTCGAAGCCAAAATTGCGCTCCTCACGCACGAGGGCGCTCTCCAGCCCACCCTCATCTGAGGCCGGCGCGCCGGTACCCCTCCTGATGACCTCACCGCTCATTCCCCCAGCCGAGGTGGCCGCCTATGGCGGCCTCCCCTCCCCCGCCCCGCACACCGAGGCAGAACTCGCCGCGCTGCTCGCCCTGTTGACCGCGCCCCGTATGCGCATCGCGACGGTGGTCGTCGGGCACAGCAGGGACGCGGCGTCGCGCGCGTCCACGGCGGCGTTCGCCGAAGCATGGCGCGCGGCCGGCCGGCAGCCGGTCCTCGCCGTGGTCGACTGGCCGGAATCCGCCGCATCCTGGCTCCGTGCGGCCCACCGCTTCACCGCCGGGCAACCGGACGCCTGGGTGGTGGCCGCCGCGCCCGTCGGCTGGGCCCAGATGAGCCGCCGGCTGCGGCACAGCACCGACTGGGACCCCGCCCGCACCTTCGGCTTTGCGGCACTGGGTGACTCCCGGGTCCCCGCCCTGGCGGGCCCGGCAACGCTGCACGGCATGCGCGGTGCCACGGCGGACGGTGGCACATGGGCCATCGACCGTGGTTGGGTCACCCAGCAGCTACCGGCCCGTAGGACGCCGGTTGATCCCCGTGGCACGCTGTAGGCAGGTAGCGATGAGGCAGGAGCAGATGAGCACGCCACTTCCCGGCTTCGAGGGATTCGGGGGCTTCGAGGCGCCCGCGGGCGCCAAAGGGCCTGGTCGGCCGGGTGTCTCCGGAGGCCAGGGAGGTGCGGACGGCTCTGGTGGGGCGGGAGATTCCGGCGAATCCGGAGGACGCCACTCCGCCCTGGCCGACCAGAGCCCTGCCCGTCACGACAGCCGACGGGAAATCGCCCCCGGCGCCGTACATGTCCCCGGCTGGCTGACGATGGCCCAGCAGCGCGAGCTGGTCACCGCGTGCCGTGGCTGGGCGCGCGGCCCGGCCCCGATCCGGCACACCAAGCTTCCGCGCGGCGGGGTGATGTCCGTCCAGACGGTGTGCATCGGCTGGCACTGGCAGCCGTACGCGTACACCCGGACCGCCGACGATGTGAACGGCGCCCGGGTGGCCGAATTCCCCCGGTGGATGGTCGAGTTGGGCCGCCGCGCGCTGGTCGAGGCGTATCAGGACGCCACTGCGGGTGACGGCTACACACCGGACACCGCACTGATCAACTTCTACGACGACCAGGCGAAACTCGGCATGCATCAGGACAAGGAAGAGCGCTCCGGCGCGCCGGTCGTCTCCCTCAGCATCGGGGACACCTGTGTCTTCCGGTTCGGCAACACCGAGACGCGGACCAAGCCGTACACCGATGTCGAGCTGGCCTCCGGCGACCTCTTCGTCTTCGGTGGACCGTCCCGCTTCGCCTATCACGGCGTTCCCAAGGTCCGGCCGGGCACCGGCGACCCGGCGTCCGGTCTGGCTGGCGGCCGCCTCAACATCACCA
This sequence comes from Streptomyces sp. NPDC127097, assembly GCF_042724075.1. Classification (NCBI taxonomy): domain Bacteria; kingdom Bacillati; phylum Actinomycetota; class Actinomycetes; order Kitasatosporales; family Streptomycetaceae; genus Streptomyces; species Streptomyces sp. NPDC127097. Next base: position 40,782 of record NZ_JBHXFI010000013.1, on the reverse strand, counting down.
TGCGGGTGACCGGACTCGACGGCTGACGCCGGCACCGCGAGGCACGCTGGGTACCGCGAGGCACACTGGACTCATGTGCCGCAGCATCAAGACGCTCCGTCCGCCCACCACCCCCGAGGTCTCCGACGAGGACATCCGGGCCGCGGCCTTGCAGTACGTCCGCAAGGTCTCCGGATTCCGCGCCCCGGCCGCCCACAATCGCGAGGTGTTCGACCAGGCCGTGGAGGCCGTGGCCGCCGCGACCCAGGACCTTCTCGACGGCCTCCAGATCCGCGGCTCCGCCGCCCGCCGGCCCACACACACCTGAGCAGCGGCCGCGTCCTCGCCACCGGCTCGCGATCACCAATCGAGCAGCGCCTGCACCGGTAGGTGATCGCTCGGAAACTGCCCGTGCGCGGAGTACGTATTGATCGTGGCGCGGCGCGTACGCACCCCCGGTGACGTGAGGATCCAATCGACGCGGTCCCCGTCCGGCACCAGCGGCCGGTAGCCATGAAAGGTGGCGTACTGCCGGCTGCGCTCGTCGGCCGTGTCCCAGCTGTCGACGAGCGAACCGCCGTCGAGCAGCATCTCGTACACGGAATTCTTGTGCGCCGCGACATTGAAGTCGCCCGTGACTATTCGGGGCAGCGAAGGGTCCAGCCCACCCAGTCGTTCGTTGATCAGACCGGCCGAACGCTCACGCGAGTACTGATGCGCATGATCGAGATGCGTATTCAGGACATAGCACTCGCCGCCGGCTCGCAGATCCCGGAACCGGACCCAGGTCACCATCCGGATGACGGTGTTTCCCCAGGTCGCCGAGCCGATCAGATACGGCGTATCGGACAGCCAGAAATGGTCGTACTCGACCGGTGCGAGCCGCCGGGCATCATAGAAAACGGCCGCGAACTCATCCTTGCTCCCGCCGCCCCGCCCGGTCCCCACCCAGGCGTAATGCGGTCCGAGATCCTCGGCGATATCGCGCAGCTGCCCGTACAGCCCTTCCTGCGTCCCGAGCAGATGCGGGGCCTCCTGCCGCAGCAAGTCCCGCATCACGGGCCGGCGCTCGGCCCAGGAGTGCGGCCGGACATCCGAGGCGTACCGCAGGTTGAAGGTCATCACCCGCAGTCCCCGCCGGCCGTCGGCGGCGTACGCGGTCCCCGGCCCGCACACCGCCGCCACCGGCCCGGCGACCGCCGCCGCGGCCACCACCCGAAAGGAAAACCGCCGACTGACCGACGCCATCGCGCCACCGGAACCAGATCCCGGCAAACCGGTCCCCGGGGAACCAGAGGAATCAGTCGAATCAGCGGAAGTCAGGGATGCCGGGGAAGCAGCGGCATCAGTGAGTTCATAGGGACTGTCGAAAGGAGAGGGACCAGAGAATTCAACGGAATCGGATGAAGCTTTCCACCCGGGAACGAGAGCAGTCACAGCAACTCCAGTCATCCGTCGTACAGGCAGACACCGGCCCAGAGACAGACACGGGTGCCGGCACCCGAACCGGAACCGGCACCGGAACCCGCACCACCGTCGCCACAACAACCATCATGCGGAAGTCTCGAACCCCGGCATAGGCGATAAGTTGCCTACGGATAAATCGACGTGGAACGCTCACGGAACCCGGGGGTGATCCCTTCCCCCGGCCCCCGTGCCCTCTCCCTCCCCGTCTCCCTCTCCCCTACCGGTCGCCCGCCGGCCCCTGCCAGTCCGCGTGACGGATACGGGAGATCTCCCGGACCTCGCCGACCGTCCCCCACTCGTCCTTTCCGAGCCGTGACAGAGGCTTCATCCGGGTGATTTCCGGGTGCCCGTCGACCAGCACCTCCTGCGACACCACCGCGTGCACGACGCGCCCGAACACCACGGTCGCGTCCCCGATTCCCAGCGTGGTGTGCACCTCGCACTCCAACGCCACCGGCGAGCCCGCCACCCGCGGCGGCTTGACCCGCAGACTGGGCTCGGACCCGATCCCGGCCGCCTCGAACTCACTCACCCCGTGCGGGAAATCCGTACCCGTGTCATTGATCTGCTCGAAGAGCCCCTCCGGCGCGAGGTTCACCACGAATTGTCCGGTCGCCTCCACGTTCCGCAGGGTGTCCTTGCGCCCGACGGAACTGAACTGCACCACGGGCGGCGCGACGCTGGCGATCGTGAAGAAGGAGTGCGGCGCCAGGTTGTGTGTTCCGTCCGCCGAGGTGGTCGACACCCAGGCGATGGGCCGCGGCACCACGGTGGCGGTCAGCAGCCGGTAGAACTCGTTGCGGGACATGGCAGCGGGATCGAAGTCAATGCGCATGGGGATCAGTATCCACACCGGCAGCCGCGGAACGTACAGCGGATCTACGGCACCACCAAACCCCTGAGCTCGGCGGCAAGTGCCCGGTATCGGAGCCACCGGCGGCCGCATGAACCTCATCAACGACAGCGACCGCCACATGGCTCGCATGATGTGCGTGATGGCGCTCAAGTCCTCCGAGGACACCGCCCGCCGCGTAGCCCGCCAACACCTCTCCGCCGCCCAGAACGGACTCGCCCAGGCCGCATCGCATATGGCTGGGTCCGTAAAGGCGCGCGCCAGGGCAGCTTGTCCCAGGGGAGGCCGATGTGGTCGTCGAGATCTTCCAGGGTTTCATTTCGTCGAAACGAGGAACTCCGCGCCCCTGTACCGCGCGTCGGCTTCGCCGACAGTTCGGCGCTGATGCGTATGACGCGTCTCGATGGATCCGGGCCACAGCGAGCTGGACAGCAGCGGGCGTAGCTCTCACGGTCGAAAGCGGGGACGCTCAAGCGAGGCATCACCGTGTGAAAGCCGGTGCGGCGCCGTCCTGCCCGGCGCTCACGACGGGAGCGGACCGACTCAACTACGGCGATCCGGGAGGGTGTCGGCCCACCCGAGGGGATGTGCTTCCAAGGCATCCACAGGCGGCTCGCCGCCCGCGTCGTTGAAAGCGGTGAGCGCTTCGATGAGCGCGGAGCGCTGCGCGGGGGCGAGACGTTCAGGCCCTCGTCGGTCAGCAGTGCGCGTACCTGCGCCAGGCCGATGTCGCCTTCGGGCAGTAGGGTGGCGTCCTCCAGCGCGCGGAGGCGATCAGCTCGTCCAGTGCGCCGGCGCGGGCCTCCAACTGCTCGGCCTTGTCCTGGGCGCGCTGCATGGCCATGCCGACATCGCCATCTCCTCGGAGATGCCGGTGACGGCCTCCCGATGTGGGTCTCGGCCTCAGCAGCGGTGTAGTTGGCCTTGATCGTCTCCTTGCGGGTACGGAACGCGTCCACCTTCGCCTGTAGCCGTTGCGAGGCCGGTGTGAGCTTCTCCTCTTCGGCCCACAGCGACGCTTCCTGTGCCTTCAGGTCGGCGAGCTGCGAGGCTATCGCCGTGCGCTGCTCGGGCGGCTGCTGGAGGCGAAAGCCAAAGCGGGCACCGGCGAGGCCGTTCGCGCACTACTGGGCCTGCAGGCCCGTACCGCCCGGGTGGTGCACGACGATGCCGAGACCGAGATCCCGGTGCAGGACGTGATCGTCGACGACGAGGTCGTGATCCGCCCGGGCGAGAAGGTTCCGGCGGACGCGGAGGTGCGGTCCGGAGCGTCGGCGGTGGACGAGTCGATGGTCACCGGCGAGGCGATGTTGCCACTGCTGCGCGACCTGGGAGTGGTGGCCGACTGGAAGACGATCACGGCGGGGGGCGGCTTCCTCCCACCACCGCACCACCGGCCTGTACACCTGTGCCGAAGGCACCGGCAGCCACGAAGTCGTCATCGAATCCCCCGACCATGACTGGGACCTGCCCGACGGCGACGACACCGCCGCCGCCGGTGTGCTGCGCGCCTACCGCGCCCGCTCCCTCGCGCTGCGCACACGCCGCCCCGGCCTGGTCCTGCCCTTCCGCAACCACGGCCCGGCGGCCGGCACCTCCCTGCCGCACCCGCACTCCCAAATCGTGGCCACCCCGATCGTGCCGCTGCGCCACCACCAGGCTTCCTTCGCCGACGCTCCCGACGACGTCCTCGACGGGACCGCCGCACTGCTGCGGCGTCTGCTCGCCGCTCTGCGCAGCCTGCTCGGCGACATCCCCTACAACTACGTCCTCATCAGCGCCCCCAACGGTGAGGAGGCCACCGCCTACTCCGCCTGGCACCTCCAACTGGTGCCCCGACTGTCCGCCACCGCCGGCTTCGAACTCGGCAGCGGCATCGCCGTCAACCCCGTCCCGCCCGAACAGGCCGCCGTCCAGCTACGCCAGGCGGTGCCGTCGGCATGTACGAGGGAGGTGCGCTCCCGTGACACCCGTCTCCGGCAACCCCGGCGCCCACCATCCGGTGCCGCCCGGCTATGCCGAACGCAAGTCCGACCACCTGGACCGGCTGCACAAGGTGGAGGGCCAGGTGCGCGGGGTGCCGCGCATGGTCGACGACGACCGGTGCTGCGTCGATGCGCTCACCCAGATCAGCGCCGTCACCCGGGCGCTGCAGGAGGTCGCGCTGGGTCTGCTCGACGACCACGTGCGGCATGCGCAATCCTGCCGGGAAGGTGCGTGCCCCCGACCGCCGCGGACCCAGGACGTCCGGCGCGCGCCCGGACTCCGGCCGGCAAGGCGCAGCGGCGGCCATATCGGCACCGGCCGTGCTGCGACCGGGTCCACAGGGCGCAATCGCCGACGAGATCTTTGGGCTCGTGGACCAAGTGTGGCGGGTGGGAACTGCGATTGGCTCGGGGTGTGGGCGGCCGACGCCGTCCCGCGGCCCGGCCCGCCGGGTGCCGCTCCGAGGCGCCCTGTGCGCCCGGTCCGGTCGGGCCCTCCCGGACGAGAGCTGTGAGGCGTGGGTGGATGAGGACGAGATCGTCGGTGGCTGGAGCCTGGTGCACTGTTCGGTGGAGCGGGCCGGGGAAGAGACCCGGCCGCTGGGGGACCGGCCCGGCGGGATGCTGTTGTACACCCCCGACGGCTGGATGAGCGCGCTGCTGACGACCGACCCGGCCATGGCCGGCGCGGAAGTGGCTGCCGAGGCGGGGGTGTCCGGCGGGACCGTGGCGTATGCCGGGCGCTGGGAGCGGACGCCGGACGGGTCGCTGTGCCATCACGTCGCCGCGAGCCACTACGGGCCCTGGGTGGGGGTCACCCTGGAGCGCGCCGTCCACAGCGGTCCGGACGAATTGCTGCTGACGGCCACCACGGATGAGGGAGCCCGTCAGCGCCTGCGGTGGCGCAGAGCCCGGGTGTGAGCTCCACGGGCGCGCACCCGTGGCCCCCTTCCCTCGTGTGGTGCGCGCGCGGCCGGCACACGTCCCTCCCCCCTTTCCCCGTCCCCCTCCCCTCTTTCCCCTTTTCTTCCCCTCCGGAGGTGGTGCGCCATGCGCACAGCAAATCTCGGTAACCGTCTAGTACTTGTTCACGAGGACGGGGTGGTGGACGTCGAGAGGGCCAGCGACGGCCGCTTCTCGTCCGACCCGCAGGCGGTCTTCGACCGCTGGGCGGAGTTCACCGCCTGGGCGCGGACGCCCGCCGCCCGGGAAGCCGAGCGCTCCCCGCTGGAGGAGCACCGGCTGGGCGCCCCCGTGCCGCGGCCGCGTCAGGTGTTCGCGGTCGGGCTGAACTACGCCGACCACATCGCGGAGTCGGGCCTGGACACCCCGGCTGAGCCGGCCGTCTTCACCAAGTACCCGACGTCGCTGGCCGGTCCGTACGACACCGTGGAGCTGCCCAGCACGATGGTGGACTGGGAGGTCGAGCTGGTGGCGGTGATCGGCGCACGGGCCCACCGGGTGGCCGCCGAGGACGCCTGGCGGCACGTCGCCGGTCTCACCGTGGGCCAGGACCTTTCCGAGCGCCGCGTCCAACTCCAGGGCCCCGCACCGCAGTTCGCGCTCGGCAAGTCGTTCCCGGGATTCAGCCCGACCGGCCCGGTCCTGGTCACGCCCGATGAGTTCGCCGACCCCGACGACCTGGTACTCGGCTGCGCCGTCGACGGCGAAACAGTGCAGGACTCCCGCACCGGCCGGATGGTCTTCCCCGTCGCCGAGCAGATCGCCCGGCTCTCCGCCGTCTGCCCCCTGCTGCCGGGCGACCTGGTCTTCACCGGAACCCCGGCCGGTGTCGGCGGCGCCCGTGACCCGCGCCGCTTCCTCGCCCCCGGCGAGGAACTGCACAGCTGGATCGACAGCATCGGCGCACTGCGCAACCAGCTGGCCGCCGGCCCCGGACACCCCGACGCCCCCGGCGCCTGACCGCGATCTCCCCGCCTCCCCCTTCTTTCGAGGAGCTGCCATGCCCTTGCACCGTCTCGCCCGGATCACCATGGGTGTGCCCGACGTCGACGCCACACACGACTACTACGCCGACTTCGGGCTCGCCACCCTGGGCCGCGGCCGGTTCGCCTCCGCCGACGGCGGCGAGCAGTTGCGGATCGTGCACGCCCCCCGCCGCCGACTGGACGAATTGGTCGTGGGCGTCGACGACGCCGACGACCTCGGCCGGATGGGCGCTGCCCTGGACCGCCTGGAGGTGCCGCATGTCCTGGACGGTCACTGTCTGCGGGCGGTCGATCCAGGGACGGAGGTCACCGTCACCGCCGAGGTCCAACCCCGTCGGGTGCAGCCGGCCGCCGCGCCGGTGCCGTACAACGGGCCCGGCCGAGCCGAGCGGCCCGACGGCCGGGCACCGGCGGTGGTGCGCGAGGCCCCGGTCCGGCCGCGCCGCCTGGGGCATGTGGTGCTCGGCTCGACCGATCAGCCCGCCTCGCAGCGGTTCTTCACCGAGGGCCTGGGCTTCAAGGTCAGCGACCTGGTCCCGGGGGCAGCCTTCCTGCGGTGCTCCACCGACCACCACAACGTCCTGGTGCAGCAGGCCCCGATCCCGTTCCTGCACCACTCCTCCTGGCAGGTCGACGACGTCGACGAGGTCGGTCGCGCGGCGACGCGGATGCTGGAGGGCCACCCCGAACGGCATGTCTGGGGCCTGGGCCGCCACCACGTGGGCTCGAACTTCTTCTGGTACCTCAAGGACCCGGCGGGCAACTTCTCCGAGTACTTCGCTGACATGGACTGCATCGTCGACGACCAGCTGTGGACCCCTCGCATATGGGAGGACGCCCGCTCGCTCTACAACTGGGGCCCGCCGGTGCCTCCTTCCTTCCTCCGGCCCGAGGACCTCGCCGCGCTGATGACCGGCGCCCACGACGCGAGCTGACCACCACTACGGCAGGAGGACCGCATGAACAACAACCGCAGGGACACCGGAGCGGACCGCTCCACGGCCACCGCCGGGGACCCCGTCCCGGCCGCCGGAGCCACCGACGAGGACGTGTACGACGTCCTTGTCGTCGGCGCCGGGCCGGTCGGGCTGACCACGGCGATCCAGCTCGGCGCACGGGGCCGGCGAGTCGGCCTCGTCGAGCGCTGGCCGCATCCCTACCCGCTGCCCCGGGCGGTGGTCTTCGACCACGAGGTCGCCCGCATCCTGGCCTCCCTGGGCCTCGCGGACGACCTGGCCGCCTTCAGCGAACCGGCCGCGGACTACGAATGGCGCAACGGCCAGGGCGAGACCCTGCTGCGGCTGGCGTTCGAGGACACCGGCCACTCCGGCTGGCCGGCCATGAACATCTTCACCCAGCCGCAGCTGGAGGCCGCCCTGGAGGCGCGGGCCCGGCGCACCCCGGGGGTCGAGGTGCTGCGCGGCTGGGAGGCCGTGGACCTCATCGAGGACACGGACGGGGTCCGGCTGACCGTCGCGGAGAGCGCCGGGGACGAGCCGGTGATCCGCGACGGGATGCGCGGGCGCCGCACCCTGCGCGCGCACTACGCCGTCGGCTGCGACGGCGCCAACAGCTTCGTCCGCTCCCGGATGACGACGGGGGTGACCGACCGCGGCTTCCAGCACGACTGGCTGGTCCTGGACGTGATCCCGCACGACCGGGACCGGGTCTTCGCCCCGCGCAACCTCCAGGTCTGCGACCCGTCCCGACCCACCACCGCGGTCTCCGGCGGACCCGGCCGCCGCCGCTGGGAGTTCATGCTGCTGCCCGGCAAATCGGCCGCGGAGTTCGGCAGTGAGCAGCACGCCTGGCGGCTGCTGGCCGACTGGGACCTGCACCCGGGCAACGCGACCCTGGAGCGGCACACCGTCTACACCTTCCGGGCCCGCTGGGCCGAGAACTGGCGCGAGGGCCGGCTGCTGCTGGCCGGTGACGCCGCCCACCAGATGCCGCCGTTCGCCGGGCAGGGCATGTGTTCGGGCATCCGGGACGCCGCCAACCTCACCTGGAAGCTGGATCTCGTGCTCTCCGGCGACGCCGACGAGACCCTGCTGGACACCTACACCACGGAACGCTCCCAGCATCTGCGGCACGCTCTTGAACTCTCCGTCTTCCTGGGCGGCATCATCTGCGAACCCGACCCCGCCGCGGCCGCGGTACGCGATGCGCGGATGCTCGCCGACCGGCGGGCCGGCCGGGACCCACTGGCAGACCTGCCCCCGCAGACCCTCACCGGAGGGCTGCTGCGGCAGGGGGCGGACGGCGCGCCACAGGCCCCGGCCGGACAGCTCGGCTGCCAGGGCCGGGTGCGCTTCCGCGGCCGCACCGGACTCTTCGACCAGATCGTCGGCGTCGGCTCGTTCACCCTGCTCGCCACCGAGGACCCGCGCACCCTGCTCCACGACGGGACCTCCGGCTGGTGCGAGCGGCTCGGCATCCGCCTCGTGCGGGTCACCGGCGACACCACGGCGGACGGGCCGGACGACGTCATCGACCTCGACGGCACCTACCGCGCCCACCTGGAGCGCTGCGGCCAACAAGCCCTGCTGCTGCGTCCGGACCACTACGTTTTCGGCGGCACGCCGCGCACGGAGGAGGTATCCGGCCTGCTTTCGGCACTGCGACGGGGGCTCGGCACGTCGTCCGGCGCTGCGGTGCCCGCCCGGTGAGGTGACGCCCTCCCTCCCGTCCGTACCGGGAGGGAGGGCCTGCACCGCGGACAGCAGGTACCGGTGATAGGGGTGGGGCAGGCGCGAGGACACGGTGCGGTCACCGGGCTCCCGCCCCACGCACCCGAAGGGCGACACCCATGACACATCAGTGGCTCCGGCAGCTCCGCCCGGACCCGGACCTCCCGTCCCAGGATCCGGCGATTCCCCCGGCCGTCGTGAGCGCCGCGGCCGAGGTCCTCGGGCCCGAGCCGGTCCGGTGGGCGCTGCAAACCGCCGATGCCATGGCCGCGGAGGTCCTGGAACAGGTCCCCGAACACGGCGGCGGCCCGGCGCCCCTGGCCACCCTGCGGCGCTCGACCGAATCAACGGTGCTGGCCGCCCTGCGCCTCCTGCTCACCGAAAGCTCCGGCGACGGCGACCACCTGCCCGGGGAAGCCCTGGAAAGCTGCCGCGAGTTCGCGCGCCGGGGCATCCGGCTCGACCGGGTCCTGCGCGGGGTGCGGCTCGGCCACGCCAGACTCACCCAGGAACTCGCCTCGGCCGTCGAACAGTACGTCCCGGCCGGCGAACGCGTCACCGAGCTGCGCGGGATCACCGAGGAACTCTTCACCCACGCCGACGCCCACGCCGGCCTGATCGCCGAGTCCTATATCGCCGAGCGGGACCGCTGGCGCGGCAGCGACGAAGCAGCCCGCCGCGCGACGGTCGACGACCTGCTGGCCGCCCGCCCGGTGGACCCGGAAGCCGCGAACCGACGGCTGCGCTACGACGTCACCCGTACCCATCTGGCCGCCGTGCTGTGGTGCGACCGCACCGAGGACCCGGTGCCCGCAGCGGAACGGCTCCAGCACACAGCGACCGCGCTGGCCCGCACGCTCGGCACCGGCCACCCGCTGACGATCCCCGCCACGACGGACACCGCCTGGCTGTGGCTGCACGCACCCGACAACCTCACCGGCCTGACCGACCGCCTGCGGACCGGAACCGACCGCGCCCCGGGTGTCCGCCTCGCCCTCGGCCCGCCCGCCCATGGCACGGCCGGGATGCGCCGCAGCCACCACGGCGCACGCGAGGCAGAGCGCATCGCCCGGCTCGCTCCCGGCGACTGGCTGACCGACTACCGCGAGGTGCGCCTCGCCGCCCTGGCCACCGCCGACCCCGAACACGCCCGCTGGTTCGTCCACGACCTCCTCGGCCCGCTGGCCTCCGACGGCGCCCGGGTATGCGAACTGCGCGAGACGCTGCGCGTATACCTCGCCGAGGAACACAGCCTGCGAGCCGCCGCCAGCGCCCTGCATGTGGCCCGCAACACCGTCACCTACCGGGTCAAACGCGCCGAGGAACTCCTGCCCCCGTCCACCGCCGCAGGCAGCACACTGGAACTGCGCCTCGCCCTGGAGATCGCCCGAGCCGTACTCGGCTTGAAGCACACCGGCCTCGCGGAACAACGGCTGGCGCCAGGTTGAGCGCGGCGCCGGTTGCCGGCCCCGGCCCGTCACACCATGGCCGTACCCACCGGTCGGCATCGACGGCGCGGCGCTCACCCTGCCGACCCCTATATGCAGCTCGATGCGGCCTGAACTCTCGAGTACTGACACGACGTGGCTGACGGGAGCTCATCGTGCTGCGGACGGCTGTCAGATCAGGCTGGCCTGTCGCAGTGTGATGTCGAGTGCGGTGGTGTCGGCGGCGGCGCCGCGGCGGTGCCGGACGGCAGTATCGCTGGTCACCTCGGCGAGTGCCCGGGAGCGGGCAAGGGCCTCGTTGTGGTGCGAGAGGCTGTAGACGAATATCTGGAAGCCGCGGGTTCCGTCGGGGGCGACCGTGGGGATGTGGACCTCCCACCTGGTCATGATGCTCACCTGATTTCCGTGGGGGCGGGCCGGGCTCCTCACCTGTCGGGCGACCGGCGAGAACGGTCCATGGATCGGGACGCCGTTCAACGGCTGCTTTCAGACTGGAGCAGTGGTGCACGCCGGGCGCGAAAACAGGGGATTCCGGTCACAATGTGCGGCTGCAATCAGGATTCGTTCAGGAGCGGCGAGCCGTGGTGTCGTGCTCCCCCTCGGTAGCCCCGGCGAGGATTTCCGGGCGGAGCAGCCGGTCGAGTTCGGCGCGGGTCAGGAGTTTGCGCGCCAGGACCACGTCGGCGACGGAGCTGTGGGTGGCGAGTGCTTCTTGCGCGGCGGCGCTGGCCTGGGCGTAGCCGATGCGTGGGGTGAGGGCGGTGATGATGCCGATGGAGCGGTGGGCCACGGCTCGCAAGTGGTCGCGGTTGGCGGTGATCCCCGCGACACAACGCTCCGCCAGCGTCAGACATCCGGCGCGCAGCTGGCCGATGCTTTCGAACAGGCAGTGGGCGAGGACCGGCTCGAAGGCGTTGAGCTGGAGCTGTCCGGCCTCCGCGGCCAGGGTGATGGTCAGGTCGTTGCCGATGACCCGGAACGCGATCTGGTTGACCACTTCGGGGATGACCGGGTTCACCTTGCCCGGCATGATGCTGGAACCGGCCTGTACCGGCGGCAGATTTATCTCGCCGAAGCCGGCACGGGGCCCGGAGGACAGCAGACGCAGGTCGTTGCAGGTCTTGGAGAGCTTGACGGCGATACGCTTGAGGACTCCGGAGAGCTGTACGAACGCGCCCGCGTCCTGGGTAGCCTCGACCAAGTCGGGGGCGGTGGACAGCGGCAGACCGGTGATCGCACCGAGGTGTTCACAGGCCAGTGCGGCATAGCGGGGGTGGGAGTTGAGGCGGGTGCCGATCGCGGTGCCACCCAGGTTGATTTCGCAGATGAGACCGCAGGCCTCCGCCAGTCGCTGCTCGTCTTCTCCGAGCATCACCGCATAGGCCCGGAACTCCTGACCGAGCGTCATCGGCACCGCGTCCTGGAGCTGCGTGCGGCCCGTCTTGACGACGTCGGCGAACTCATCCGCCTTCTCCTCGAAGGCACGGCGCAGCACGGACATGGCCTCGGCGAGCCGTCGAGCGGCCGCATGGAGGGCCACTTTGACGGCGGTGGGGTAAGCGTCGTTGGTGCTCTGGCCGGCGTTCACATCGTCCAAAGGGTGCAGATGGTGGTAGTCGCCGCGCCGGTTACCGAGGTGCTCCAGCGCGCGATTGGCGATGACCTCATTGGCGTTCATGTTGGTGGAGGTACCCGCGCCGCCCTGGATGACGTCGACGACGAACTGGTCATGCAGCTCCCCCCGGCGGATCTCCGTGCACGCGGCGACGATGGCACCTGCCTTGCGGTCATCGAGGAGCCCAAGATCGCGGTTGGCAAGCGCGGCCGCCTGCTTGACGGCGGCCAGTCCGCGGATCAGGTCGGGGTAGACGGAGATGCCGGTGCCGGTGACGGGAAAGTTGTGCACCGCCCTGAGCGTGTGAATGCCGAAGTAGGCGTCCTGGGGTACAGGTTGGTCGCCGAGAAGGTCGTGCTCGATACGGAATCGGTCATCCGCCATCGGTAAGGCTCCAGTCTGTGGTGGTGGCGTGGGCAGTGGTGCGGCAGGGCACGGCCAGCAGGCCGGACGTCGGTGGTCCGGCCTGCGGGCCATACGGAAGAGCGTGCGGAGGAGGGCGGCTCAGGGGCCGGCGCGGCTCAGTCGAGGGACTTGCCGCGCGTCTCGGGCGTGGTGAGCACCACCAGCACGCCGAGCAGGAGGAGGGCGATGGCGTAGCCGGTGAAGTAACCCTGGGCGTGGTGACCGGCGAGCCATGTCGTGAGGTACGGCGCGGTGCCGCCGCACAGGGCCACGGCGATGGCGTATGGCACGCCGGTGCCGGTGGCACGTACCCGGGTGGGGAACAGCTCGGCGAAGAGCGCGGGCAGGATGGACACAGCCAGCGCAATGAAGATCAGAGCGACCGTCATGGCGAGGCCGAGCTGCCAGGCCGAGCCCCCTCGGGCCAGGTACGTCAGCGGATAGGAGAGCACCGCCATGCTCAGCCCGAAGATCAGCATGTTGGGCCGGCGCCCGATGCGGTCCGACAGCGCGCCGCACAGCGGCAGGACGGCGATGAAGACGACGATCGCGACGACTTCTGCGGCCAGCACGGCGGTGGCGTCGAGCCCCTGCACACCGATGGCGTAGGCGGGCGCGGCGACGGTCCAGGACTGGTAGACGACGGTGACGCCGACGGTCAGGCCGATCACTCGCGCGGCCGCCGCACGGTTCTGCCAGATGCCGCGCAGTACGGAGGGACGAGGTCCGGTCGTGTCGTCGGCCCGCTCCTTTTCGAAGGCATGAGTTTCCGTCAGCCGACGACGCAGGAACAGGGCGTACACGCCGAGGAGCCCACCGACGAGGAAGGGCACGCGCCAGGCCCACGCCGCCATTCCGTGCGCTCCATAGAGAGCGGCCAGGCCGGCGCCGAGCAGTGTGGCGAGGAGAATTCCGCAGGCCCCGGAAACGTAGATGGCGCTGGTCCAGCGGCCGCGGCGGGCGGGTGGGGCGGTCTCGGCGAGATAGGTCTGTGCGGAGGGTAGTTCCCCGCCGTGTGCCAGGCCCTGGGCGAGCCGGGCGAGCAGGAGGAAGAGCGACGCGCCCACGCCGGCGCTTGCGTATGTGGGCGCTACGCCGATCGCCAGACTTCCGGCCGCGGCCAGACCGATCGAGGTCAGCATCGAGAAGCGGCGGCCCTTGCGGTCGGCGAGCCAGCCGAACAGGAATCCGCCCACCGGCCGCATCAGGAAGCCGACGGCGAAGATGGCCAGTGCCGACAGGAGCGCGGAGAGCTCGTTGCCCGGATCGAAGAACTGCTGGGCGAAGAACGGCGCGAAGATGCCGTAGATGTGCCAGTCGTACCACTCGAGGGCGTTGCCGATCCCGGTACCGAGGAAGGCACGTCGTCTCTCCCGGAAGGACGGGCTGGCGGGCTGCGCGGGCATCGGCGGCTCTGACGGGTCCGGGGACGGCTCGGGCGCCGGGCGGGACGAGGTCGGGATGGGCATCGTAACTCCAGGACGGGAGGGAAGGCGTACTACGGCCGGGGCGGGGCGGGGGCGTCGATGGGCTCGGCGGCGAGACGGCGGGTGGCGAGCGCGGCATAGAGTGCGGCACCCTCGGGCAGCACCGCCTCGTCGAAGACGACATGCGGCGAGTGGTTGTTGGCGACCGTGGCGGGGTCCGCGCCCGGGAGCGAGGCGCCCAGCATGACCAGACTCCCGGGCACCTCCTCGAGAATCCGGGAGAAGTCCTCCCCGCCGGTGAGGGGATGCGGCAGCGGCCGGAAGCGGTGCCCGCCGAATTCCTCCTGCACGGTCGACTCGACGAAGGCGGTCTCGTGTGTGTCGTTGACCGTCACCGGGTACCGGGGGGTGAACTCCACCTCGGCCCGTAGTCCGTGGGCGGCCGCGATCGAGCGGATGAGGGTGACCGAGGCGTCCTGGATGCGGTTCCGCGCCGCCGCGGAGAACGTCCGCACGGTGGCCTCGAAGCGGGCGGCATCGGGGATGACATTGCGGCGGGTGCCGGCGTGGAACGATCCGACGGTGATCACCACCGGGTCGAACGGATCGGAGACCCGGCTGACCATGGTCTGCAGCGCGGTCACCATTTCGCATGCCGCGGGCACCGGATCCTTGGCCCGGTACGGGGCCGAGCCATGGCCGCCGGCACCGACGACGCGCACGTCCAGGTCGCTGGTGGCCGCCATGGTCGGGCCGCTCCGGGCCGCGAACACGCCGTTCTCGAAGCCGGTGGTGAACACATGCAGCGCGTAGGCGGCGGTGGGCAAACGGCCCGCGGCATCGAGTACGCCCTCGGCGAGCATCGCGCCGGCGCCGTCGCACCCCTCTTCCCCCGGCTGGAACATGAAGACCACGTCCCCGGCGAGCGAGGCGCGCCGGGCGGCGAGCAGCTGCGCCGCGCCGACCAGCATCGCCGTATGCAGATCGTGCCCGCAGGCATGCATGGCGTCGTCCGTGCGGGAAGCGAAGACGAGGCCGGTGCGCTCCGTCAGCGGCAGTGCGTCCATGTCGGCCCGCAGCAGCACGGCCGGGCCCGGGCGGCCGCCGCGCAGCACAGCCGTCACCGAGGACAGCCGGGCGCCCGTGGCGATCTCCAGCGGCAGGCCGTCCAGCGCCGCCAGGACCTTGTCCTGGGTGCGCGGGAGGTCCAGTCCGACCTCGGGTTCGGCGTGCAGGCTGCGTCGCAGCCGCACCAGGTCATCGCGCAAGGTAGTTGTGTCTACGCAGATCGTCATTGCGGGGGAGATACCTCCAGCTCTCACGCATCCGCCGGGTCGGCGGCTGTCCTCAGGCTGGACGCACCCGCAACGCCGGTGCTGGAATGAGAAGAAAACACCAGGTGGTGAGGTCCCATGCAGGATTCGTTCAACCTCGATGAGGCGGATCTGGCCCTCATCCACGTGCTGCAGATCGCTCCCCGCGCCACCTGGACCGAGATCGGCAAGGTGCTCGACATCAATCCGGTCACGGCCGCCAGGCGCTGGGAACGAATCCGCGCCGAGGGACTCGCCTGGGTGACCGCCTACCCCAAGCTGTCGGTGTGGGCCGAGCACCACTGCCTGGCATTCGTCGAGGTGGACTGCGAACCAAGCGCGCGCCACCACGTGGTGAACGCTCTGATGCGCGTCCCCCAGGTCGCTTCGGTGTCCCAGGTCGGCAGCGGACGCGACCTTTTCCTCATCGTCGTGTTCACCGATCTGCAGGCGCTGTCCCGCTTCGTCCTGGACCACCTCAGCCGGCTGTCCGGAGTCCGCGGTACGCGCACCCACACCGCCACGCACTTCTACAGCGAAGCCAGCAAATGGCGCCTCCAGGCGCTCAGTGCCGACCAGCGCACCCACCTCGCCCGGCACGCCCCGCCCCGTACCGTCGGTGACGGCCTGCTGCCCGACTCCTGCCGCGATTTGGTGCTCGCCCTCGGCGACGACGGCCGCCGAACGGCCACCGAGCTCGCCGACCTCACCTCCATGAGCGTGTCCACCGCCCGGCGCCGTCTGGAAAGGATCATCCAGAACGGCCTGGTGTCCTTCCGGTGTGAAGTGGCCGAGATCATCAGCGGCTGGCCGGTCATCGCCCACTTCTGGGCGAGCGTCCCGCCCGGCGAACTGGAAATGACGGCACGGACGCTGGTCACCCTGCCGGAGATCCGCATGTGCGCGGCGATGACCGGCACCGACAATCTCCTCGTGATCGTCTGGCTGCGCTCCCTCGGCGACAGCCACCGCCTGGAGGAAAAGCTCGCCGAACGCTTCCCGGCCCTCAAGCTGACGGAGCGGGCCGTCGTGCTGCGCATGACGAAGCGCATGGGCTGGCTGCTGGACGACTTCGGCCGCGGCGTCGGCACGGTGCCCATCAACCCGTGGGCCGGGATGCCGGACGCACTGCGTCAGTGACCGCTCTCCCGGCGTCGCAAGAAGTCGGACCTCGGGGTGCCGCGTACGCCCCTCGACAGCGGCAGCCCGGCCTCCACCGGCCGTCCGCCGGCTCGTGCCTGTCCGATCCTCTCCGACGCTAGACGGACGAGCAGCCGGAAGACGCAGACGGAAACAGGTACGGCCGGGACGGCTGGTGACGGCGACCTCGCCTTGGTGTGCGGCGACGACGCCTTCGACGATGGCCAGCCCCAGGCCGGTGCTGCCGGCGGTGCGGCTGCGGCTGTGGTCTCCGCGGGTGAAGCGCTGGGACGATCCGGTCAGCGCCTGCGCACTGGGGGGTGGCCGTGGCCGCCGCGTCGGTGCTCACCCCCGGCACCGAGCCCTTCGACCGTGGGGTGTCCGAGTCTCTCTGCCCCGACGTGGGGATCACGTTCCGAACCAGCTCGTGATGTCGAGGCGGGTTTGCTCGTACAGACGGGCGTCATCGATGAGATGTCATCGACGCGCAGTGCTCCAGGATGGGTTCTCGTGGCCTCGCGGTCCTCAAACACCTTGCCGCGGGCCGACTGGTACGGACTGGGTGGATCACGAAGGGCACCGGGCGTGGGAGAAGAACGCCGCACGATTGGTTCGTTACGCTCCGAGCGCGTCCGAGGAACACAGACCGCCAAAACGGGGACAGCAGAGGTCAGCGTCGTGATGAACGAACCACCCTCCAACGGTCCCGTCGTTGCGCACCGGTGGGTTTCGCTGACCGCGATTTGCACGGCTGCGGGGATGGTCTGGCTCGCTTTCGGCGATCTCGGTGTGGCGATTCCCCAGATCGCGAACGAATTCAACACCAGCCTGTCGAACCTGCAGTGGGTGAACAACGCCTTCAGCCTCGTCACCGGTGCGTTCGTGATCGCCCTGGGCAAGTTCGGCGATCTCTTCGGCCGCCGCCGGATGCTGCAGCTGGGCATCGTGCTGCTGGCCGTGTTCTCCCTGCCGGCCGCGCTCGCGTCGGACGTCAAATGGCTGGTCATCGGCCGTGCGCTCATGGGTATCGGTGCCGCGCTGATCCTGCCCGCCTCGCTCGCCCTCATCCCTCCCGAGTTCTCCGGGAAGGCTGAGACAGCGGCGTTCGGAATCTGGCAGGCGGTGGCCTGGGGCGGGCTGTCCATCGGGCCCGCACTCAGCGGCGTGATCACCGTCGGCCTCGGCTGGCGCTGGCTGTTCTGGATCAACCTGCCGCTGGCCGCGCTCACGTTCGTGGTCGTCCAGGCCACGACGCCGGAGTCCCGCGATGAGAAGGCCGCACGCACGATCGACTGGCTGGGGCTGGTGGCCATCGTCCTGGCGGCCTTCGCCCTCCTGTACGCGCTCACCGAAGGGCCGAGCGTGGGCTGGGGAGACCCGCTGATCGTGGCGTTGTTCGTGGCGACGGCGGTGCTCTCGGTCGGGTGGTGGTTCATCGAACGGCGGGCGCGGACGCCGCTCGTGGACCTGCGGCTGTTCCGGATCCGGGCCTACAACGGTGCCCTCACAGCCAACCTCACGATGAACTTCACCTTCGCCGGGCTCAGCTTCCTGCTCGTGCTCTGGCTGGAGAACGCCCGCGGCTACAGCCCGGTGGAGGCCGGAGTGCTCATGCTGCCCGCCACTGTCGGGGTCTTCCTGTGCATTCCTCTTGGAGGCAGGCTCGACAACCGATGGGGTGGGCGGCTGCCCTCGGTGGTGGGGCTCGTGGTCGCCAGCGCGGGCCTGGGCCTCCTGGGTTCTCTCGGTACGCGCAGCTCGACGGAGTACCTCGCCGTCGCCCTCATCGTCATCGGGCTCGGCCTGGGCCTGGTGAGCACTCCCGTCGCCAACACGGCCGTCGGTGAGGTCCCCATCGAGCTCGCGGGCGCCGCCGCAGGTGTGTTCAAGATGTCCAGCATGCTCGGCGGCGCGCTCGGAGTTGCCGTCCTCACCGCGATCGCCAGGGCATTCACCACACAGGAAGCCGCCGGCGTCGTCGAGGCGTCGGGTCTGACACAGGCGCAGATCTCTCAGGTCCGGCGGGCGCTGGTGAACTCCTCGTCCTTCCGGGATGCGATCGCGTCGCTCCCGCCCGATCTCCGGCACACCGTCGTACAGGCTGCCACCGAGGCGTTCTCGTCCGGCGTCGCCGACACCATGGCCATCACAGCCTTCTTGGCTCTCGCCTCGACGGTGGTCGTCTTCTTCCTGTGGCCGCGGCGCAGGAAGGCCACACCTGCCACGCCTGAATGACGTTCAGAGTCGGGAAGAGGGATTCGTCGCCGCCTCGGACGCGGACGGTGGTGAACAGCCGTTGAGTGTCGAGGGGCAGCCTCTCCGGTCCTGGGTGACTGCGAACGCCGCCTGGTCCCATTCGGTCCGTCCCACCGCCCCGCTGTCGTCGGTCTTGCCTGCCGTGAGGACCAGACCGGTTCCGGTGATCGTGATTTCCAGGCGCCCGCCGAGCTGGAGCGCGGCGAGCCGGCCCGCGGTTTCCCACGCCATCGCCATACGGTTCTGCTTCCAGGGTCATGGACACCGGGCCTGCGCGCATGCGCCGAAGGGCCTGAGGCCGAGGGCGGGTGGGCCGTACCGTCAGTGTGAGCCGTCGTAATGGACGAAGAGGCGCGGCACCGCGAGCCCTGGCAGCGAGCCGGGGGCGGTCACGGCCAGCCTGCTGTCCGGGAATCCCCGAGTGCAGGGCCACGAACACCCCCACACGCTGGCCGCCCGAAACGGCCTCGCCCGGTGGCAGGGGAAGGCGGGGGATGGCCGTTGATGAAAACGATGTCAGAAAGTCGGCGTGCTCGCGCCCTGATCAGGGAAGACACCCGGGTCAGGGCCATCGGTCACCCCCTCGGACTTCCTCCCGCACCCGAGCTTTCCGCGCCAGGGACAGAGCTCGATCTCGTGGCAGCTCAGCAGCAGGCCGTACGCCGACGCCGGGCGCGCCGTCGGGGAAGGTGGGACGATCGCGAGAGGGGCACGAGCGCGCCCGGCGCAGACGTGTGGGGCCGCGGGGCCCGGCACGATGCCGCCGGACGAGCGGAGATCTCATTGCGCGTGCTGATTGTCGGTGACCGCTTCATCCCTGCCGAGTACTACATCGACGCCCTGGCAGCGGGCTGCGGTCCGCGCTTCGGGCCTGTCCACAGCGTCGATTGGTCAGGAAGCAAGGCGGAACAGCACGCGGCTCAGCAGGCCATGGAGCGGATGGGGCCCGAGGCCGTGGCGGTGCCCCACGAGATCGTGGCGGCGGTGGGCGGGGCCGAGGTGCTGGCCGTGCACTTCGCCCCGGTTCCCCCTGCGGTGCTCCGGGCCGCCCCGGAGCTGCGGGCGGTCTGCGTGGCGCGTACGGGGCTGGAGAACGTCGATGTCGCCGCTGCCTCCGCCCGCGGCGTGGCCGTCATACCGGTCTTCGGCCGCAATGCCTCGGCTGTGGCCGAGCTCGCCGTCGGTCTGATGCTTGCGGAAGCGCGGGACATCGTCCGTGCGGATGCCTCAGTGAAGGCCGGTGGGTGGCGGAAGGACTTCGGTGGTCCCGGCCGCGAGATCGGCGAAAGCACCGTCGGCATGGTCGGTTTCGGTCACGTGGGGCGGGCGTTCGCTGCACGGTTGCGTGGTTTCGGTTCCCGTCTGCTCGCCTACGACCCGTACGTGCCCGACGACGTTCTGGCGCAGCTCTCGGTCGAGCGCGTCGACAGTCTGGACACGGTCTTCCGCGAGTCCGACTTCGTCCAGCTCTTCGCCCGGCTGACGGCCGAGACCGAACGATTCATCGGCGTGCGGCACTTCGCCCTGATGAGACCGACCGCCTGCTTCGTCAACACCGCGCGCAGCCGTCTGGTCGACACCCGTGCCCTGTACGACGCCCTGGTGACCCACCGCATCGCCGGCGCCGGGCTCGATGTGCACGACCAGGAACCGCTGCCGGCGGACAGCCCCTGGCGCCGGCTGGACAACGTCACGCTCACCACCCACTACGCCGGTGACACGACGACCACGACGGTGCGCTCGGCACGGCTCGTCGCCGAGGCCGTCGCCGAACTGGCGGCGACCGGCCGTTGCGCGGCCGCGGTCAACGCCCGTGAGCTGGGGTGGGTGTGAGCGTTGCCCCGTGATCTGGTGCTCGGCGTCGACGCGGGACACACCGCGACGAAGGCGGTGCTGTTCGACGCCGCCGGGCGGCAGGTGGCGCGGGGCATCGGGACGGTGCCGCTGAGCACCCCGCATCCCCGCTGGGTCGAGCGGGACATGGACGACGTGTGGCGGACCGCGCACAGGGCCATCAGGTCCTGCCTCGCCGCGGCGGGCCCGGAGGGGCGGGCCGTCGCCTCGGTGGGGCTGACCGGACACGGCGACGGCCTCTACGCCGTCGATGAGCGGGGCCGACCGGTGCGGCCCGCGATCGTCGCGATGGACACCCGTGCCGAGCCGGTACTGGCCGCCTGGCGGGAGACACCGGTCTGGCCACGTGCCCTCGCGCTGTCGGGCACCGTTCCCTTCGCGGGTTCCCCGGCCGCCCTGCTGGCCTGGCTGGCGCGCCACGAGCCGGGCGTGCTGGAGCGTGCCCGCTGGCTGCTGTCCTGCAAGGACTGGCTGCGGCTGAATCTGACGGGCGTGGTGGCCACTGACCCCACGGACTCCAGTGCTTCGTTCACAGACCTGCATCCGGGCACCTACTCGCAGGAGCTTCTCGACCTGTATGGGCTCGGCGGGCTCGCTGCCAAGCTGCCGCCCGTACGGGCCTGCGACGCGGTGTGCGGAACGATCACCCCCGAGGCAGCGGTAGCCACCGGGCTCCCTGCCGGTACACCCGTGGTCACGGGCGCACACGACGTCGACGCGGCCGCGCTCGGGATCGGCGGCACGGGCCCCGGTGAACTCTGCCTGATCGCCGGGTCGTTCAGCATCAACCAGCTGATCAGTGACCTCCCCGTCGTCGATCCCCGGTGGCAGGTCCGCAGATTCGTCCGCCAGGGACGGTGGATGATCATGTCCACCTCTCCCGCGTCCGTGGCCAATCTGGAATGGTTCCTGCGGGTCATGGGCGCACCGGCTGAGCACCGTGACGACCTCTACGACCGGATCGGCCAGGAAGCCGCGGCGCATCTGGAGGGCCGGTCGGAGGTGTTGTTCCACCCGTTTGTCTACGGATCCCCGTATCGGCAGCCCGCGTCCGGGACGTTCCTCGGCCTGCGCGGCTGGCATGATCGTGGTGATCTGCTGCGGGCCCTGATGGAAGGCGTCGTCCTCAACCACCGATGGCACGTCGACGCGCTCTGTTCGAGGCTGCGCGTCACCGGGCCGGCCCGGCTGACCGGCGGTGCAGCGCGCAGCGAGGTCTGGAGCCAGATGTTCGCCGATGCGCTGCAGCGGCCGGTCGTGGTGACGGATGTCGAGGAGAGCGCCGCCCGGGGAGCGGCCCTGCTCGCCGCCACCGCCGTCGGGCTGCTCGACGGTGTGGAGGATCCGCGCGCCGGCACTTCCGTTCTCAGGCGCCATGAACCGGGCACCGATCGGGTCGCGGTGCTGGAGGAGGCGTACCAGGCGTACCAGGAGGCGCTTCAGGCTCTCCAACCGCTCTGGGCCCGCATGGATGCGGCCGGGACGGCGGAGTGAGCACACAGTCAGCCAGCGCCGAAACCTCAAGAAATACGATGGCACCTGATCACTTATCGCATTTTCTGAGATTTCCTCCGCAAATCTATTGCAAATAGCGGTGTGGGGGCGTAGACAAGCCTCAAGGCAAACCCTGCGGCCTCCCGCTCTCTGCGGCTCGGTCACCCGCCACGCGATGTGGCATCGACTCCGCCCGCAAGCTCGAAAGCTACTGCCATGCCTCCCGACACCGCCCCCTCGAACCTCCCCGGACCTTCGCGCGTCGCGCCGTGGACCGATGCCGCTTTCCCGGCCCCGCGGACCCGGACCCCGCCCCGTTCCGCAAAGGCCCAGTTCACGCTTCCGGCGCAGGAGGTGCTGGTCGGCTGCCTTCGTCGTATCGCAGCCGATCTGCTCAGCCGCTGGCACCTGTCGGACGCCGAGCGTGACGCGGCTGTCCTGATCGTGGGAGAGCTCGCCGCGAACGCGGCCCTACACGGGCGGAGCGAGATGTCGCTGTGCTTGACCCTCGGCCCGGGTGCGCTGCGCATCGCGGTGGGCGATCACGGTGACCCCGCCCCGCCCCGCGAGCCCTGCGCGACGGATGATCCGGACGAGCACGGCCGTGGCCTCACTCTCGTTCACGCCCTCTCCACCAGGGTTGACCTGCACCACGACGACCACGGGACCTGGATCCTGGCCTGCCTGGCCGTCGCGGCCGCGCGTCCGTGGGCGGACTGACACCGGCAGCCTTCCCAGCGACCCCTCAGGGGTCGAGGTGAGGGGTTCCCCGTGTTTTGGTCCGGCGCCCGTGCGGGATTCCTTGGGGATGACGGTGGCAGGGGCCGGGGCCGTCCGGCACTCCGCCCGGAGGTCTTGCCGTTCAGTGGTGCCGGAGGTGGGCGGAGGTGTCCGACCCCTGAGCGGAGACAGTTGGGTGAGAGATCCAAAGAGAATTTCTCGCAAGATGTGTTAACAGCAGAGCATTAGCCTGATACTAATTCCGCCATAGATGCCGTGCCCACCACCCCAGGGAGGCATCCACATGCCCCTCCTCAGCCCTGCCTCAGCCGGGCTGCCCGCGCGACTCCACCCCGCTGAGCCGCTGTACCCACGAGCGGCGCCGCCGTGAGAGTCCCCCAGGCCGTTTCCCCGCCCACCCGCACGAGAGGTCCCCCGTCATGCGATCGACCGGATCGACCAGATATATCCTCCTCGCCGGCGCCACCGCCATCGCCCTGCTCGCCACCGCCTGTTCCGGAGCCGGAACCGGCGCGTCCCCGGAGGGCGGGAAGAGCATCAATGTGCTGATGGTTGGCAACCCTCAGATGGAGGACATCGCCAAGCTGACGAAGAGCACCTTCACGAAGGACACCGGCATCAAGGTGAACTTCACCGTCCTCCCCGAGAATGAGCTGCGCGACAAGGCCACCCAGGACATCGCGACCGGCGCCGGCCAGTACGACGTCGCCACCATCGGCGCCTACGAGGTGCCCATCTGGCACAAGAACGGGTGGCTGCACGACCTGAACGGCTACGTCGACAAGGCCAGGGACTTCGACAAGAGCGACCTCCTCACGCCGATGGTGCAGTCGCTGTCCGGCGATGACGGCAGGCTCTACGCGCTGCCGTTCTACGGCGAGTCGTCCTTCCTCATGTACCGCAAGGACGTCTTCGCCGAGAAGGGCCTGAAGATGCCCAAGCATCCGAGCTGGCAGCAGGTGGCCGACCTCGCCGCGAAGGCCGACGGCGCCGAACCGGGGATGAAGGGCATCTGCCTGCGCGGCCTGCCCGGCTGGGGCGAGCTCGGGGCCCCGCTGACCAGCGTGGTCAACACCTTCGGCGGCACCTGGTTCACCAAGGACTGGAAGGCACAGGTCAACGGCGAGGGCTTCAAGAAGGCCACCCAGTTCTACGTCGACCTGGTCCGCAAACACGGTCAGGCGGGCGCGGCACAGTCCGGGTTCACCGAGTGCCTGAACGCCATGAGCCAGGGCAAGGTCGCCATGTGGTACGACGCCACCAGCGCGGCCGGCTCGCTGGAGGACCCCCGCACCAGCAAGGCGGCCGGCAAGATCGGCTACGCGTACGCCCCCGTGGAGCGGACCAAGAACAGCGGCTGGCTGTGGGCCTGGGCGTGGGCGATGCCGAAGACCACCAAGAACGCCGACGCCGCCTCGAAGTTCATGCTCTGGGCGTCCAGCAAGAAGTACGAGAAGCTCGTCGGCGCGAAGCTCGGCTGGGCACGGGTGCCCGCCGGGAAGCGGGCCAGCACCTACGCGATCCCCCAGTACAAGAAGGCGGCCGCCTCGTTCGGCGACATCACCCTGCGGTCCATCCAGCAGGCCGACCCGGTCAACCCAGGCGTCCAGCCGCGGCCCACGGTGGGCATCCAGTTCGTCGCCATCCCCGAGTTCCAGGACCTCGGGACCAAGGTGACGCAGGAGATCTCCGCCGCCATCGCCGGCAAGAACAGCGTGGACAAGGCGCTCAACGACGGCCAGAAGCAGGCGGAAGACGTTGCCGAGAAGCACCGGTAGCCCGCTTCGCCCCGGCCGGCACCGCGTCCGGCCGGGGCACCAGTCCACCGATCCCCGGCCGCCGACGGCGGAAGAAAGTCAGCCCATGAGCACGCACACCCGTCCATCCGAGAAGACCGGGCGGCCACCTGCCCGCCGCGTCAAGCCCGCGGGCAATCGCAGGTGGCGGCGGCGCTTCCCGCTGCTGCCGGCGCTGATCTTCACGATCATCGTCACACAGCTGCCGTTCGTGGCCACACTCGTCATCTCCACCTTCCAGTGGAACATCCTGCAGCCTGGCGACCGGCACTTCACCGGCCTGTCCAACTACACCGTCGTCTTCACCGACGAGAGGCTGCGCTCCGCGGTCGTCAACACCGTCGTGCTCACCGCGTCCGTGGTCATCATCAGTGTGATCCTCGGGCTGGGCCTGGCCCTGCTGCTCGACCGCCGCTTCCTCGGCCGGGGCCTCGCGCGGACCCTGCTCATCGCCCCGTTCCTGGTCATGCCGGTCGCCGCCGCACTGCTGTGGAAGCACGCCATATACAACCCCGACTATGGTCTCCTCAACGGCACCCTGAACGCCGTCTACCGGCTCTTCGGCGCGGACAACGGCCCCACCGTCGACTGGGTGTCGTCCTTCCCCATGCCGGCCCTGGTGATCGCGCTGGTGTGGCAGTGGACCCCGTTCATGATGCTCATCCTGCTGGCCGGTCTCCAGGCCCAGCCCGGTGACGTACTGGAGGCTGCCAGGGTCGACGGGGCCTCGGCGCTCCAGACCTTCCGCCTCATCACGCTGCCGCACCTGCGGCAGTACATCGAGCTGGGCACTGTGCTCGGCAGCATCTTCGTCGTGCAGACCTTCGACGCGGTCTACACCATCACCCAGGGCGGGCCCGGCTCCCGAACCACCAACCTGCCCTACGAGATCTACCTGACCATGTTCCGCAAGTTCGAGTACGGCCAGGCCGCGGCCGCAGGCGTCGTCGTGGTGATCGGCTCGATCGTCATCGCGACGTTCGCCCTGCGGGTCGTCGCCTCCCTTTTCCGTGAGGAGGTGTCCCGATGACCGCCACGACGACCCCGGCAGCGTCCGGCACCGTCGTCCAGAGACTCCGCCGTCGGCGCCGTGACGACCACGGGCAGACGACGCGTCTGTCACCGCTGTGGACCTTCGTCGCCTGGCTGGCCACCCTGGCCTTCTTCGTGCCGGTGGCCTGGCTGGTGCTCACATCCTTCCACCAGGAGTCCGACGCGGCGACCAACCCGCCCAGCCCGTTCGCGCCGCTCACCTTCGACCAGTACGCGCTGCTGCTGGACCGGGACATCACCCCGTACCTGCTCAACTCGGCCATGGCCAGCGTCTTCTCGACCCTGCTGGTCCTCGTCCTGGCGGTGCCGGCGGCCTACGCGCTGTCCATCAAGCCGGTCGAGAAGTGGACCGATGTGATGTTCTTCTTCCTGTCCACGAAGTTCCTTCCGCTCATCGCGGCCCTGCTGCCTGTCTACATGATCGTCAAGAACACCGGGATGCTGGACAACATCTGGACCCTCGTCATCCTCTACACCTCGATGAACCTGCCGATCGCGGTATGGATGATGCGGTCGTTCCTCGCCGAGGTGCCCAAAGAGATCCTTGAGGCAGCCGAGGTCGACGGCGCCGGACTGCCCACCGTGCTGCTGCGGATCGTCGCACCGGTCGCCATGCCGGGACTCGCCGCCACCTCGCTGATCTGTTTCATCTTCAGCTGGAACGAGTTCATGTTCGCCGTGAACCTCACCGCGACGAAGGCGTCCACCGCACCCGTGTTCCTGGTGGGCTTCATCACCAACGAGGGCCTGTTCCTGGCCCGGCTGTGCGCGGCGGCCACGCTGGTGTCGCTGCCGGTCCTCATCGCCGGTTTCGCCGCCCAGGACAAGCTGGTGCGCGGCCTGTCCCTGGGAGCGGTCAAATGAGGGCCGCCGCCCTCGCCTCGCCGGGCAGGGGGGAGCCCACCACAGTGGGTGCCCCGGTGCCCGGCGGCGGCTCCCTGCCGTTCGGCCGCAAGATCCAGATCCAGCCAGACCTCGCCACCGGCGTGAACGCCCGAACCGAACGGAACCCCTCACCATGACCGAGCAGATCCGCCGCGTCCTCGTCCGCTCCCTCGCCGACATCACCATCGAGCAGGTGCCCGCCCCCGTCCCCGGGGACGACGAACTCCTGGTGCGCACCACGGTCGTCGGCGTGTGCGGCTCCGACACCCATGCCGCAGCCGGCCACCACCCGTTCATCGACCTGCCCTACCACCCCGGCCACGAGGCGGTGGGCACGGTGGCCGCCACGGGGAGCGGAGCCAACGACTTCGCGCCCGGCGACCGGGTGATCGTCGAACCCAACCTGCACTGCGGCCAGTGCGCCCAGTGCCGCTCCGGCCGCTACAACATCTGCCAGGAACTGAAGGTCTTCGGCTGCCAGACGCCCGGCGCCATGGCCGACCTGTTCACCATCCCCGCCGCCCGCGTTCACCGCGTACCCGACGGCATGACCGACTTCCAGGCCGCCCTCGTGGAGCCGCTGGCCACCCCCGTGCACGCGGTGGCCAAGGCCGGCGACCTCACCGGCCGCACCGTCGCCATCCTCGGCGCCGGCCCCATCGGTCTGCTCACCCTGATCTCCGCCCGGCACGCCGGCGCCGCACGGATCGCTGTCACGGACCTGCTGCCGGGCAAGCGGGAGCGGGCGCTGCGGCTCGGCGCCGACGCGGCGCTGCCTGCCGGCGCCCCCGATCTGGTCACTCAGGCCCACACGGCCGTCGGCGGGCCCTTCGACGTCGTCTTCGACTGCGTGGCGCGCGAGCAGTCCATGGCCCAGGCCACCGGCCTGGTGGCCAAGGGCGGCCACGTCGTCGTCGTGGGCGTGGGGGCCGCTGGCGCCACACCGATCCGCCTGGATCTGGTCCAGGACCGGGAGATCCGCATCGAGGGCACCCTGATGTACACCACCGAGGACTACCGCGCGGCCCTGTCCCTCCTCGCGTCCGGAGCCGTCCGCACCGACGATTTCGTCACCGCCACCTACCCGTTGGAGGACGCCGCCAAGGCATTCACCGCATCCCTCGACCCCGAGCAGGTCAAGGTGCTGGTCATGGTGCACGGACCGTAGCGACCCGTGTGCGAGACTGCGAAACTGGAGGCACCGGACCACCGCCCTTCGACCTCCAGAAGCGTCGGCGGCGCCAGGACCGCAGTGCTAGGTGTGAGGTTCGGTCCGTCCCGCACCGTGGGACGGCCCGGGACACGAAGGGGAAGGAGAGGTGCTGTGCCCGCCCGTACGCGACCGTCGCATGCCGTTGTCGAGGAGCGGCGGCAGGCCATCTTGCGCTACGTCGCCGAACACGGTGAGACCCGCATCGACGCCCTCGCCCGGCACTTCGGTGTGAGCCTCATGACGATGCACCGGGACCTGGACCACCTCGCAGGGCGCCATCTGCTGCGCAAGGAGCGCGGACGGGCCGTCGCCTTCCCCGCCCTCACCATGGAGACCGCCACCCGCTTCCGGGAGAACAGCAGTCTCGCGGCCAAGAACGCGCTGTGTGCGGCCGTCGCCGACCGGATCAAGCCGGGCAGCACGGTACTCATGGACGACTCGACCACCCTGTTCCCTCTGGTCCCTGCCCTGGCCGAGCTGGACCAGATCCACGTCGTCACCAACTCGGTCGGCCTGGCACAGCGCCTGGGATCCGCGCCCCGAGCGGCCGTCACCCTGCTGGGCGGCCGCTACCGCGGTGACTTCAACTCCTGCACCGGTCCCGCCGTCACCCGCGCCCTGTCCCGGATCCATGCCGACCTGGCCCTGATGTCCGCCACCGCCATCCTGGAGGGCCGGCTCTTCCACCCCCTGAACGACTACGTCGAGGTGAAGCTGGCCATGCTCGCGTCCGCGGAGCAGGCCCTGCTCCTGGTGGACCATGCGAAATTCGGCAAGACCGCCACGTACGCCTACGGCACCGTGGCCGACTATGACGCGGTCATCGCCGACACCGGCACCCCCGCAGCGGAACTCGCGGCCATTCGCGACCTCGGAGTCCTCGTGGAGACGGTCGCGCCCGAAGAGCCCTCCTCGTGATACGGACCCTGTTCGAAACACCGAGCACCTATCGCCTCACCGACACCGAAATGGCCGCACCCGTGCCACGGGTGGAGGCCGTGCTGTTCGACTTCAGCAACACGATCTTCCAGATGATCTCCCTGCCCGCCTGGCTGCGCCGGGTGGGCGCCGCCTCCGGCCGGCTCGCCCTGCTCGACGAGCCCGGTGCCGAGGCCGAGGTGTCGCACCAGCTGCGAACTGCGTTCCAGATGCCCGCCGTTGTCGCTCTCCAAGAGAGTCGGGACCTCTCCCCCGAACGGCATCGCCGGGCCATGCGCGGGTGGTGGAGCCATGTGGACTTCCTACGCGGCGCGGAGGACGCGGCCTACCGGGAACTCGCCGCCCCGGACGCCTGGATCCCTTATCCCGACACCGAGCCCGTCCTGCGCGCACTCCGCGCCCATGGACTGCGCATCGGCATCGTGAGCGACTTCCCGTGGGACCTGCGCAGCCACCTTGCCCACCACGGCCTGGACGCCCTGATAGACAGCTGTGTCATCTCCTACGAGCAGGGCCGCGAGAAGCCCGATCCCCAGCTGTTCCTCCAGGCGTGTGCCAGTCTCGGCGCCGAGCCGCGCGCAACACTCATGGTCGGCGACAACCCGGTCCGCGACGGCGGAGCAAGCGCCTGCGGCCTGCGAACCTACATCCTGCCGGCCGAAAACCGCACCGGAGAACGCGGCTTGGCGGATGTCCTGCGCCTCGTGACCTGACGCGTGCGGCGTCCGCCCCGGCAATCCCCGCGACGACGTCCAGGTCATCAGCGGTCACCTTTCCTCGAAACTTCGCAGGCGCCAGGTTGTGTGTTCCGTCCGCCGACGTGGTCGGCACCCAGGCGATGGGCCGCGGCACCACGGTGGCGGTCAGCAGCCGGTAGAACTCGTTGCGGGACATGGCAGCGGGATCGAATTCAGTGCGCATGGGGATCAGTATCCAGCAGGGCGACCGCAGACCTACAGCCGATCCACGACGGCACCCAACCCCTGGTCGGCAAGGCCAAAAGAGGAGGGCCAGCGGTGCCCGAGGACGGGACCGAAGCCGGAGCACACCACCCGCGAAGAGGCCCGCGCCCGCGGCGGCCTCGCGAGGTCCGGCCGGTGCCGCCTGGACGGATTCCAGCTCGTCCGGGCGGCGCCGGCCGCACTCATCATCAACCAGTCGTGCGGCGGCCTGCCGGCCCGGCTCGACCGGGCCGACGCCGACCAGGGCGTCGGCACCGCTCATGCCGTAGCGGGAGGCGATTCACGCGATGTCGACGAGGAGGTCGCCTCCCTCCACCTGCTGGATCTGGTTGATCGCCAGCCTGGCCACCCGCCCGGCCTTCGGGGCGGTGATCGCGGCTTCCATCTTCATCGCCTCGATGGTGGCCACGGTGGTGCCGGCCGCCACCTCGTCGCCCTCGGCCACCGCGAGCGTCACCACTCCGGCGAACGGCGCGGCGACATGGCCCGGGTTGGTCCGGTCGGCCTTCTCCGTCACCGGTACGTCGGCGGCCGCTGCGGCATCGCGTACCTGGATCGGCCGCAGCTGGCCGTTCAGGGTGGACACCACGGTGCGCATACCGCGTTCGTCGGCCTCTCCGACGGCTTCCAGCTCGATCAGGAGCCGTACCCCCGGTTCGAGATCGACCGCGTACTCCGTCCCGGAACGCAGTCCGTAGAAGAAGTCCTTGCTGTCCAGCACGCTGGTGTCGCCGTATGCCTGACGGTGTGTCTCGAAGTCGCGGGCCGGCCCGGGGAACAGCAGCCGGTTGAGCGTCGCGCGCCGGTCCTGCTCCAGTCCGCTACGGTCGTCCGCGGTCAGTTCCTGCACGGGCCTGGGTTCGGCGCGGCCCTCCAGCGCCTTGGCGCGGAACGGCTCCGGCCACCCGCCGGGCGGGTTGCCCAACTCGCCGCGGAGGAAGCCGATGACGGAATCGGGGATGTCGAACTCGTTGGGCGCCGCCTCGAAGTCCGCCGGCTTCACCCCGGCGCCCACCAGGTGCAGGGCCAGGTCGCCGACCACCTTGGACGACGGGGTCACCTTCACCAGGCGACCGAGAATCCGGTCGGCGGCGGCGTACATCGCCTCGATGTCCTCGAAGCGGTCGCCCAGGCCGAGCGCGACTGCCTGCGTGCGCAGGTTGGACAGCTGCCCGCCGGGGATCTCGTGGTGGTACACGCGGCCGGTCGGCGAGGCCAGGCCCGCCTCGAACGGCGCGTAGATCCTGCGGACGCTCTCCCAGTACGGCTCCAGGTCCCCGATCGCCTTCAGATCCAGCCCGGAGGGCCGTGCGGAGTGGTCGGTCGCGGCCACGATCGCCGACAGCGAAGGCTGCGAGGTGGTGCCGGCCATGGACGCGACCGCGCCGTCCACGGCGTCCGCGCCGGCCCGGATCGCGGCGAGGTAGGTGGCCAGCTGACCGCCCGCGGTGTCATGGGTGTGGAGGTGCACCGGCAGATCGAACTCCCGGCGCAGGGCGGAGACGAGTGTCTCGGCGGCCGGGGCCCGGAGCAGCCCCGCCATGTCCTTGATGGCCAGGACATGGGCGCCGGCTGCCACGATCTGCTCGGCCAGCCGGAGGTAGTAGTCCAGGGTGTAGAGCCGCTCGGACGGATCGGACAGGTCGGAGGTGTAGCACAGGGCGACCTCGGCCACGGCCGTTCCGGTCTCCCGTACGGCGTCGATGGCGGGCCGCATCTGGCCGACGTCGTTGAGCGCGTCGAAGATCCGGAAGATGTCGATACCGGTGGCCGCGGCCTCCTGGACGAAGGCGTCGGTCACCTCGGTCGGGTACGGCGTGTAGCCCACGGTGTTGCGGCCACGGAGCAGCATCTGGAGGCAGATGTTCGGCACGGCTTCACGGAGTGCGGCCAGGCGCTCCCAGGGGTCCTCGGCGAGGAAGCGGAGGGCGACGTCGTAGGTGGCGCCGCCCCAGCACTCCAGGGACAGCAGTTGCGGCACGGTCCGCGCCACCACCGGGGCGACGGCGAGCATGTCCTTGGTACGGACCCGGGTGGCGAGCAGTGACTGGTGGGCGTCCCGGAAGGTGGTGTCGGTGACTCCGATGGCCGGTGACTCGCGCAGCCACCGGGCGAACCCTTCCGGGCCGAGCTCGGCGAGCCGCTGCCGGGAGCCGGCGGGCGGTTCGGTGGCCGGCAGGGGTGGCAGTTTGGTGCTCGGATCGATCAGCTGGGGCCGTGCGCCGTGCGGCTTGTTCACCGTGACGTCCGCGAGGTAGGTGAGCAGCTTTGTGCCGCGGTCGGCGGAGTGGCGCGCGGTGAGCAGGTGCGGGCGCTCTTCGATGAAGGAGGTGGTGACCCGGCCGGCCCGGAAGTCCGGGTCGTCGAGCACGGCTTGCAGGAACGGGATGTTGGTGGCCACGCCGCGGATGCGGAACTCGGCCACCGCGCGCCGGGCCCGGCCGATGGCGGTGCTGAAGTCCCGGCCGCGGCAGCTGAGCTTGACCAGCATCGAGTCGAAGTGCGCGCTGATCTCCGTACCGGCGTGTGTGGTGCCGCCGTCCAGGCGGATTCCCGAGCCGCCCGGCGACCGGTAGGCGCTGATCCGGCCGGTGTCCGGGCGGAAGCCGTTGGCGGGGTCCTCGGTGGTGATGCGGCATTGCAGCGCGGCGCCGTGCAGGACGACCGTGTCCTGTGTGAGGCCGAGATCGGCGAGTGTCTCCCCCGCGGCGATACGCAGCTGCGCCTGCACCAGGTCGACGTCGGTGACCTCCTCGGTCACCGTGTGCTCGACCTGGATGCGCGGGTTCATCTCGATGAAGACGTGGTTCCCGTCGCGGTCGAGCAGGAACTCCACGGTGCCCGCGTTGCGGTAGCCGATCTCCCGGGCGAACCGCACGGCGTCGGCGCAGATCCGCTCGCGCAGCTCGGGGTCGAGGTTCGGCGCGGGCGCGAGTTCGATCACCTTCTGGTGCCGGCGCTGGAGCGAGCAGTCACGCTCGAAGAGGTGGATGACCTCGCCGTTCCCGTCGGCGAGGATCTGCACCTCGATGTGGCGGGGGTCGACGACGGCCTTCTCCAGGAAGACGGTGGGGTCGCCGAACGCGGACGCGGCCTCGCGGGCCGCCGCCTCGATGGCCTCGCGCAGCGCGCCGGGGTCCTCGACGCGGCGCATACCGCGGCCTCCGCCGCCGGCGACCGCCTTGACGAACACCGGGAAACCGATGTCCTCGGCGGCCCGGACCAGTTCGTCCACGTCGCTGGAGGGCTCCGAGGAACCGAGCACCGGTACGCCGGCGGCACGCGCGGCAGCCACTGCGCGCGCCTTGTTCCCGGTCAGTTCGAGCGTGCCCGCGCTCGGCCCGACGAACGTGATGCCCGCCTCCTCGCAGGCCCGCGCGAGGTCGGGGTTCTCGGACAGGAACCCGTAGCCCGGGTACACCGCGTCCGCGCCCGCCCGGCGCGCGGCACGGACGATCTCCTCCACGGAGAGGTAGGCACGCACCGGGTGCCCCGGCTCGCCGATCTCATGCGCCTCGTCGGCCTTCAGCCGGTGCAGTGAGTTGCGGTCCTCGTACGGGAAGACGGCAACGGTTTTCGCGCCCAGCTCATAGCCGGCGCGGAAGGCGCGAATCGCGATCTCACCGCGATTGGCGACCAGTACCTTGCGGAACATTCTTGATCCCTTCAGGCTGCCATGAGGGACACCATGGTGTACGCCACGGGCAGATTGGACTCCGGACCCGCAGTGACTTGTTTCCGGACCACGCCTGATCATTCAGTTGGCCGACGTCAAGATCCGGATCCTCGCTCCGAACCCTTGAGCCCCTGGTGAGATGAGCGCGCCAGACGCGAACAGGACAGCAAGCGGAACGGCAGACCCTGCGGCAGACTGTGCCGCGCGGCCCCAGCCGGCGGGTCGGCCAGGGAAGGGGCGTATCTCTTGCGTGTCGTAGGTGTGGACATCGGCTCGGTGAAAGCACCGTCCAAGTTCGCCTGGGCCGCCGTCGACTCCTTGGAGCCTGCCGCGGTCACCTACGGCGACGACCCGGAAGGCGCCGTGCAGGCTCTGTCGCAGTCTCTGGCCCACGAGGGACGCGCGGTCCTGGCCGTGGAAGCACCCATGGCCATCCCTGTCCCCGCTCCGAACAGCGACGCGTGGCGTGTGCTGGGCCGTGCCCGCAGCGGGGAGGGCAACCGGCCGTGGTCGGCCGCTGCCGGCGCCGGAGCGCTGGCCACCGGGGTCGCCCAGACCGCATGGCTGCTCTCCCGCCTGCATGCCCTCGCGCCGGAATCGAGCGCGACCACCCAGCCCGCGCGGTTCGCCACCGGGCAGGCCCGCCTCCTGCTCGCCGAAGCCTTCGTCTCCGGCACCGGCAAACCTGTCCCGGTGGCGGCCGGTCAGCATGCCGCCGACGCCGAAGCCGCCGCCCGCGCGACGCTGACCTACCTGACCGCCGGCCCAGACAGCTTTCCGCACGTCACGTGCGCACCGCAGCGCGCTCTCAATCTCCTCGCCGTACTCGCCTCTTGGGCCGGCATGCCGGTGCCCGGTGATGAACTGCACCTGGACGTGACGGTCGTTCGTACGAAGCCGGTCGTCTGAACCGCCGTAGTGCGGCTTCGCCTTGGTACAAGGCCAAGGACCCTCCGTCACACGTCGACGTACTGACTGACACCCCCGGCCGTCGGCCCGCTATCTGCCGTCGCCGGATGGCCGGGGCGGCGATGCGGGTACCCGGGTGAGGTGGAAGAAGAAGTCCGTGGGGGAATCCTTCTTGTCCATCACGCACAGCAGGGCGTTGTCGGTCAGCCGGCGGAAATGGTCGATGATGGGCAGCTGGTCATAGACCATCGCCGTGGACTGCTTGCCGCGGTGGACGACCTCACGCAACGTGGCGAGGCCCATCTCCTCGTACGAGAAGACCGTCCCGTTCTCGTCGCGGCACAGCAGCGGCTCCACGTGATCGGCGTCGACGAACCGCTTGCCGTACCACCGCATCTTCGTCAGCAGCGCGGCGTTCTCGCTGGTGTGCTCGAACCCGCCGCCCTGCCAGGTGCCGAGGAGGAGGTCGGTGTCGACCGGATCGAGGCGGTCGAACAGCTCCGCCAGCTTCGCGTTGTCGCACTGCCCTCCGGACGCGATGACGTCCAGAACCTCCTGCTCGATGGTCATGGCCGGGGCCTCCCTCGGTTGGGGGACGACCGGTGTGTGCCGGAAGTGCGCGGCGCTGCCCGGCCCGCCCGGCAGGGTTGAGGTGGCCGCCCGGCCGGGGCGTACGGGGTCGAAGCGGTGGTACATCCGCGCATGCCAGAGCGCCACCCGCTCCAGCGCCACCGCGGAACCGTACCCGGCCGCGGTGAGCGGAGCCAGTGCCCGCCGGCAGTTTTCGAGCCCTGCCTCGGCGCGTTGGTACACCTCCTGCTCGGTCAGGCCGAGGGCGAGTGCGTCGGTCTTCCCCTCGGACTGTTCCCGTTGGTGGCCGCGCAGGTCGTTGAGCAGACGGATGGCCGTTGCGGCCTCGCGCAGCGCGCCGAGCAGCACGGGAAGGCGCCGGGGCAGACCTGGCTCGTCCATGAGGGTCCACAGGGCGGTGACCTGTTGTTCGACGCCGATGGTCCAGGCGCCGTGCCGAAGATAGTCCGTCAGCCCGGTTACGCCGCCACCCGCGACCGCTGTCCGGGCCGCCTCCCGTTCCCACTGCATGCCGATGAGCGTCTGATGCATGCTTTTCCGCCAGACGGCGGTGAGTTCGGGTCGGCCCTCGCGGTCCAGGTCCCGGGCGACCTCCGCCAGAGCGTGCGCTATGGGGTCGTCGTTGCCGTCATCGTTGTCACCGTCGCGGCCGGCGTCGCCGTCGGCGTCGTTGTCGTGCCCCGCGAGGACCCGGCGCCAGGCCCGGACGCGGGTCGGGATCCCGTCCGGGTCCGGGCAAGTCGCTGCGTCCGCTGCGCCCGGTGCGTCCAGGACGTTGTCGATCGCCATCAGCCAGACCGTGAGCCGGGCCATCTGGTAGCAGGTCTCCGCAGGCAGCCAAGGGGTGAAGAACGCCGTCTGGAGGCACATGAGGGGAACCAGCGCGGGATCCACGGGCAGCCCGAGCTCTTTGAGCCAGATCTCCAGTCGCGGCATGCTCCGCAACGCGGTGGAGCATGTGTCCGCTATGGAGACGATCTCCCGGGGTGGGTGGCCGTGCGGCCGCGAAGTGTCCACGGCGTCAGGCTACGGCCCGCGCTCGTGCGGGTTCCGGCGCTGCGAGCCTTTTCGGCCCGCACCCGGGCCGGTGCGCCTGCCCGCGGCCGCGGCTCCTCGCCGGCCCGGTGGGCCGGCCGCACCTCAGGCCGTCCTCCACGCGGTGCCTCACAGCTCCGCATGAGTCACGCCCACGCATGAGTTACGTCCATGCATGAGTCACGTCCACGAAGCGGAAGCGGAACCAGGGAAGACAGGGGTCAGATGTCAACAGGACCTGCGTTACCGTCCACCCCGGACGCGCGTCTCTCGCCCACTCTCGCCACACGGGTGAGCCGGGCGCTTACCCTCGCCACCCGGCACACCCTCTCCACCCGGCAGGACAACGGCTCATGGCTGGCCACCCCCGCCCCTCGCATCACTGAGACCGCACTATGCACGCTGGCCCTGGCGCGCTCTCCGCACCCTGACGCCGACCGGGCCGCCGAGCGGGGCAGGGCGTGGCTCGCCCACGGCGCCGCCCCGCAGAACCACCATCCGGTGGCCCACGCCGTGGAGACCGCGCTGCTGTCCCTGGCCCTGGACACCGGCGGCCCCATCGACGTGAGCCACCCCTCCTTCGCCGACCGGGCCCTGTCGGCCCGCGCCCGGCTCCTCCAGGCCGTCGCCCTCTACACCGGCCGAGCGACCAACAGCGGTACCAGTCCCGCCGCACTGCGCACCCTGCTCGCCACCGCGGTCGCCGCTCAGGGGCCGCTCAAGCGCTGGACCCGGGTGGAACTCTGGTCCGCGCACGCACTGGTGGAGACCCACTTCGGCGACCGGGTATCCGCCCGGCACGCCGCCCGAATGATCGCCGACCAGCAATCCCCCTCGGGCGACTTCTTCGCCAATCCGGTCACCACCGCTCTCGCGGCGCTCGCGCTCCAGGCCGCCGCCCCCGGCACGGCTGCCGCCCGCCGCTGCGCGGAGTACCTTCTCACCAGCCAACTCGCCGACGGGACCTGGCGCTTTTCCCACAGCGACGTCTGGGACACCGCGCTGACCGTGCGCGCCTTCCACGGCGCAGCGGCCTTCGACCGCCACGGACTGCCGGCCGCCGTCGCGTTCCTGGTCGCGGCACAGAACCCGGACGGCGGCTGGCCGTACCGCTTGGGCGTCGAGTCCGACAACGACACCACCGCGGCCGTCCTGATCGCTCTGGGCGGCGCGAGCGGTGCGCCCGGCGCTACGATCCGGGCCGGGCTGCGTCACCTGGTCCGGCAGCAGAGGGCCGATGGTCTCTGGCGGACCTGGCAGTCCGCCGGGGACCCTCCGGTGGACGACGTGGTGGCGCATGTCGTCACCGCACTGGACCGCCACTCCGGCCGCCATCGCGTGCAACTGGCCGCGGCGCGTGGCTGGCTTGCCGAGCGCTTCGACGAACAGGGACGCTGGCACGCCGGGTGGTACCGGGGGCTCCCGTACGCCGTCGCCGAGGTGCTTCCCGCCCTCGACGCGGCAGTACCTGAGGGAGGCCACCCCGCCGCCCGGGCCCTGGCCGAATGCCGTAATCCCGATGGCGGCTGGCCCGTCGAAGGGGCCGGCCCCAGCACTCCTGCCGCCACCGGACTGGCGCTCGCGGCCCTGGAACACGGCGGCCTGCTCAACGAGGAGTACTGGGCACCGGGACTCGGCTACCTTGTGGAGACCCAGCGCGACGACGGCACCTGGCCGGGCGTACCGCTCATGTACGGTCCGCGACCGCTCCTCACGCACTACCCCACCCACACCCAGGCGTTCGCCGTCGGCGGCCTCATTGCCGGGCAGCGCCGTCTGCGAACCGCTGTGGCGGCCACCGACGCCGCTCACGAGGAGGGCTGACATGCGGCCGGGCACGAGAAGGACCGGCAGGAGCGGAAGGGGTGCACGGCTGACCGGCGGACCAGAACACACCGTCGCCGATGCCCCCACCGGAGCCCCCGTCGCCCCCGGCCGCGTGCCGCTGGCCGGGCACGCCCCCTGGATCCACCGTGACGCGCTGCGCTTCGTCCGGGAACTGCGGCACCACGGGCCGGTGACGAAGATCTACATCGGCCCACGGCAGGTGCACACCGTCAACTCCCCTGAGGTCGTCCGGGAGTTGTTGACCGTGCAGGCCCGCGCCTTCGACAAGGGCGCGATGTTCGACGCGCTGCGCGAGCCTCTCGGCGACGGGCTGATCACCGCCGCCGGCGACCGCCACCTCCGCCACCGCCGGCTGATGCAACCAGCCTTCCACCACGACCGGATCGCCGGCTACGCCCACATCATGTCCGAACGGTCCCTGGCACGGGCCGCCGTCTGGGAACCCGGTACCACTCTCGACCTGGTGCCGGAGATCCACCGCCTGACGCTCGACATCCTGCTGCGCACCCTCTTCGCGGATCCCCAGGACCCTGAGCTGCGCACCGCTGTCCGGGACTGGCTGTCCGTCAAGTACCACTCCATGCGCCTTGCCCTCTCCCCGCTGCACGCCTGGGCGGAACGCCTCCGGCTGCCGGTCGGCTGGCGGCCACCGCACGCCGGCCCGCTGCGCCGGCTGGTGGCCGTCCAGCACCGCGTCATCGAGAGCTACCGTGCCGACGGCCGGGACCGCGGCGATCTGCTCTCGATGCTCCTGGCCACGGGCTGCCCGGACGGTGCCCTGACCGACGCCGAGGTGACCGACGAACTGATCACCCTGTTCCTGGCCGGTACCGGCACCGTCAGCGCGTCCCTGGCCTGGGCGCTGCACGAGATCTCCCGCCGTCCCGACGTCCAACGGCGGATCCACGACGAACTCGACACCGTTCTCGCCGGACGGCCCCCCGGCATCGAGGACCTTCCCGCACTGGTCCACACACGAAGGGTGCTGACCGAAGTGCTGCGGCTGCATCCACCGTCGTGGCTGCTGATGCGCCGCGCGGTGCGGCCGGTCACCCTCGGCGGCGTACGGCTCTCCCCGGGCGCCGAGGTGTTCTTCAGCCCGTACGCCCTGCATCGCGATCCGCAGCTGTACGAGAACCCGGACGACTTCGACCCCGAGCGCTGGTCGCACGACGCCGCCGCGAAGGCGCCGCGTCATACCTATCTGCCCTTCGGAGCAGGCAGCCGGCTGTGCATCGGGGAAGACTTCGCCTGGACCGAGCTGATGCTGGCGCTGGCCGCGTTCACCGCTCACCGGCGCCTGACACCTGCCGGCTCCACCCCCCTACGGACCCTGGTCGGCACCGTCCTGCGCCCGGACCGGCTGCCGCTCACCGCGCATGCCCGCCCGGCCTGATCCGCACGGCACGGCGTCTCCCGCCTGCCCTTCCCCTTGCCAGGAGTCACCCATGCCGGTGCCCGCACGGATGTCAGAACGCGGACCGCGGCCCGGCCGGCTGCGGGACCGGGTCGCCCTGGTCACGGGCGGCGCCTCCGGGATCGGCGCCTCGTGTGCCCGGCGACTGGCCACGGACGGCGCTGTGGTGGTGGTCGCGGACCTCGACGAGGACGGGGCCACCCGCGTGGCCCGGCAGATCACCGCGGCCGGTGGCACCGCCCTGGCCCGCCGCATCGACGTCACCGACCCGGACAGCGTCACCCGCGTCGTCACGGAGGCCGCCACCTTGCGCGACGGCCTGCGGATCGCGGTCAACAGCGCCGGAGTCAACGGGCCCCTGAGCCCCCTGGCCGAACTCCCGCCCGCCGACTTCGACACCGTGCTGAGGGTGAACCTGTACGGCGTCTTCCACGCGATGCGCAGCCAGCTTCCCGCGATGGCCGCCACGGGTGGCGTCATCGTCAACCTTGCCTCCATCGCAGCACATTCGGGCTTTCGAGGGCACGCCGCCTACGCGGCCGCCAAACAGGGTGTCCTCGCCCTGACCCGGACCGCGGCGCGCGAATACGCCGGCCACGGCATCCGGGTCGTGTCGGTGTCACCAGGCATCGTCGACACCCCTATGGTCACGTCGCTGCCGCCCGGAGCCACCGACGGTCTCCTCACCGCCGTCCCCCTGCGGCGCACCGCGCAGCCGGCCGAAGTCGCCGCACTCATCGCGTTCCTGGTGTCCGACGACGCCTCGTACATGACGGGCAGCGACCATGTGGTCGACGGCGGTTACCTGGCCAAGTAGCCGACGGAAACCGCGCCTGGCCATTGCCGGCTGCTCCGGTGGCCTGCACCGACGGGCTGGGGAGAGCAGAGGGCCGGCCGTTACGGTGCGGCTGTCCCGCAATCCGACGGCTCAGCATGCCAAGGTGTTCGACGAGACCTGCATCCGTCACCTGCTGCCCGTCCCCGCCCGCGCCACGAACCGGGAGATCCCACCGTGACCACACCCGAAGAGCTCGCCGGCGTCCGCTACATCGTCGATGATGTGGCCGCCGCGGTCCACTTCTACACCACCCACCTCGGCTTCACTCTGCGCACCAACCCCGCGCCCGCCTTCGCCGACGTGGTCCGCGGCCCGTTGCGGCTGCTGCTGTCCGGGCCGGAAAGCTCCGGCGCCAGGGCCACGCCCGATGACGCCACCGCGCCGGGCCGCAACCGCATCCATCTCCTCGTCGACGACCTCGACACCGAGATCGACCAGCTGCGTGCCGCCGGGCTGTCCTTCCGCAGCGACGTCATCGCGGGCCCTGGTGGACGCCAGATCCTGCTCACCGACCCGGCCGGCAACCTCATCGAACTGTTCGAACCTGCCCCGCGCTGAGCTGTTTCCCAGAACCGCGGCTGCGGCCCGCCACCGGCCCAGATCCCTCCTCAGGGAGCGAGCCGCTTGTCGCCCGGACGCGTGAATTCTTGCGTTTTCCCGGTCCCAGACAGGTGGCGACGAGGGAGGCGCAGGCGACTGCGGCGATGCCGAGCCACTGGGACCGGTCGAGGCGCCGGCCGAGGACGAGCAGGCCGAACAGGGCGCCCGCGGCCGGCTCCAGGCTTGTCAGTACGCCGAAGACGCGCGGCGGAACCCGGCGCAAGGCGGCCAGGTTGAGCGAGTACGGCAGCACGCTGGATACCACTGCCACGACGGCCGCCACCCACTGGACGTGGGGGGGGGGGCGGGCGGGGGCGGCGGGGGGGGGGGGCCCGGCCCCCCCCCCCCCCCCCGCGCCCCCCCCCCCCCCCCCGCCCGACACCGCGGAGTAGAGAAAAAAAAAA
>NZ_JBHXFI010000012.1:163526-164737 GCF_042724075.1 Streptomyces sp. NPDC127097 | reverse complement strand
GGTCGTCCCGGTACTGGGTGTACCGGGATGATCCCGACAACGCGGCATGGGGGTCCCCCCGCGCCGTTCAGGCGTGGGGGAGTGCGTGCCAGGCGCCGCGAGGCAGGCGGGACTTTGAAGACAGGCCCTAGCCCGCCGTCACCCCTGCGACACGCGACGGCGGTTGCCTTCGAGCGCGCTCCACGTCCTAGCGTGCGCTCATGGCCGACAACACGTCACCCGACACTCTTTCCGTAGCGGTCCTCGGCACCGGCATCATGGGCGCGGCGATGGCCCGCAATCTCGCCGCGGCCGGTCTGGACGTCCGCGCCTGGAACCGGACGCGCGCCCGCGCCGAGCCCCTGGTCGCCGACGGCGTACGGGTCACCGGCAGCCCCGCCGAGGCGGTGGACGGCGCCGAGGTGGTCCTCACGATGCTGCTCGACGGGGCGGCCGTCCTCGACGCGCTGCGACAGGCCGCCGGCGCGCTGCCGCCCGGCGCCCTGCTTCTCCAGATGAGCACGGTCGGCACCGACGGGCTCGCCCCGCTCGCCCGGTTCGCCGACGAGCACCGCCTGCGCTTCGTGGACGCCCCCGTACTGGGCACCAAGGTGAACGCGGAGAAAGCCGAGTTGACGGTCCTGGCCGCCGGCCCGCAGGACGTACGGGAGCGCGCCGCGCGGGTCTTCGACATCGTCGGGAGCACCACCCGGTGGGTCGGCGAGGACGGGGCGAGCGGGGCCGCCAGCCGCCTCAAGCTGGTCATCAACAGCTGGGTGCTGACGGTCGTCAACGGCACCGGCGAGGCGCTGGCGCTCGCCGAGGGGCTCGGCGTGGACCCGCGCGACTTCCTCGCCGCGGTCGCCGGAGGAGCACTCGACCTGCCGTATCTGCGGCTGAAATCCGAGCTGATCCTGGCCGATAACTACCCTGCGAGCTTCACGGTGTCCGCGGCCCGCAAGGACGCCCGGCTCATCACGGAGGCCGCCAGAGAAGCCGGGGTACGGATGGATCTGGTGGCGGCGGACGCGGAACGCCTCCGCCGGGCCGAGGAACAGGGCCATGGCCACAAGGACGCCGCGGCGGCGTACTTCGCCAGCTTCGACGGCTGAAACAAGCAGCGGGCCCGCCCGGTGGAGGTCCACCGGGCGGGCCCGCCGGGTGTGCTGAGCGGGCCACAGACCGAACGGAATGCCCGCACCACGGTGTCTGTGTGTTATAAAAATATGACG
>NZ_JBHXFI010000012.1:22283-163516 GCF_042724075.1 Streptomyces sp. NPDC127097 | reverse complement strand
CCGTTTTGTTTTACCACCCCCCGGCGCCTTCCTCCGCCATCCCCCCCGCCACAAACACGCCGCGGCCCCCCCGGGGGCTCCCCCCCGGGCCGGCCCCGCAGGGTGTGCTGAGCGTGCCTCAGACCGAACGGAAGGCCAGCACCACGTTGTGGCCGCCGAAGCCGAACGAGTCGTTCAGGGCCGCGATCCGGCCCTCGGCCGGCAGCTGCCGGGGCTCGCCGCGGACGATGTCGGCGTCGGCCTCCGGGTCGAGCTGGTCGATGTTGATCGTCGGCGGGGCCACGCGGTTCTTGAGCGCGAGGACCGTGGCCACCGTCTCGATACCGCCCGCGCCGCCCAGAAGGTGACCGGTCATCGACTTCGTGCTGGTGATGGCCATGTGGTCGACGTCGTCGCCGAACGCCTTGCGCAGCGCCCGGAGCTCGCCGACGTCACCGGCCGGCGTCGAGGTGGCGTGCGCGTTCACATGCACGATCTCGGCGGGCTGGAGGTCGGTGTTGTCGAGAAGGTTCTGAAGCGCCGCCGCGATGCCGTTGCCGGACGGCTCGGGCTGCGTGATGTGGTGCGCGTCGGCCGAGATGCCCTGGCCGACGGCCTCCGCGTAGACGCGGGCGCCCCGGGCCTTGGCGTGCTCCTCGGACTCCAGGACGATCACGCCCGCGCCCTCGCCGAGCACGAAGCCGTTGCGGTCGACGTCCCAGGGGCGGGAGGCGCCCTGCGGGTCGTCGTTGTTCTTGGACATCGCCATCATGTTGCCGAACGCGACGATCGGCAGCGGGTGGATGGCGGCCTCCGTGCCACCCGCGACGACGACGTCGGCGCGGCCGGAGCGGATCATCTCGATCGCGTAGCCGATCGCCTCGGCGCCCGACGCGCACGCCGAGACCGGCGTGTGCACCCCGGCGCGGGCGTTGAACTCGATGCCGACGTTCGCGGACGGCGAGTTCGGCATCAGCATCGGCACGGTGTGCGGGGAGACGCGGCGTACGCCCTTCTCCTTGAGCACGTCGTACTGGTCGAGCAGGGTCGTCACACCGCCGATACCGGAGGCGATGACGGCGCCCAGACGGTCGGGATTGACCGCGGTGTCCTCGCCCGCCTTGGCGGTGAAGCCCGCGTCCTGCCACGCCTCCTGGGCCGCGACGAGCGCGAACTGCGCCGAGCGGTCCAGCTTGCGGGCCTGCGGACGGGGGATGATCTCGGACGGTTCCACGGCGATCTGCCCGGCGATACGCACCGGCAGATCGGCGGCCCAGTCCTGTGCGAGGGTGCTGATGCCGGAGCGTCCGGCGAGCAGGCCCTCCCAGGTCGAAGCGGTGTCGCCACCCAGCGGTGTGGTTGCGCCGATACCGGTGACGACCACGGTGCGATTGGTCGCATTCACGGGAATTCTTACTCCACGGGTAGAGGGGTTGGAATCGACGGCGCCACCGCGGGGTGGCGACATGCGCAGAGCTGGATCAGCCCTGGTGCTTGAGGATGTACTCGGTCGCGTCGCCGACCGTCTTGAGGTTCTTGACGTCGTCGTCCGGGATCTTCACGTCGAAGCGCTCTTCGGCGGCGACGACGACCTCGACCATGGACAGCGAGTCAACGTCCAGGTCGTCGGTGAAGGACTTGTCCACCTGGACGTCCTCGGTGGGGATCCCGGCGATCTCGTTCACGATCTCGGCGAGACCGGCGACGATCTCTTCCTGAGTGGCGGCCATGATGGCGCTCCTTCGGTCATTTTAAGGGGAAACTGCGTTACTTGCGGGTGAAGATCCGTGCGACGGCCGAGACGTCCGGGGACGTACGGTGCTGCGCAGATCTTGCCTAGGGGAGGGTAACCACCGTCGCGGCGTAGACGAGACCCGCCCCGAAGCCGATGACCAGCGCGGTGTCGCCGCTCTTGGCCTGTCCGGTCGCCAACAGCCGCTCCATGGCGAGCGGAATGGAGGCGGCCGAGGTGTTGCCGGTGGTCTCCACGTCGCGGGCGACCGTGACGCTCTCCGGCAGCTTCAGAGTCTTCACCATCGAGTCGATGATCCGCATGTTGGCCTGGTGCGGAATGAAGACGTCCAGGTCGTCCGGGCTGACTCCGGCCGCGTCCAGCGCCTGCTGGGCGACCTTCGCCATCTCGAACACCGCCCACCGGAAGACCGCCTGGCCCTCCTGGGTGATGGCGGGGTAGCGGATCTCCTCCGGAGCGGGGCGGCCCTCGGGCACGTCTCCTCCGGGGACCGGGGTGGGGCGGTAGACGTCCCAGCCGAGGGTCTGCTTGATGGTCTCGGACTTGTCGCCCTCCGAACCCCAGACCGTCGGGCCGATCGCGGGCACGTCGGCCGGGCCGACGATCACCGCACCGGCGCCGTCACCGAAGAGGAAGGCCGTCGCGCGGTCCTCCAGGTCGGTCAGGTCCGAGAGCCGCTCCACGCCGAGAACCAGCACATACTCCGCCGAGCCCTCGGTCACCAGGCCCTTGGCCAGGGTCAGTCCGTAGCCGAAGCCCGCACAGCCCGCCGAGATGTCGAACGCGGCCGGCTTGCCGGC
The DNA here is from genome assembly GCF_042724075.1 of Streptomyces sp. NPDC127097. NCBI lineage: Bacteria > Bacillati > Actinomycetota > Actinomycetes > Kitasatosporales > Streptomycetaceae > Streptomyces > Streptomyces sp. NPDC127097. The sequence goes on along the minus strand of NZ_JBHXFI010000012.1, from coordinate 160,984 downwards.
ACCGATGCGGTGCGCGATCTCGGTCGCGATCGCCGGGGTCTGCTTGAAGTGCGACACGGTGGAGACGATCACGGCGCCGATCTGCTCGGGCGTGATCCCGGCGTCGGCGATGGCCTTGCCGGACGCCTCGACCGACATGGTCGCGACGGTCTCCTCGGGGCCCGCCCAGTGGCGGGTCGCGATGCCGGACCGCGAGCGGATCCACTCGTCGGACGAGTCGATGTGCTTGAGGATCTCCTCGTTCGGCACGACACGCGTCGGGCGGTAGCCGCCGACGCCCATGATCCGCGCGTACGGAGCGCCCTTCGAGGGCTTGATCTTCGAGGTCATGCGCTGCGGACTCCTATTCGGCCGGGGCGGATTGCTCGGCGATCAGCGTGCGGGCCGCGTCGAGGTCGTCGGGCGTCTTGAGGGCGAGGGTCCGCACGCCGGGGAGTGCGCGCTTGGCCAGGCCGGTGAGCGTGCCGCCGGGAGCCGCCTCGATGAGCGTGGTGACCCCGAGCTCCTTGAAGGTCTCCATGCACAGGTCCCAGCGCACGGGGTTGGCCACCTGGCCCACCAGCCGCTGCACCAGTTCCTGGCCGGAGGAGACCAGCGCGCCGTCCTTGTTGGAGACGTAACGGGTGTGCGGATCGGCGACCGACAGCTGAGTGGTCGCGGATTCCAGGGCCGAGACGGCGGGTGCCATGTGGTGAGTATGGAACGCGCCGGCCACCTTCAGCGGTACGACCCGGCGAGTGCCCTCCGGCTTGTTCTCGACCAGCGCGGCGATCTGCTCGGCGGTGCCCGCGGCGACGATCTGGCCGGCGCCGTTCACATTCGCCGGCGTCAGGCCCAGCTGCTCCAGATGCGGGATGACCACGGCCTCGTCGCCGCCCAGCAGCGCGGCCATACCGGTCTCGGTGACGGCGGCGGCCTCGGCCATCGCCTGGCCGCGCCGGCGCACCAGCTGCATCGCGGCCTCGTCGGACAGCGTGCCGGCCAGCGCGGCGGCGGCCAGCTCACCGACGCTGTGGCCGGCCACCGCGCCGGCCTGCGTGGCGACGTCGTCGGCCGTGGCGAACAGCTGACGGGCGGAGAGCAGGGCGGAGGCCACCAGCAGCGGCTGCGCCACCGCGGTGTCGCGGATCTCCTCCTCGTCCGCCTTGGTGCCGTAGTGGACCAGGTCCAGGTCGATGGCGGCCGACCAGGCGCGGAGCCGGTCCTCGACACCGGGGAGGTCGAGCCAGGGAGTCAGGAAGCCGGGCGTCTGAGCGCCTTGGCCGGGAGCGACGAGTACGAGCACCCTCACACTCTCTCTTGTGGGTGGTTCCGCCCGCCCGTGGGGACAAGGACGAAGAACCATCGGGGGAATTGTTGGTGTCCGACAAAAGTCTAGGGTTGGGCCTCACCGTCAGCCAGACGCCCCAGAATCAACGCGATACGGAGGGTGAACGCCGAGCGCACATCGGAGGGTGACCAGCCGGTGACGTCGGTCACACGTCGGAGCCGATAGCGCACGGTGTTGGGGTGCACGAAGAGCATCCTGGCGGCCCCCTCCAGACTGCTCGCCTGCTCCAGATAGACGCTCAGCGTCTCCAGCAGCGCCGACCCGGCTTCCTCCAGCGGTCTGTAGATCTCCTCCACCAGCTGCTCACGCGCGACCGGGTCCGAGGCCATCGCGCGCTCCGGCAGCAGATCGTCCGCGAGCACCGGCCGCGGGGCGTCCGGCCAGGCGGCACAGGCCCGCAGCCCGGCGGCGGCGGCCTGCGCCGAGCGGGTCGCGGCCAGCAGATCGGAGACGACCGGGCCGGCCACCACGGGCCCGGCGGCATACGGGCCGATCAGTGCCTTCGCGGCCTTCAGCGGATTGTCCGAACCGCCGGCGATCACCACCAGACGGGAGCCCAGCACACCGGTCAGGACCTGGAGCTTGGCGTGCCGGGCGGCCCGCCGGATCGCCTCCACGGTCAGTTCGCTGTCCCCGTCCGGCGCGGTGCCCAGCACCACGCACACGTGCTCGGGGGAGTTCCAGCCCAGCGCCGCCGCACGGGAGACCGCGCCCTCGTCGGCCTCGCCCGACAGCACCGCGTTGACCACCAGGGACTCCAGCCGGGCGTCCCAGGCGCCGCGGGCCTCGGCCGCCTGGGCGTAGACCTGGGCGGTGGCGAAGGCGATCTCCCGGGCGTAGACCAGCAGCGCCTCGCGCAGCACGGACTCATCGCCCGGGGCCGCGACCTCGTCGATCGCGGACTCCATGACCTCGATGGTCGTCCGGACCATCTCCACGGTCTGCCGCAGCGTGATCGCCCGGGTCAGCTCGCGCGGCGCGGTGCCGAAGACATCGGTGCTGATCGCCTGTGGGGTCTCCGGATGCCGGAACCATTCGGTGAACGCGGCGATGCCGGCCTGCGCCACCAGGCCGATCCAGGAACGATTCTCCGGGGGCATCGCGCGGTACCACGGCAGGGTGGCGTCCATGCGGGCGATGGCGGCGGCCGCCAGCTTGCCGGACGAATTCTCCAGGCGCCGGAGGGTCGCGGAGTGCGGGTGCGCGTCGCGCGATGCGGGTTCAGACACGGGACAAGCCTGCACTATCGGGGCGGGGAGGTGCGGGGGCGGGGCTACCGTGGGCCCATGATTCAGGTGCGCAGAGGCCATGAACGGTATCCGGGCGGGGACGCGGAGGCCGGGATCGTGTCGCGGCACGCGTTCTCCTTCGGGCCCCATTTCGACCCGGAGAATCTGCGTTTCGGCGCGCTGGTCGCCTGCAACGAGGAGCGGCTGGCGGCGGGCGCCGGATTCGACGAGCACCCGCACCGCGACACGGAGATCGTGACCTGGGTGGTCGAAGGAGAGCTGACCCACCGCGACTCGGCGGGCCACGAGACGACCGTACGCCCCGGCGATCTCCAGCGGCTCAGCTCGGCCGGCGGCGTCCGGCACGTGGAGCGCAACGACGGCGCCGGGCCGCTGTGCTTCGTCCAGATGTGGCTGACCCCGCAGGAGGCCGGCGGCGAGCCGTCGTACGAGGTGGTGCGCGGGATCGCCGACGGCACCCCGTACGCGGTGCCACGGGCCGGCGCCCTGCTGCATGTGCGCCGGCTCGCCGACGGTGAGCGCACCGCGGTGCCGGACGCCGCACGCGCCTATGTGCACGTGGTCCGCGGCGCCGTACGGCTGGGCGACGCGTGTCTGGAGCCCGGCGACGCGGCGCGGATCACCGACGGGGAGGGCCTGGAGCTGCGGGGGCTGTCCGCGGCGGAGTGCCTGGTCTGGGAGATGGGGCCGGAGCCGGCGTACGGGTGAGCCCGCGCGGGACCGGATGAACGGTACCGCGCGGCACGTCCGGCCGGGTCAGACGGTCTCGGCCAGCTCGGCGAGCACCGCGTCCGTCAGCGGCGGCCAGACCTCGATGGCCCACGGCCCGAAGGCCCGGTCGGCCAGCGCCACACAGGCCGCGCCGGCGTCCGGGTCCACCCACAGGAACGTCCCGGACTGTCCGAAGTGCCCGAACGTACGCGGTGAGGACGAGGCGCCCGTCCAGTGCGGTGACTTGCCGTCACGGATCTCGAAGCCCAGCCCCCAGTCGTTGGGCTTCTGGTGCCCGTAGCCCGGCAGCACACCCGCCAGACCGGGGAAGACCACCTGCGTCGCGGCCGCCAGTGTCTGCGGGGCGAGCAGCCGGGGCGCCTGGAGCTCGGCCGCGAACCGGATCAGGTCGGCGACCGTGGAGACGCCGTCCTTGGCGGGCGAGCCGGGCAGCTCGGTCGCGGTCATCCCGAGGGGAGCGAGCACCGCCTCGTGCAGATACTGCGCGAAGGGGATGTCGGTCGCCTTGGTTATGTGGTCGCCCAGCGCCTCGAAACCGGCGTTGGAGTAGATCCGGCGGGTGCCGGGAGCGGCCATCGCGCGCTGCTCGTCGAAGGCCAGCCCCGAGGTGTGGGCGAGCAGATGACGCACCGTGGATCCCTCGGGCCCGGCCGGTTCGTCCAGCTCGACGGCGCCCTCCTCGACGGCCAGCAGCGCGGCGTAGGCGGCCAGCGGCTTGGTCACGGACGCCAGCGGGAAACGGTGCTCCAGGGGGCCGTATGATCCGGCCACCGACCCATCGGCTCGCACGACGGCGGCCGCAGCGGTGGGCACCGGCCAGTTCTCGATCATCCGCAGGCTCTGCATGCCCCCGAGCCTAACGTTCCCAAAATCCGGTCAAGTCTGGCCGTGATCGGCGCTTGCCTGGAGTGCACTCGAAGTCTCTAGCGTTGAGGCCGTCGAGAGGCATCCGGCGAGATCGCCGGACGACGTCCGACGTGACAGGGGAGACGACGGGGCATGACGGTAACGCAGAGCGAACCGGTGACGAGCGGCGCGACCGCGACCAGGGAACTGCCGGCGGCGGTGCGCGACTGCCGCGCCGCGCCTCCGCATCCCCGGCCCGCCGGCCGTGACCAGTACACGATCAGCGAAGTGGCGGAGCACACCGGCCTCACCGCCCACACCCTGCGCTGGTACGAGCGGATCGGCCTGATGCCGCACGTGGACCGCACCCACACCGGGCAGCGGCGCTTCACCAACCGCGATCTGGACTGGCTGAGCCTGGTGGCCAAGCTGCGGCTGACCGGTATGCCGGTCGCCGACATGGTCCGCTACGCCGAGCTGGTGCGGGCCGGCGCGTGCACCTTCGCCGAGCGGCAGCAACTGCTGACCGCGCACCGCGAGGACGTACGGCAGCGCATCGCCGAGCTCCAGAGCACGCTGGACGTACTCGACTACAAGATCGACATCTATGCCGACGCCCAGCGGGCGTCCGAGAGGTTCTGAGGCTCCATGGGGAACGAGAAGATCGAGACGGTCGAGCTGGGCAAGGGCGGACCGCGGGTCGGTGTGCAGGGCCTCGGCTGTATGGGCATGAGCTTCGCCTACGGGCCCACGGACGCCGACGAGGCGCGGGCCACGCTGGAGCGCGCACGGGAACTGGGGGTCACGCTCTTCGACACCGCCGATATGTACGGCATGGGGGAGAACGAGAAGTTCATCGGCCCGTTCATCCGGGCCCACCGCGACGAGGTCGTGCTGGCCACCAAGTTCGCGATATCCCTCGACCCGGACGACCCGGCCAAGCGCGTCATCCGCAACGACCCGGCCTACATCCGGCAGGCCGTCGAGGGCAGCCTCCGGCGCCTGGGCGTGGACGAGATCGACCTGTATTACATGCACCGGCGGGATGTGAACGTCCCGCTGGAGGAGTCGGTCGGCGCCATGGCCGAGCTCGTCGCCGAGGGCAAGGTGAAGTACCTGGGGCTGAGCGAGGTGACCGGCAGCGAACTGCGTGCGGCGCAGGCCGTGCACCCGATCACGGCGCTCCAGTCCGAGTGGTCGCTGTTCAGCCGGGACATCGAGGACGGTGTCGTGCCGGCGGCGATCGAGCTCGGCGTGGGTCTCGTGCCGTACTCACCGCTCGGCCGGGGCTTTCTGACCGGTGCGTTCGTCAACGCCGACAAGGAGCTGACCGCGGATGACTTCCGGCGTCAGCAGCCCCGCTTCACCGGCGACAACGCGGCCGCCAACGCCGCTCTGCTGGAACCGGTCCGCACCATCGCCGAGGCCCATGGCGCCACGCCCGGCCAGATCGCGCTGGCCTGGCTTCAGCAGCAGGCGACGGCCCGCGGCCTGGCCGTCGTCCCGATCCCCGGCACCCGTAAGCGCGCCCGGGTCGAGGAGAACACCGCGGCGACCCGGATCCGGCTGACCGAGCAGGACCTGGCGCGGCTGGAGCCGATCGCCGGGCAGGTCGCGGGGGCGCGGTACGCGGACATGACGTTCACCTCGGCGGGACGGGAGTAGGCGGGACGGGACGGGGGGCGGGGCCGAGGCGCCTCGCCCTTCGCCGCGCGGCGCGCACCTCGCCCTTCGCCGCGCGGCGCGCACCTCGCCCTTCGCCGCGCGGCGCGCACCTCGCCCTTCGCCGCGCGGCGCGCCCCCGCCGCGGACGGGCTACGCCAGCCCCAGCGCGAACGCCCCGAATCCGGCGGCCAGGAGGGCGGCGGCGGCCCGGCGGGCCCGGGTGACGCCGGTCCAGGGCGCCTCGAAGCGGCGGGTGGTGCGGCCGATGAGCAGCAGCGCGGCGGCGAACACCGGCAGCCAGGCGAGCCGGGCCAGGAGCCAGCCGAGGCCGTCGGGTGACGCCGTCAGTCCGGGGAGCTGCCCCAGGAAGGACGCCGGTACGGCCAGCGAGAGCATCGCCGTCTGGTGCCAGCACAGGATCGTCAGCGCGGAGAGGTTGACGAGCGCCACCGGGGCCCACAGGGCGGGCCGGCGCAGCAGCCGGGCCAGCCGGTCCCGGAGCAGCACAGCCGCGCCGGACTGGGCCGCGGCCAGCGCCAGGACCAGCAGCGACGGCGGGTGGGAGTTCGTCCGGTGCTGCCCGGGGACGCCGACCATGCTCATCGGGTAGTGGAAGAACAGCAGCAGCGCGGCGAACACCGCGGCGCCGCCGAGCAGCAGCGACCAGGCGGCGCGGCGCCCGAGGCGGCGCTCGCCCCAGGAGACGCCGAGCTGATAGGCGAACATCCAGCCGGGCAGGAGGTTGAGCAGGCTCAGCCACGGCGGCACGGCCTCGGCGTACGGCCCGTAGCGCAGGAAGTCCACGACGGCCACGGACGCCGCCAAGGGGGCCGCGGCCCAGGCACCCATCCACCGGGCGGCGCGCACACAACACGGCGTCAGCGCGGTGATCACCGCGTAGACGCCGACGAACCACAGTGGCTGGATCACCAGCGTCGCCCCGGTCCGCAGGGTCGCCTCCGGCACGCCCAGTCCGTACAGGAGGGGCAGCAGCATCGCCCATACGGCCGTCACCCCGAGCACCGGACGGCCCAGCCGCACCAGCCGGCCGCCCAGCCAGCACCGGGTGGACTCGCCCCGCCCGGTGGCGCGCCGCAAGGACAGCACCGAGGCATGCCCGCCGACCAGGAAGAAGAGGCCCAGCATCTGGAGGACCCAACTGGCCGGGGCGAGCCCGCCGACGGCGGTCAGCAGGCTGGCGTTGTGCAGCGCGCCCCCGCCGTCCAGGGTGAAGCCGCCGATCAGCCAGTGGCCGACGGGGACGGCGAGCAGTGCCAGCGCCCGCAGACCGTCGAGCGCACGGTCGCGGTCCGCGGGCGTACGGTCCGCCACGGCCACCGCGGACGCGCCCCCGAAGAGCGGGCGTCTGCGGCGCCGGGCAGTGGTGCGCAGCCAGGACATGGTGGGTCTCCCTCTCCCGTGGGTGGGCCGGAGGGAAACGTAGGAAGAGGGGAGTTGACGTGGCGTCACACCGGGGAGCCGATCCCCGGGGGCTACGGGGGTAGGGGGCCCCGGCCGCGCTCGTCCTCACGGAGGAGAGACGCGCGGGAGCGCGGACGCTACCGCTCCCCGGGCGAGACCAGCCCCGACTCATACGCGAAGATCACGGCCTGTGCGCGGTCCCGGAGATCCAACTTGGCGAGCACCCGGCTGACATGGGTCTTCACGGTCTGCTCGGCGACGATCAGCGCATCGGCGATCTCCAGGTTCGACAGCCCGCGGGCGATCAGCTCCAGGACCTCCGTCTCGCGCGGCGTGAGCCCGTTCAGCCGCAGCGCCGGCCGGCCCTTCCGGGTCACCGGCCCCGAGCGGGCGAAATCGGCGATCAGCCGCCGGGTCACGGACGGCGCGAGCAGCGCCTCACCGGCCGCCACCACCCGGACCGCGGAGATCAGATCGGCCGGCGGCGCGTCCTTGAGGAGAAAGCCGGAAGCCCCCGCGCGCAGCGCCTCGTAGACGTAGTCGTCGACGTCGAACGTGGTCAGCATCAGCACCTTCGGACGGTGGGTGACACCGGCGGGCGGCGCGAGCAGCTGACGGGCCGCCTCCAGCCCGTCCATCTCCGGCATCCGCACATCCATCAGCACCACATCGGGGTGCGTCCGGCGGCTCAGGGCCACGCCCTGCACCCCGTCCGGGGCGTCACCCACCACATCGATGTCGCTCTGTGCGGCGAGCAGCGCGGCGAAACCCGCGCGCACCATGGCCTGGTCGTCGACGATGATCACGCGCGTGGTCATACGGAGTGGGCATCCTTTGTCGTGGAGAGCGGAGCCGCCTGGGAGGGCGGCTGGGCGAGGGGAAGCCGGGCGGCGACCCGGAAGCCGCCGTCGGGCAGCGGCCCGGTGTCGAGCGAACCGTCCACCAGCCGGACCCGCTCCCGCATACCGATGAGGCCATGGCCGGTGCCGGTGGTCTCCAGGGGCGCGGAGGGGGCGGACGGCGCGGAGTTGACGACCAGCACGGTCAGCCGCGCGCCGTCCGCGGCCACGGTCACCGACACCCGGGTCGGCGCCCCCGGGGCGTGCCGCACCACATTGGCCAGCGCCTCCTGAACGATGCGGTACGCCGACAGATCCACCGCCGGTTCGAGCGCCACCGGCTCCTCCGGCAGCGCCAACTCGACCGGCACGCCCGCCCGTACGGTCCCCTCGACCAGCTTCGGCAGCATGCCGATCCCGGGCTGCGGGGTCTTCTCCGGGCCGCCCTGCTGCTCGGCCTCCTCGCTGCGCAGCACGCCGAGCAGCCGGCGCATCTCCGCCAGCGACTCCCGGGCGGTCGCCGCGATCGCCCCGAACTCTTCCTCGGCCTCCCCGGGCAAACCGCTGATCCGGTACGGGGCGCTGGCCGCCTGGACGGTGATCACCGACATGTGGTGGGCGACGACATCGTGCAGTTCACGGGCGATCCGGGCGCGCTCCTCCAGCAGCGTCCGACGGGCCCGCTCGGCCTCGCTGATGGTCTCCTGCTCGCGCAACTTGCGCTGGGCATCGCCGCGTTCGCGCAGGGTGGCGCCCATCATCAGCACCACACCGGTGAGGACGAACATCAGCACCCAGGTGTTGTTGCTGCCGTCCGGGGTGAACACCTGGGAGAGCAGGCCCGCCACACCGGTCGTCAGCCAGACGGCGGTCAGGGTGCGCCGGCGCTCGCGCAGGGACAGCGCCAGCATCAGGGCGAGATAGCCGACGATCTCCATGGGCGGCCAGGGCCAGGCGCGGCCCGCGACACCGTCGGCGCCGATGAGCGCCAGGGCCCCGAGGACATCCGCCGCGAAGATCACCCACCACGCCTGGAGCGGCCGGGTCACCGCGAGCAGCAGCGGCACGGTCTGCGCGGTGGCGAGCGCACCGACCAGCCCGCCGTCCAGGCCGTAGTCGTGGCTGAGGACGTTGATGCTGGTCGGCAGCAGGGACGCCGCGAACCCGAACGCGACCACATAGGGCAGACGGCGCAGCCAGCGACTCCGGACGCTGCCCAGCAGCGGGGTGCCGGGCTCGGTCGGGGTGCCGAGCTCCACGGCCAGGACGCGCAGCGCCTGCCGTGCGGCGCGCAGCGCCCGTTGCCGGGCCGGCTCACGCCCGGTTCGCGGAGCCGGCTCTTGGCCGGGGAGGGAAGCTCGCACACTCATCGCGTCCTCTATCTAAGCGGTGCGCGACGGCAATGACGTCATACCAGGGGCCGGACTTCCGACCCGTACCACGGTATGACTCCCTGCCTGGTCAACGGCCCGCGCTCCCGCGCCGATCCGGACGAAGCGCGGCCCTAGGGCGGACCCGCCCTAGAGCTCCGCCAGCAGTTCGGCCTTCTTCGTGCTGAACTCGTCATCGGTCAGCAGACCGGCGCCGTGCAGCTCGCCGAGGTGCCGTATCCGGTCCGCGATGTCCGCGGGATCGCGGCGCGTCTCCCCGGTCCGGTGGCGTACCGGCGCGCCGTCCGCCGTCTCCTGCACCGGCTCGGCGGCGCGTACGGCCTGGAGCACCGACGCCGCGAACGGCAGCGACTCGTGCACCGGGCCGTACCCCAGCCCGAACACCACGGCGGCCGGATCCTGGTCCGCCTCGCCCGTCTCCGGCTCGCGGGTCCCGCGCTCCAGCAGCCGCAGATAGCCGTTGAGGATCTCCGGCGACCGCCATTCGACCCCGGCCAACTCGCCGACGGGGAAGGTCTGGTCGCCGCACTTCCACTTGGCCGAGGACGCACCCGTCCAGAACCACCGGAAGGCGACCGCGTGCCCGTCGAAGGACGCCTTGCCGTCATACGCCTTGAAGTGCAGCGGGGGCTCCGGCGCGGCCACCAGATGGCGGTCGGCGGGCTCCTTCGCATCGGGGCCGAGCACCATGCGCAGCTCGTCGGCGTAGTACTCGGCCAGCGTCTCGCGGTCGGCCGGCAACACCAGCCGATAGGGGTCGACGTCCTCCTTGAGCTGCCCGTTCGCCGCTTCCATCAGGGGATCGGCGCCGTGCCGGGGCAGGGCGTGCAGCACCACCGTGCCACGTCTGCCCTCGGTCACCTCGACGGAACTCAGCGCCTCGTACGGAATGCGTCGCTCACCGAGCGCCTGGAACAGCTTCGGCCTGCGGATCCCCCGTTCGAAGCGGATGAGTACGGAGTCCGTGTCGAACTCCCAGACGGCATGAAAACCGGCCAGCACATCACCCATGCGGCTCATCGTATGCGGGCGGTTGCCCACTCGTCCCCCTTCCTGACGCGCCGGGGGGCGCCGGCGAAGCGGCGCGTATCACTCCGGTCACCCGCGCCGTCTCTCGCCTCGTGGACGTCGCGGGCGCCCGGCGCGGTCCTCAGACCAGCTTGGTGCGGCACTGCGGGTCGTCGGACGCGCAGTCGACGGTGTTCGTCGCGCCGACCCCGACCAGCGCGAAGTTACGCAGGCTGCGGGTGCCCGGCGCGAAGTACCCGGCGTGTCCGACGGCGCCGTCGGCCGACAGGATCCGGGAGCCGAAGGACGGGTCGACCGGGTCGGCGCCGTGGCCGAGCCCGCCGACCTCCAGGTTCGGGATGTCCTGGATCCAGTCGTCGGCGTCCCGCATCGCCCAGACCCGGGCCTGGGTGCCCAGCCGCGCGCGGTTCTCGGCCCGCATGCCGGGGCTGCCGGCCACCGCGATGTCCTCGACGTTGGACGGCAGGTCCCGGGCCGCGACCCCGCACACCACGGAGCCGTAGCTGTGGCAGAAGAGCGAGACGGCGTCGGACGAGGGCAGCGAGTTCACCAGGGCGCGCAGCCGGATCGCACCGTCCGCGGCGAGCTTCCCGGTGGCGGCCTCGACGCCGACACCGGACGGCGAGGTGAAGTCGGCCCAGGCGATCACGGCCGTACGGGCGCCCGGCCGGGCCTCCCGCTCGGCGCCGTAGAGGGCGCGCCCCATACCGACCGGGGCGGTGGTCGCCCGGGCGGTGCGCTCGAAGGTGGACAGATTGGTGTCCACCCCGGGCACCACGACGGACACCCGGTCCGCCGCCGGGAGATTGCCGAAGACCTCTGCGGCCCGGCCGCCGCCGGCCGGATCGAAGGCCAGGATCTGCCGGCCGGGGCTCATCATCGAGGCGAGGCGGTGCATCAGCCGGCCCGCCTCCTGGCGGCCGACGGGGGTGAGCCGCTGGTCGTTCATCCGGCGCTTCTCGACGCGCCGGGCGTCATCGATCGCCGTCCGGTTGGCGCGGTAGCGCAGCTTCTCGGGGGCGCCGCCCATATTGCCCACGACCAGCGGATAACGGTCGGCGAGCTGCTGCTTCTCGGCCCGGCTGAGGGTGGCGAAGAAGGCCCGGAGCGCGGCCGGCGGACCCTGGGGGTCGGGCAGCGGGCGGCCGAGGAAGGTGGCGTGCTGCCAGGAGGTTCTCGCGGTGGCCAGCGGGTTGGCGTCCTCGTTGGTGCCTCTGACTGCCGTCCAGCCCGTTATGGCGAGCATGACGAAGACCACCGCCAGAGCGAGGGCGGCACGCCAGGCCGTGGACTGAAGGACACCGGAGGAGGGCCCGAGGCCCGAGAAGGAATTCACCGCGAGCCACCCTAGGAGACGCGAGAGGGCGCTCGCTGTGACCGTGAGTGATATCACGTTTCGCAGTGGGTATTTCGACCAAAACGGACACGATCCATAGATTTCCGGTGCTCAGCCGTGCAGGGGTGGTCTCAGGAGGTGCCTGTCATGATCGCTTAGCGAAGGGTCTTCGCTACGGAGAGTGGCGGGAGTCGCCATCAGTGGAGCCATGGATTCCGCCCGGCCTTTCCGGCTCGGCGTCCGCCCCCGGCCCGGTGGAGGTGCCGGGCCCGTCGCCGGTGCGCTCAGCGCGCCCGCCAGTCGTCCTCCATCGCCGGCCCGATGTGGTCCAGATACGACTTGGTCAGCTCGCGGATCGACGCCACGCTGCACTCCTGACCCTCGCCCCACACCTGTCCCGCCACCCGCATCACCCCGCCGAACGCGCCGACCAGCACCCGCGGCCGCGGATCGGTGTCCACGTCCAGTCCCTCGCGCCGGGCGATCAGCCGCGCTATCTGCTCCTCCATTTCGGAGGAGCGCCGCAGATGCACGGCAACCAAGGCGGGCGTCGACTCGATCATCCGGAACGCGCGCATGTGCAGCTCCACCGGGATCACCGACTCGATGGCGCCGCCGATGTCGTCCCAGGCCACCATCACGGCGCTGCGCAGGGCGGTCAGCGGTGCCTCCGTCGCGGGCCGCGCGGCCAGCTCTTCGAGGAAGCGCGCCTCGACCATCTCCTGGACGGCGAAGACGACCTCCTCCTTGTTCGCGAAGTAGCGGAAGTAGGTCCGCTGGGAGACGTCCACCGCCTCCGCGATCTCGTCGATCGTCGTCGTCTCGTACCCCTGCTCCGTGAACAGTTCGAGCGCCGCGCGGATCAGGGCGTCGCGGGTGCGCTGCTTTTTGCGTGCCCGCAGGCCCGCGGGTGCCGAATGCGGCGTCGGGGTCGCCATCCTGAGCCGCCTTTCCGTGGTGTTCTCGCTGCTCAGGTTACCTGTGAGCGAGATGACAGTTACCGACTCATGAAATGCTTTGTCAAATGGCAGCGACTGTCATTAGCCTCGTTCCATGAGTTCTCAGACCCCGGTCGCCGAAGCGGCACCGGACCTCTCCGTACCGGATTCCCCGAAGGGGCTGCGCGGTCATCCCTGGCTGACCCTCTTCTCCGTCGCCATCGGCGTCATGATGGTCGCCCTGGACGGCACGATCGTCGCCATCGCCAACCCGGCCATCAAGCAGGACCTCGGCGCCTCGCTCGCCGACGTGCAGTGGATCACCAACGGCTACATGCTCGCGCTGGCCATCGCGCTGATCACCGCGGGCAAGCTGGGTGACCGCTTCGGCCACCGCCAGACCTTCCTCATCGGCATCCTCGGCTTCGCCGCCGCCTCCGCCGCCATCGGGTTCTCCGGCGAGGTCGCGCTGGTCATCACCTTCCGGGTGCTCCAGGGCCTGTTCGGCGCGCTGCTGATGCCCGCCGCGCTGGGGCTGCTGCGCGCCACCTTCCCGGCCGAGAAGCTCAACATGGCGATCGGTATCTGGGGCATGGTCATCGGCGCCTCCACCGCCGGCGGCCCGATAGTCGGCGGACTGCTGGTCGAGCACGTCAACTGGCAGTCCGTGTTCTTCATCAACGTCCCGGTCGGTGTGCTGGCCCTCGTCCTCGGCCTGGTGATCCTCAAGGACCACCGCGCGGAGAACGCCCCCCGCTCGTTCGACATCCCGGGCATCGTGCTGCTCTCCGGCGCGATGTTCTGCCTCATCTGGCCGCTGATCAAGGCGGGGGAGTGGCACTGGGACAGCATGAAGACCTGGGGCTTCCTGATCGCCTCCGTGGTCCTCTTCGCGCTGTTCGCCCTCCTGGAGAGCAAGGTCCGCGAACCGCTCATCCCGCTGCGGATGTTCCGCTCCCTGCCGCTGACCGCCGGCACCGTCCTGATGGTGCTGATGGCCTTCGCCTTCATGGGCGGCCTGTTCTTCGTGACGTTCTACCTCCAGAACGTGCACGGCATGACGCCCGTCGACAGCGGTCTGCACCTGTTGCCGCTCACCGGCATGATGATCGTCGGCTCGCCGCTGGCCGGCGCCCTGATCACCAAGTTCGGCCCGCGCATCCCGCTGGTCGGCGGCATGGTCCTCACCGCCGTCGCCATGTACGGCATGTCCGGCCTCGACACCGGCACGGGCACCGGCCCGATGTCCCTCTGGTTCGCGCTGCTCGGCCTGGGCCTCGCGCCCGTCATGGTCGGCGCCACCGAGGTCATCGTCGGCAACGCCCCGCTGGAGCTCTCCGGTGTCGCCGGCGGTCTCCAGCAGGCCGCCATGCAGGTCGGCGGCAGCCTCGGTACGGCCGTGCTCGGCGCGGTGATGGCCTCCCGCGTCGACAACGACCTCCCGGACAACTGGCGGTCGGCCGGCCTCCCGCCGGTCCCGCCCGCGCAGTCGTCCCAGCTCTCCGACGCCGTCTCGGCCGGTATCGCGCCGATCCCGAAGGGCACCCCGCCGGAGTTCGCCCAGAAGATCACCTCCGTCGCCCACGACACCTTTGTGTCCGGCATGGGCCAGGCATTCACGGTCGCCTGCGGTGTGGCGGTCGTCGCGGCGGTCGTCGCCATCTTCACCAAGCGCGGCGCGAACGCCGAGGCGGGCGCCGGCGTCGGCCACATCTGACCGGCGCCCCGGTGGTACGGCGCCCGCCCTGCGGGGCGTCGCGCCACCGCTGGCCCGCCCGCAGCGCACGGCGCGCGGCACGTACGAGGTGTCCTCGGCGGCCGCGCGCTGCCGTATGTGGGGAGCGGGCGTGGCCTGGCAGGCGTGGGCCGGCCGTGGGGCTTCGTCGGCCCGCCTGGCCCGCCTGGCCCGGCGCGGCTCGGGGCGGCAGGCCCGGCAGGGCTGGGGTCGGCCCGGTCCGTGCGGCATCTTGGCCCCGGCCGAGCCCTGGCCCTGCCCCCGCCCCGGCTCCGGCACGCCGACGAGTGCGCCCGTACGCCTGCGGCCCACCGCCCTTTCCCGGCCCCCCGCCGCCGCGTCACCGCGCCCGCCCGTCAACCCACCGCCCCGGACCTCGGCCGAGCCCCATCTGCCGTATCCCAGGCGGCAGTTGGCCTCCCTCGGCGGGCCGAATCCCTCATCCGGATGAGCCGGTCCGGGAACCCCGCCGTTCCACTACGGCGCGCGCCGCGCCATCCGTGGCCCCCGCACCCCGGCAGACACCGGGAGGAACGGTTCCGCGGCCCGCCCGCGCCGTCCCGTCGCACGTCAACCTCGCGCACCGGCCGCCCCGCCCCGGCGCGGTGGGCCGTCCACATACCTGATCCGGGTGGTAGCGCCGCCACGGGCTTGGCATCCGCACCCCGCCCTCGCGAAGCTCGATGACGAACCCGCCGTGGGCAACCGGCCCGCCGCGGGGCCTCGGCGTCGTACTCCACGGGGGAGATTTCCATGCGCCTGCACACGTTCCGGACCACCGCGCTGCTCACCGGCCTGCTGGCCGCCCTGACCGCGGCACTCGCCGCGCCACCCACCCTCGGCACCCCGGCCGCCCACGCGGCCACCGGCCGTCCGGCCGCCGCGTCCGGCGCCTGCGACGCGGGCCAGCTCTGCCTCTGGCCGAAGGCCGGCTTCCACGGCGGCCGGCGGACCTTCGAGCTCTCCGGCACCGAGATCGAGCGCTGCGTCCCGCTGCCCAAGGGGAGCGGCGCCGCCGCCCTCGCCAACCGCACCGGCCGGCCGGTCACCACCTACCAGAGCGGGGAGTGCGCCGAGACCGCCGAGTTCGACACCTATCCGGGCGGCGGCAGCTGGGTGCCCCGGTCCCCGTACCGGGTAAGGGCGTTCAAGGTATGGGAGCGCTGACCCGGCCGCCCGCGGGCCCGCCGCCCGCCCGTACACCCCGTCGCACAGCACCGCGCCCCCCGACCGGCGAAGGACGCGGGTCGGGGGGCGCGGCGGAAGCGGCGCGGCGGCAGGCCGCGGAGAGGTCAGGCGTCGCCGCCGGCCTCGCCCGCGTCGGCGGCCGAGACGTCCAGGAGCTGGTAGCGGTCGATCGCCTGCTTCAGCAGCGACCGGTCGACCTTGCCCTCCTTGGCGAGCTCGGTGAGCACGCTCAGGACGATGGACTGCGCGTCGATGTGGAAGAAGCGACGGGCCGCACCACGGGTGTCCGCGAAGCCGAAGCCATCGGCACCCAGCGACTGGTACGTGCCGGGAACCCAGCGCGCGATCTGGTCCGGAACCGCACGCATCCAGTCCGAGACCGCGATCTTCGGGCCCTCGGCGCCCTGGAGCTTCTGCGTCACGTACGGGACGCGCTGCTCCTCCTCCGGGTGCAGAAGGTTGTGCTCCTCGATCTCCACCGCGTCGCGGCGCAGCTCGTTCCAGGACGTCGCCGACCAGACATCGGCCTTGACGTTCCACTCGTCCGCGAGGATCTGCTGGGCCTCGATCGCCCACGGCACCGCCACACCCGAGGCGAGGATCTGGGCGGTGTGCTCGCCCTTGTCGCCCGGCTTGACGCGGTGCAGACCCTTGAGGATGCCCTCGGCGTCGACATCGGCCGGCTCCGCGGGGTGCAGGATCGGCTCGTTGTAGACGGTCAGGTAGTAGAAGATGTCCTCGGAGTTCTCGCCGTACATCCGGCGCAGACCGTCCTTGACGATGTGCGCGATCTCGTAGCCGTAGGCCGGGTCGTAGGCGACACAGGCCGGGTTGGTCGAGGCCAGCAGCTGGGAGTGGCCGTCCGCGTGCTGGAGACCCTCACCGGTCAGCGTCGTACGGCCGGCGGTGGCGCCGAGCACGAAGCCGCGGGCGAGCTGGTCGGCCATCTGCCAGAACTGGTCACCGGTGCGCTGGAACCCGAACATCGAGTAGAAGACATAGACCGGGATCAGCGGCTCGCCGTGCGTCGCATAGGCGGAACCCGCCGCGATCAGCGACGCCGTGCAGCCCGCCTCGGTGATGCCGTCGTGCAGCATCTGGCCGGTCGGCGACTCCTTGTAGGCCAGGAGCAGTTCGCGGTCGACCGACTCGTACTGCTGGCCCAGCGGGTTGTAGATCTTGGCCGACGGGAAGAACGCGTCCATACCGAAGGTGCGGTACTCGTCCGGCGCGATCGGCACGAAGCGCTTGCCGATCTCCTTGTCCCGCATCAGGTCCTTCAGAACCCGGACGAACGCCATGGTCGTGGCGATCTTCTGCTGGCCCGAGCCCTTCTTGGCGCCCGCGTATGCCTTGTCGTCCGGCAGATTCAGCGGCTCGGCGCGCACGACACGGGTGGGCACATAGCCGCCCAGGCCCTTGCGGCGGTCGTGCATGTACTGGATCTCTTCGGAGTCGCGGCCCGGGTGGTAGTACGGCGGCAGGCCGTCCTCCAGGTCCTTGTCCGGGATCGGCAGGTGCAGCCGGTCACGGAAGCCCTTGAGGTCCTCGACCGTCAGCTTCTTCATCTGGTGGGTCGCGTTGCGGCCCTCGAAGTTCGGACCGAGCGTCCAGCCCTTGACGGTCTGCGCGAGGATCACCGTCGGCTGGCCCTTGTGGGCCTTGGCCGCCGCGTACGCCGCGTAGATCTTCTTGTGGTCGTGACCGCCACGGCCCAGGTGCAGGATCTGGTCGTCGGTCATGTTCTCGACCATCGCGCGCAGCCGGTGGTCGTCACCGAAGAAGTGCTCACGGATGTACGCACCGGTCTCGGTGGCGTACGTCTGGAACTGGCCGTCGGGGGTGGTGTTGAGCTTGTTGACCAGGATGCCGTCGCGGTCCTGCGCGAGCAGCGGGTCCCAGCTGCGGTCCCACACCAGCTTGATGACGTTCCAGCCGGCGCCGCGGAACTGCGACTCCAGCTCCTGCATGATCTTGCCGTTGCCGCGGACCGGGCCGTCGAGGCGCTGGAGGTTGCAGTTGACGACGAAGGTCAGGTTGTCCAGGCCCTCGCGGGCGGCGATGGACAGCTGGCCGAGCGACTCGGGCTCGTCCATCTCGCCGTCACCGAGGTACGCCCAGACGTGCGACTTGGAGGTGTCGGCGATCCCGCGCGCCTCCATGTAGCGGTTCATCCGCGCCTGGTAGATCGCGCCGAGCGGGCCGAGGCCCATGGAGACGGTCGGGAACTCCCAGAAGTCCGGCATCAGCCGCGGGTGCGGGTAGCTGGACAGCCCGTCCGGAGCCTTGGACTTCTCCTGCCGGAAGGCGTCGAGCTGGCCCTCGGACAGTCGGTCCAGGAGGTACGCGCGGGCGTAGACACCGGGCGAGGCATGGCCCTGGAAGAAGATCTGGTCGCCGCCGTCACCCTGGTCCTTGCCCCGGAAGAAGTGGTTGAAGCCCACGTCGTAGAGGGAGGCGGAGGAGGCGAAGGTGGCGATGTGGCCGCCGACGCCGATGCCCGGACGCTGGGCGCGCGAGACCATCACGGCGGCGTTCCACCGGGTCGCGTTCAGGACCTTGCGCTCGATCTCCTCGTTGCCCGGGAAGAACGGCTCGTCCTTGGTCGCGATGGTGTTGACGTAGTCCGTGCTGCGCATCTCGGGCACGGCCACACGCTTCTCGCGGGCGCGCTCGATCAGGCGGAGCATGAGGTAGCGGGCACGTTCCCGGCCTCGCTCGTCGACGGCCGCGTCGAGCGAGTCGAGCCATTCCTGGGTTTCTTCGGGATCGAAGTCCGGGACCTGGCTGGGAAGGCCGCCAATGATGATCGGGTTTCGATCGGATCCGGAAGCCACGCTGTTCCTTCGTGTTCGGTTCGTGTCGTGCCCGGCAGGATTTTGATGCTGCGCACGGACGAATGCTGTCTCTGCCTTGGTGTCGCGCCGTCTTCCATCGTGTACCGAGCCACACGGATACGTCACCTCTACCGATGGGTAACCCACCCGTAGAGAGATGGCGCTGAAAAGGCCGATTTCTTCGGTCGGCCAAATCGCAACCATACGCCCATGTCGAAAGTGCTTCGCGTACGGACGTGCGGACCCCGAAATCAGGTCCGCGAGCGGCGGCCGCCCCCCGAAGGGACCAGTCCCGCGCGAGTACCCGATAAACCCTGGAGAACGCTGTGGCGTGAATCACTTCGGCCTGTCCCACTGGGGTCGTGGTTGCGGTGAGACGCCTCCAAACGTCACCGTTTCGGCGGTCTGGACCGCCGGGTACTTGCGCGATCCGCCCGGCCCGTGTGGACTACGCCCAATGCTCCGCGCACGCGCGGGGTCCCCGAGCATTTCCGAAACATGACAGGAGGCAATCCGTGAGCGCGACCGCGGACCACGCGGAGGAGCGGACCAACCCTGCCGCCAGGCTGGGGTTCGAGCCCGGACAGGTGGTCCAGGAGATCGGTTACGACGACGACGTCGATCAGGATCTCCGCGAAGGCATTGAGACCGTGATCGGCCAGGATCTCGTCGACGAGGACTACGACGACGTGTGCGACGTCGTCGTGCTGTGGTTCCGCGACGAGGACGGCGACCTCACGGACGCGCTGGTGGACGCCATCGGCCTGATCGACGAGGGCGGGCAGATCTGGCTGCTGACCCCGAAGACCGGCCGTGAGGGCTACGTCGAGCCGAGCGACATCAATGAGGCCGCGCAGACCGCGGGTCTGTCCCAGACCAAGAGCATCAACGCGGCCAAGGACTGGACCGGCAGCCGCCTGGTCACACCCAAGTCCGGCAAGCGCTGAGCCGCACCGACCCGACGTTCGCCACCGAGCCCCCTCCGCCCTGTTCCGGAGGGGGCTCGGCCCTGTTCAGGCGGGGTTCCCCGGGCGTGCACCGCTGCGCGTAGGGTTGGTCGCGTCCTGTTGAGAGTGAGCGGAAGGGAAGCACCCCATGGCGATCGAGGTCGGCACGAAGGCTCCGGATTTCGAGCTGAAGAACCAGCACGGCGAGCTGGTCAAGCTCTCCGACTTCCGCGGCGAGAAGGCCGTCGTCCTCCTCTTCTACCCCTTCGCCTTCACCGGTGTGTGCACCGGCGAGCTCTGCGCGCTCCGTGACGAGCTGCCGAAGTTCGTCAACGACGACGTCCAGCTGCTGGCCGTCTCCAACGACTCCCCGTTCTCGCTGCGCGTCTTCGCCGAGCAGGAGGGCCTGGAGTACCCGCTGCTGTCCGACTTCTGGCCGCACGGCGAGGCTTCGCGGGCGTACGGCGTCTTCGACGAGGAGAAGGGCTGCGCGGTGCGCGGCACCTTCATCATCGACAAGGAGGGCGTGGTGCGCTGGACGGTCGTCAACGGCCTGCCCGACGCCCGCGACCTGAACGACTACGTCAAGGCGCTCGGCAACCTCTGAGCCGGCGCCCGCCCCCAGCCACCGCTGCGCCCGCCGGGCCGACATCCGCATGATCCAGGTGCGATATCTGCAATCGGTGGGAACCGGTCACTAGGATCAATTCGTTGATCCGATGCCATGCACGATGGGGGCGCAGGTACCCCTCGAATCTATGGGAGGACTCGTGGGAGTCAGCCTCAGCAAGGGCGGCAACGTCTCGCTGACGAAGGAAGCCCCCAATCTGACCGCCGTCATCGTCGGTCTGGGCTGGGATGCGCGTACCACCACCGGTACGGACTTCGACCTGGACGCCAGCGCCATGCTGACGAACGACCAGGGCAAGGTGGCCAACGACCAGAATTTCGTGTTCTTCAACAACCTGAAGAGCCCGGACGGTTCGGTCGAGCACACCGGGGACAACATCACCGGTGAGGGTGAGGGCGACGACGAGCAGATCAAGGTGAACCTGGCCGCGGTGCCGGCCGATGTCGCCAAGATCGTCTTCCCGGTGTCGATCTACGACGCCGAGACCCGCCAGCAGAGCTTCGGCCAGGTCCGAAACGCCTTCATCCGCGTCGTCAACCAGGCCGACAACAATGAGCTGGCGCGCTACGACCTGAGCGAGGACGCCTCGACCGAGACCGCCATGGTCTTCGGCGAGCTGTACCGCAACGGCGCCGAGTGGAAGTTCCGGGCCATCGGCCAGGGCTACGCCTCGGGCCTGCGCGGCATCGCCCAGGACTTCGGCGTCAACGTCTGACCGGCCGGATCCGAAGTCCGATCGTCGACGCCCGGCCGGGCAGCCCTGCCGTAGCGGCTGCCCGAGCCAGGAACCACCGCGTCCGGCGCCGTACGTCCCTGTCCGGGGAGTGCGGCGCCGGACGCGCTTGAACGAGGGTGGCGGGCCGCGCGCCGGGCGGGCCCGCACCGACACCGGGGAGGAAGCGAACGATGAGCGTCACGCTTGCCAAGGGGGGCAATGTCTCCCTGTCCAAGGCCGCTCCGAATCTCACGCAGATCATGGTCGGCCTCGGCTGGGACGCGCGGTCCACGACCGGAGCGCCGTTCGACCTGGACGCCAGCGCGCTGCTGTGCGGGTCGGGCCGGGTGCTGGGGGACGAGTACTTCGTCTTCTACAACAACCTCAAGAGTCCCGAGGGCTCCGTCGAGCACACCGGGGACAACCTCACCGGCGAAGGTGAGGGCGACGACGAGTCGATTCTGGTGGATCTTTCCCAGGTGCCCGAACAGGTCGACAAGATCGTTTTTCCGGTCTCGATCCATGAGGCCGATCTTCGCGGCCAGAGCTTCGGCCAGGTCAGCAACGCTTTTATCCGTATCGTCAATCAGGCCGACGGCAGCGAGCTCGCCCGCTACGACCTCAGCGAGGACGCCTCCGGCGAAACCGCGATGATCTTCGGTGAGGTGTATCGCTACAAGGGCGAATGGAAGTTCCGGGCGGTGGGGCAGGGGTACGCGTCGGGTCTCCGGGGCATCGCTCTAGACTTCGGGGTCAACGTTTCGTAAAGCGCCGCGCGCTGCGCGCGGGGGACCCCACACAGCGAGGGATTGGGTAGGCAGTGCTCCTGAAAACCTTTGGCTGGTCGTTCGCCATCACGGTGCTCGGCCTCGCCTTGGCGGGCGTGCTCTGGGGGTGGCAGGGGCTGGCGATTGTCGGGATCCTGTCCGTCCTGGAAGTTTCCGTCTCGTTCGACAACGCCGTCATCAACGCGGGCATCCTGCGCAAGATGAACGCCTTCTGGCAGAAGATCTTCCTTACGGTCGGCATCCTCATCGCCGTGTTCGCCATGCGGCTGGTGTTCCCGGTCGCCATTGTCGCGATCACCGCGAAGCTGGGACCGATCGAGGCGGTCAACCTCGCCATCAATGACAAGGCGCAATACCAGGAACTGGTCACCAGCGCCCATCCGGCCATCGCGGCCTTCGGCGGAATCTTCCTGCTGATGATCTTCCTCGACTTCATATTCGAGGAGCGCGATTACAAGTGGCTGTCCTGGATCGAAAAGCCGATGGCCAAGATCGGCAAGCTGGACACGCTGTCCGTCATCATCGCGCTGGTCGCCCTGCTGGTGGCCGCGATGACCGTGGCCACCGACGTCGCGCACGGCGGCGGTGACAAGAGCGCCACGGTGCTGCTGTCCGGTGTCGCGGGCCTCATCACGTACCTCATCGTCGGCGGCATCTCCGGCTACTTCGAAGCCAAGCTGGAGGACGAGGACGAGGACGAGGAGGCCGACGAGGCCGCGGCGGCTCCCGCCACGAAGGGCAACGGCTCGGCCGTCGGCCTGGCCGGCAAGGCCGCGTTCTTCATGTTCCTCTACCTCGAGGTCATCGACGCGTCCTTCTCCTTCGACGGCGTCATCGGGGCCTTCGCGATCACCAACGACATCTTCATGATGGCGCTGGGCCTGGGCATCGGCGCGATGTACATCCGGTCGCTGACGGTCTTCCTGGTCCGCAAGGGAAGCCTGGACGACTACGTCTACCTGGAGCACGGCGCCCACTACGCGATCGGCGCGCTGGCCGTCATCCTGCTCATCACGATCAAGTACGAGATCAGCGAGGTCATCACCGGCCTGGTCGGAGTCGTGCTGATCGGCCTCTCGTTCGCCTCCTCCGTGATCCGGAACCGGCGTGAGGGCAAGCCGGGAGAAACCTCCGGAGACAAGCCGGAAGTCGCGTCCGGAGTGTGACGCGGCGCTGATTGAGGAACGCTCTCTGCGGGGCGGCTTGAGGTGCGGACCTCGGGCCGCCCCGCAGTAGTTGGGGCCGAGCAATGGGGTGGGCAAGGTGTCGTTCCTGGGGAAGCTGTGGCGCGGTGGCGCGCAGAAGTTTGACTTCGACAGCGGTGGTGCGTCGTACGTCGTCGAGCTGACGAAACGGAATCCGGTCGTCTCGCTGACCAAGCAGGGGGCCGCCACCGGGCATCTGCGGGTCAATCTGCACTGGCAGATGCGGACCTCGGACCTTCATGAGCGGGGCGGGCAGGGCAAGGGCGGGCTGCTGCGGCACCCGGGCAAGCTGTTCAAGCCCGAGGTCGTGCAGGCGCAGGGCCCGGCCGTGGTCAATGTCGACCTTGACCTGGCCTGTCTGTACGAGCTCAAGGACGGCACCCGGGGCGTGGTGCAGCCGCTGGGCAACTTCCTGGGTGACCTCAACGGGCCGCCCTACGTCAAGCTCAGCGGTGACGACCGCTTCGGTTCGGGATCCGGCGAGACGCTCTACATCAACTTGGACCACCGCGACGAGATCAAGCGGTTGCTGATCTTCGTCTACATCTACGACGGCACCCCGGCGTTCGACCGTACGCATGCCGTCGTGACGCTCTATCCGAGCAGCGGACCGCGGGTGGACGTCAAGCTGGACGAGCGCGCGCCACAGGCCCGCTCCTGCGCCGTCTTCACGCTTGAGAACACCAAGGACGAGCTGACGGTGCGCCGCGAGGTGAAGTACGTCTACGGCTTCCAGGCGGAGCTCGACCGGCTGTACGGCTGGGGGCTCCAGTGGGGGCGGGGCTACAAGACCAAGGTGTGAGCGGTGCCCCGTGCGGCGCGCTGACGGTGCGGCGCCCCGTAGGGGGCGCCGCTGGGTGGCGCGCCGCCTACGGGTGCGCTTGCCGGTGCGGCGGCCACGCTGGCTTTCCGCTAACGGCGCTGGAACTGCGGTCCCTGGGGCGGCAGGACGAAGGACGGGTCCGGCACGAACGGCTGCTGCATCGGGTAGCCGTACGTCGAGGCAGGGTGCGGCTGCGGAGCGCCGTACGCGGAGGGTGGCTGCTGCGGGGGCTGGTACTGCGGCGGCGGCCCCGGGTAGCCGTAGGCGGGCTGGGCCGGGGGCTGCGTCGGCGGTGGCGGAACGTGCTGCGGGTAGCCGTAGCCGCCGCTCGTGGGCGGGGGCCCCGCAGGGGGAGCGGCGGCCGCGGGCGCCGGTGCGGACGAGCCCTGCTCCGGCAGTGCATCCGCCACATGCTGAGTGACGGCATCGGGGTCCGTCGGGTATGTCTGCGGGTCCGCCGCGGAGGGCGGGCCCGTGGCCTCTTCGGGCCAGGTGCTGGGCGGCGGGGTCACCGGGGAATCGGAGAGGCTGGTCCCCGGGCCGGAGGCGGACGGGCCGGCGGAGGGGGCGGCGGCGGACGGGCCGGGCGCGCCCTCCGTGGGCGGCTCGGCGGCCGTCGTGGGCTCCGAGGCGGGCGACGCCGACACCGGTGCCTCCGAGGCCGGCGGAGCGGAGCGTCCGGAGGCCGCTTCGTTCTCGTCCACCGAGATCCCGAACTCGGTCGCCAGGCCCACCAGTCCGGTCTCGTACCCCTGCCCCAGCGCCCGGAACTTCCAGGTGTCGGCGCGGCGGTACAACTCCCCGCAGATCAGGGCCGTCTCATCGCCCGTCTCGGGCACCACGTCGAAGACCGCGAGCGGCTCGCCGTCGCTCGCCGCCGCGTCGTACAGCAGGACCTGGAGATCCGTGACGCCCGCGAACGCGCCGCCGTCCGAGGACGCGGCCAGCACCACCCGGTCCACCGACGCTTCCAGCGCCGCCAGATCCGCCTCGATGGTGTCGGTCAGCTTGTCGGCGAGCTGGGTCTTGGGCAGATGCCGCACCAGGCCGCTGGGGTGCCGCGGTTGGTTGTAGAAGACGAAGTCCTCATCGGAGCGCACGCTTCCCTCGGGGCTCACCAGCAGGGCCGAGGCATCGACATCGGGAACACCGGCGCCGGGCGTCCAGCGCAGGACGGCCCGAACAGCCGTGGCATCGAGGGGTACGTTCGACCCTTTCAGCATCGCGTGCGTCATGCCGTAATCCTGCCTTCCCTGAGGTCGCAGCGACAACGCGGGGGCCCCGGAGGCGTGCGGGGCTCGCGATTGCGGACACCTGGGCGCCTCGTGGGGGTTACGTGATTTTCACGCACTCGGGAACTAACCAGGCCCCCACACACGTACGATTACCGGCTGGATCCAGACAGCGAGACGCAGCGGGGGTGCCCGGGTCCCGCAGGCAGACGGGGAGTCATATGCAGCATTTTGGGCATCTTGCGCCCGAGGTCCGGAAGGGACTGTTCCACCAGGAGCCGGTGGAGTTCACCGCCGATTCTCCGGCCGGCACGCTCGCGGTCGCGCTGGGGGCCACGCTCTACAGCCCCGCCACCCGCCCGCGCCTCGCTGCCGACGTCCTCAAACAGGCCGGGCGTGGCGTGATGTCCATGGTGCTGTGCCTTGAGGACTCCATAGGGGACGGGGACGTCGAGGCCGGCGAGGAGAATCTCGTACGGCAACTCGGTCTTCTCGACGAGGCGGCCGCCGCCGGCACCGGCCTTCCGCTGCTGTTCGTCCGCGTCCGCACCCCCGGTCAGATACCAGATCTGGTGCGCCGCATGGGAACCGCCGTCCACAGACTGTCTGGATTTGTACTTCCGAAATTCACCGAGGAACGGGGCGTCCCGTTCCTCGAGGCGCTGACCACCGCCGAGTCCGACTGCTCCCGCCGGCTCTTCGCGATGCCGGTGCTGGAATCTCCGCAGCTGCTGCATCTGGAGACCCGCGCCGAGACCCTTCAGGGCATCGCCAGGACCGTCGACAAATACCGGGACCGGGTGCTGGCCCTGCGGCTCGGCGTCACGGACTTCTGCTCCGCCTATGGCCTGCGCAGACCGCCCGACATGACGGCATACGACGTCCAGATCGTCGCCTCCGTGATCGCCGACGTGGTGAATGTGCTCGGACGGGCGGACGGCACGGGCTTCACGGTCACCGGCCCGGTGTGGGAGTACTTCCGGCTGCATGAGCGGATGTTCAAGCCGCAGCTGCGGCGCAGCCCGTTCCTCGGACGCGCCGAGGAACTGCGGACGGCACTGATCGAGCACGACATGGACGGCCTGCTGCGCGAGATCGAACTCGACCGCGCGAACGGCCTTCAGGGCAAGACCTGTATCCACCCCTCGCATGTCGCGCCGGTGCACGCCCTCTCGGTCGTCAGCCATGAGGAGTTCAGCGACGCGGTCGACATCCTGCGGCCCGAACGGGGCGACGGCGGGGTGCTGCGCTCCTCGTACACGAACAAGATGAACGAGGTGAAGCCGCATCGTGCCTGGGCCGAGCGGACCCTGATGCGCGCCGAGGCGTTCGGCGTCGCCCGGGAGGGCATCGGCTTCGTGGAGCTGCTGACGGCGAGTGTGCCGCAGAACTGACCTGCGGTGATCGAGATGAACATGACGACGGAGGAGACGAAACGCGTGGTCTGGACAGGAGAATGGGTCGCCGGTCGGCTCGGGGTCTCGCTGAGTGGCGGGGACGAGCTGCCGGAACTGCTCGGGCTCGCGCTGCGGCGTAATCCCAAGCGGGCCCATCTGCTCGTGTCGAACGTGCTCGGCAAGCATGTGCCGCAGCGACCCGGCGTGGTCCATGGCGCCGGCTTCGGGCTGGGACGCCGCGTGCGCACGCTGCTGGGTGACGAGGCCGCCGCCCGCTCCGTCGTCCTGGGCTACGCCGAGACCGCCACCGGCCTGGGACATTCGGTCGCCGACGGCCTGGCCCTCGCGCCGTATCTGCACTCCACCCGCCGCCCGGTGGCGGGTGTCGCGCAGGTGGGCGGATTCGAGGAGGAGCACAGCCATGCCACCTCCCATCTGCTGCTCCCCGAGGACCGCGCACTCCTGGCCGGAGACGGACCGCTGGTGCTCGTCGACGACGAGTTCTCCACCGGCCGGACCGTTCTGAACACCATCAAGGCGCTGCATGCGCACTTCCCGCGCGAGCGGTACGTGGTCGTCGCCCTGGTCGACATGCGCTCCGACGCGGACCGCAGCCGGCTGGAGAAGTTCGCGGCGGAACTGGGCGCCCGCGTCGACCTCATCGCACTGGCCGCGGGCGGCGTACGACTGCCCGAGGACGTGCTGACCCGCGGACAGGAACTCGTCGCCGCACACGAGGCCCGTACGGCACAGGAGTCGGGGGCCGCCCCGGGGAGCACGTCGGCTCCCGTGGGCGATAAGCAGAACGCGGCAGGCGCTCCTGCGGCGTCCGGTGGCCGCGGGGCGGACGTCGTACGGGTCGACCTCGGCTGGCCCGCCGGGCTGCCGGACGGCGGCCGGCACGGCTTCACGCCGCAGCACCGGGCACGGCTGGAGGCCGGGCTGCCGGACATGGCGACCCGTATCGCCCGGCGACTGGACGGTGCCCGCCGCATCCTCGTCCTCGGCAACGAGGAATTGATGTACGCACCGCTGCGGATAGCCGAGGCGCTGGACGCCCTCGTCGCGCGGGACAGTGTCGACGCGGCGGCCGCCGGTGACGGCACCGGGGCGGGGGCCGGTGCCCTCGCGCCGGGGGGCGGTCAGCCGTCTGCGTCGACAGTAGGCGCGGGTGTCTTCTTCTCCACCACCACCCGGTCGCCGGTGCTCGCCGTCGACGACCCCGGCTACGCGATACGGACCAGGCTGTCCTTCCCCGCTCACGACGCTCCCGCCGACGGGCCGGGGGAGCGGTACGCCTACAACGTGGCGGCCGGTACCGACCCGGAGCGCCGCTTCGACGCCATCGTGGCCGTGGTGGATTCGCGGGGCGACCTCCCCGAACTGCACGCCCCCGACGGTCTGCTGAGCCGGCTCGCCGCGCACACCGACCGGCTGCTGCTCGCCGTCGTCCCCTCGTACGCCCCGCAACCTCAGGCCGGACTCATGCACCTTCCCGAGCCGCTGCGCGGCCCTGCCTTCTCCTCCTACACCGCCGACGAGGTCGGGTGGCTGCTTCAGGATCTCTCCGAGGTCACCCTGGAAGCGCCGACCGAGGAGCGCGAGGAGGCGATTCAGCGCGGTGGCGCCCACTACGCGGAGTCGCTGCCCGTCGAATACCAGCCGAGCGAGGACTACCAGGCGCTCTTTCACAGCGCGCTGCGGACCTCCGCGAGCCGGATTGCGCGGGCCGTCGGGACGGTCACCGAGACCGTGCTCGCCGAACGCAGCCCCCGTCCCGTGCTGGTGTCGCTGGCACGGGCGGGTACCCCCGTCGGGGTGCTGATGCGTCGCTGGGCGCAGCACGCGCACGGCCTGGAGCTGCCGCACTACGCGGTCTCGATCGTCCGCGGCCGGGGCATCGACACCACCGCGCTCCGGTGGCTGGCCGCCCACCACGATCCGGCGGATGTCGTCTTCGTGGACGGCTGGACCGGCAAGGGCGCCATCACCCGCGAACTCGCCCAGGCTCTGGCGGACTTCCCGGGCTTCGACCCGCGGATCGCCGTGCTCGCCGACCCCGGCGGCTGCGTCGAGACCTACGGCACCCGCGATGACTTCCTCATCCCGTCCGCCTGCCTCAACTCCACCGTCTCCGGCCTCATATCGCGCACCGTCCTGCGCGACGACCTCGTGGGCCCCGACGACTTCCACGGTGCGAAGTTCTACCGCGAGCTGGCCCCGACCGATGTGTCGCGTGCCTTCCTGGACGCGGTCAGCGCCCGCTTCGACGAGGTCGCCCCGGACGTCGCCGAAGAGGTGAAGGAACTGGCCGCCGCCGACCGGGCCCCGACCTGGGAGGGCTGGGCGGCCGTCGAGCGGATCAGCGAGGAATACGGCATCCACGACGTGAACCTCGTGAAGCCCGGCGTCGGGGAGACCACCCGCGTACTGCTGCGCCGGGTCCCCTGGAAGATCCTGGCCCGGCGGGGTGCCGGGACCGACCTCGATCATGTGCGCCTCCTGGCTGAACAACGGGGCGTGCCCGTCGAAGAGGTCGACGAACTGCCCTATACCTGTGTGGGGCTGATCCACCCCCGCTTCACTCGCGGGGCCACGGGTGCTGACGGCAAGGCGGTGGCCTCCTGATGAGCGGCCGGCCCCTCGCCCACCACCACCCTTCCCCGGAAGCGCTGCGCGCTGCCCCTCTTTTGGTCGCCAGCGACCTCGACCGCACCCTGATCTATTCGGCGGCTGCGCTGGGCCTCGCCATGCCCGACGCCGAGGCTCCCCGCCTCCTGTGCGTGGAGACCTATGAGCGCAAGCCGCTGTCCTACATGACGGAGACGGCCGCCGGGCTGCTCGCCGAACTGGCCGGCAGGACCACCTTCGTGCCGACCACCACCCGCACCCGCGAGCAGTACGGCCGCATTCATCTCCCGGGCCCGGCACCGGAGTTCGCCATCTGCGCCAATGGCGGCCATCTGCTCGTACGGGGGGAGTCGGACCCGGACTGGCAGCGCACCGTCGCCGAGCGGCTCGCCGCGCGGTGCGCGCCGCTCGATGAGGTCCGTGCGCATCTCGTGCGCACCGCCGACCCGGCCTGGCTGCTCAAGGAGCGGGTCGCGGAGGACCTCTTCGCCTATCTCGTCGTGGAGCGGCCACTGCTGCCGGACACCTGGGTGAAGGACCTCGCCGGCTGGGCGGGCGAACGCGGCTGGACCGTCTCGCTTCAGGGCCGCAAGATCTATGCCGTGCCGCAGCCGCTGACCAAGAGCGCAGCCGTGGCGGAGGTGGCGCGCCGCACCGGGGCGTCCGAGATCCTCGCGGCCGGCGATTCCCTCCTCGACGCCGATCTGCTGCTGGCTTCCGATCGCGGATGGCGGCCCGGACACGGGGAACTGGCGGACTCCGGCTGGAGCGCCCCGCATGTCACGGCGCTCGAAGAGCGGGGGGTCGCGGCGGGCGAGGAAATCGTGCGGGCCTTCATCCGCGGCGCCGTACTCCCGAGCCACGCCGGCTGATGCGGACCATGACAAAGGCCGCCACCGCCAGCGCAGTTGCCGCAAGGACCACCTTCGAGTAGGCGTCCACATATCCCGTCACCTCCTCCCAGTTGTCGCCGAGCAGATAGCCGGCGAGGACGAAGATCGCGTTCCAGGTGAGGCTGCCGAGGGTGGTCAGGGCGAGAAAGACCGGTATCGGCATGCGCTCGATTCCGGCGGGTATCGAGATGAAGCTGCGAAAGAGGGGAATCATCCGGCCGAAGAACACCGCCTTCGTCCCGTGCCGCCGGAACCAGCGCTCCGTCTTCTCGATGTCGGAGACCTTGACCAGCGGAAGCTTCGAAGCGATCGCGACCGTACGCTCCCGCCCGAGCAACGCGCCCACGCCGTAGAGCGCCAGGGCGCCGGTCACCGAGCCGAGGGTCGTCCACGCGAGGGCGGAGAACAGGGGCATGCTGCCGCGGGCGGCCGTGAAGCCCGCCAGCGGCAGGATCACCTCGCTCGGCAGCGGTGGGAAGAGATTTTCGGCGGCGATGGCCACACCCGCGCCGGGCGCGCCGAGCGTGTCCATGAGGTCGATGATCCAGCCGGGTGCGGTGCTTCCGATGCTTTCGGTCATGTTTCAACGCTAAGAATTCTCGTCTCGCGGCACATTGCGGTACACCGCACGAAAGACTGCGGTTTTCCGCAGTGTGCGCGGACGCACGATGCGGCTAGCGTTTTGATCATGTTGGGAATTGCGCGGCGCGGATTGCGTCTGGCGACAGGTCTGGTGCTCGGTGCCGTGCTCGCGGTGGCCGAGCTCCCCTTCGTCGTGCTCTCCGGCCTCTCCCTGCTGTGCGTGTGCGCCTGGCCGCGCGGCCGCCGCGCGATCCTCAAGCCCCTGGCCGCCGCTGCGCGAGCCCTGACCGAGACCCATCGGCGCCGCCTCCGCGTCTATGTCGCGGCCGACACCTCGGACGCGTACGCGGACCACCGCGCCCTGCAATATCTGTCCCTGCGCTGGGGATTGGGCGTGCTGGGCGCTCTTGTCCTGGGCGCGGCGCTGATCGGAGTGGCGTACGGCATCTCGTGGATCTTCATCCTGCTGCTCACCGACGTCCGCCACCCCGGCAACCTCGCGCTCTCGAGCATCGGCGGCCTCTTCCTCCTCTTCCTCGGTCTTCAGAGCACTTTCGGGGTGGCCGGGCTGGAGACCAGGCTCGCGCGGTACTACCTCGGCCCCAGCCACCACGAGACGCTGGAGCGCCGCATCGAGGAACTGGCCGCCACCCGGGCCGGCGTCCTCTTCGCGGTCAACGACGAGCGCCGCCGTATCGAACGCGATCTGCACGACGGTGTGCAGCAGCGGCTGGTCGCCCTGGGGATGCTGCTCGGCCGCGCACTGCGCAGCCAGGACCCGCGGCGCGCGGAGCAACTCCTGCGGCAGGCCCACGAAGAGAGCGGCCAGGCCCTGACCGAGCTGCGCGAAGTGGCCTGGCGGGTCTATCCCACGGTGCTGGACGAAGCGGGGCTGCGCGCAGCCCTGGAAACGGTCGCCGAACGCTCGGCCATCCCCGTACGCCTCGACTACGCACTCGCCACCGAGCCCGACAGCGCCGTGGCCACGGTCGCCTACTTCGTGGTCTCCGAAGCCGTCACCAACGCCGTCAAGCATTCCGGCGCCGGACGGATAACGGTCCGCGTCGCCCCTGGCGAGGACGCCGTGCTCGTGCACATCGAGGACGACGGACCGGGCGGCGCGGATTCCTCCGGCAGCGGTCTGTTCGGGCTGGCCCGCCGGGTCGCCGCCGTCGACGGCCGGTTCCGGGTGCACAGCCCGGCCGGTGGACCGACCACCATCACCGCGGAGTTGCCGTGCGCGTAGTGCTGGCCGACGATTCGATCCTGTTGCGCGAGGGCCTGGTGCGCCTCCTCGCCGAGGAGGGGCATGAGGTGGCAGCCGCGGTCGGCGACGCCGATCAGCTGATCGCCGTGCTGGAGCAGGCGGGGAAGGAGGGGGAGCAGCCGGACGCGGTGGTCGTGGATGTCCGGATGCCGCCGACGCATACCGATGAGGGGCTGCGCGCCGCCGTCCAGATCCGGGAGCGCTGGCCCGATATCGGCGTCCTGGTGCTCTCGCAGTATGTCGAGCGCCGCTATGCGACAGAGCTGCTGACCGAGGACAGTGAGGGGGTGGGCTATCTGCTCAAGGACCGGGTGGTCCAGGTGGACGAGTTCCTGGACGCGCTGGAACGGGTGAGTACCGGAAAGGCCGCCTTCGACTCCGAAGTCGTACGGCAGCTGCTGACGCACAGCCGTCGCACGGATCCGCTGGGCACGCTGACCGCACGCGAGCAGGAGGTGCTCCGGGAGATGGCGCAGGGCCACACCAACGCGGCCATCGCGGTCCGGCTGCACATCTCGCAGAGCGCCGTGGAGAAGCACATCAACGCGATCTTCGACAAGTTCGGCCTGACCGGCACCTCCGGCTACTCGCGCCGGGTGCTGGCGGTGTTGCGGTACTTGGGGACATGAAACCGGGGATTGCGGCCGGTCGGCGATCAGCTCGACTAGTCTCGCCGAGGCGGTCGGCTGCACCGTCCGGTGATCGGCCGAGACCGCGATCCTTGATCAAGAGGAGAGCCAGTGGTGGAGTCCAAGAGCACGCCGATCACACCGGAGATGTACGAGTACGTCCTCGCCCACAATCCGCCGTTGAACGCCGCGCAGCGGGACATCGTGGAGCTCACACACCAACAGTTCCCCGAGGCGGCGGGGATGCAGTCGGCGGAGGAACAGGGGCCGCTGCTCGCGTTCCTGGTGCGGCTGACCGGGGCCCGGCATGTCGTCGAGGTAGGGACGTTCACCGGATTCTCGACGCTGTCCATGGCTCAGGCGATGCCCGCGGACGGCACTCTGATCGCGTGCGATGTCTCCGAGGAGTGGACCGCCTACGGCCGGGAGTCCTGGGCGAAGGCCGGGGTCGCGGACCGTATCGATCTGCGGATCGCGCCCGCGCTGGAAACGCTGCGGGCGATGCCGGAGGAGCCGCATATCGACCTCGTCTATCTCGACGCGGACAAGGGCGGCTATATCGCCTACTGGGAGGAGCTGGTGCCCCGGCTGCGGCCGGGAGGTCTGATCGTCGCGGACAACGTCCTGTACCACGGGGAGGTCGCCGACCCGGCGGCCACCGGGAACGCCCTGGCGATCAGGGCGTTCAATGACCATGTGCTGGCGGACCCTCGTATGGAGGCGGTGATCCTCACCGTGGCGGACGGTGTGACGCTGGCGCGCAAGCGGTAGCAGCCCTGGTCCGCGTCGGGATGAGCGCGGCCCGGCGCGGCCAGGACGCGGGCAGACCGGCGCGCCCTAGCCGCAGCAGCCGCCTCCGCAGCAGCCGCCGCCTCCGCCGCCCCCACCGCTCGGGGCGCGGGCGGGGGCGGACGCGGAGCCGCCGACGGCGACCGTGGAGAGGAGCTTCACGGTGTCCTCGTGGCCCTCGGGGCAGACGGCCGGGGCGGAGGACTCGGCCATCGGCCGGTTCAGCTCGAAGGTGGAGCCACAGGGGCGGCACCGGTATTCGTAACGAGGCATGGGCACAGGTTAGCCGCGGCGCCGCTCAGCGCACGACGGTGCCGGGCGGCGCGCCCAGCATGCCCAGCTCCGAGCGGGTCGGCGCGCCCTCCCAGTCGCCGGGCGACGCGACCGCGAACGCCCCGGTGGTGACGGCGCGCTCCAGGCGTCCGGCCGGCCCTTCGCCGTCCAGGAGTGCCGACAGATAGCCCGCCACGAAGGCGTCTCCGGCGCCCACGGTGTCCACCGCGCGCATCGGTTTGGCGGGCCGGTGCAGGGAGCCGCTGGGGGTGAAGGCCGTCGCCCCCGCCGCACCGAGTTTGACCACGATCTCCCCGGCACCCCGGTCCAGCAGGAGCCCGGCCTGCCTCGCCACGGTGGCCGCCGCCTCGTCGGCCGCGTCGTCGGCCGCGACCTCCTGAGCCGGGAGGGGCAGTGGCGAGCCCTCCCCGCCCCCGCCACCGGGCAGGCACAGCGGCAGCTCGTCGTCGGAGGCGATCAGGACATCCACCGCGGGGATCCACGCGCGGAGGACCTCGGTGGCCTCTTCGGCGGTCCACAGACGAGCGCGGAAGTTGACATCGAGACAGACCAACGAGCCGTTTTCCCTGGCCAGTTGCAGAGCTCGCCGGGACGCCGAGCGGGCCGTGGGGCTCAGGGACGGAGTGATGCCCGTCAGATGCAGGACGCGGGGCGCAGCGGCGGAGAAGGCGCGCTGGATCACTTCCGGGGTGAGCCGGGAGCCGGCCGAGCCCGCGCGGTAGTAGTGCACCCGGGTGACCTCGGGCAGCCGCGGCTCGAAGAGGAGGAGTCCGGTCGGGGCGCCGGGGTCGGTCGTGGCGCCGGATATCTCGACGCCCTCGGCACGCAGCGTACGCAGCACCAGCTGTCCTGCCTCGTCGTCGCCGACCGCACCCGCCCAGCGGACGTGGTGCCCGAGCCGGGCCAGGCCGATCGCGAGATTGCTCTCCGCCCCCGCGATGGAGACGTTCATCGTGCCGCCGAGCTTCAGCGGGCCGCTGCCCCGTAGGGCGACCATCGTCTCCCCGAAGGTGAAGACGTCCGGGCGGCCGGGCCGGCCGGGAAGCAGCGGACGGCCGGCCGCCGCCCCGGGGCGGGGAGTGGTGACACCCCGGTCCTCGCCGCCCGCGGCCCTCGGCTGCCCCGTCATGGTGCGCACGCCGCCTTGAACTCCGCCGCGCGCTTGCGCAGTCCTTCCAGGTCGCCGCCGTCCGCCGCGTCGCCGATCAGCGGTGAGCCGACGCCCACCGCCACCGCCCCGGCGGCGAAGTACGCCGGAGCGGCGGCCGCGTCCACCCCGCCGACCGGCACGAACGGCAGCTCGGGGAAGGGAGCACGGAGCGCTTGGAGATACCCGGGCCCGCCGACCGACGCCGGAAACAACTTCAGAGCCGAGACGCCCAGCGCATCGGCCGCGATCACCTCGGACGGCGTCAGCACCCCGGCGAGCGTCGAGAGCCCCTGTCGTACGGACTCCTCCAGACCGGCCCCCAGGCCCGGCGTGACGATGAGATTGGCCCCGGCCTCGGCGGCGCGCCGGGCGTCAGCGGCGGTCAGGACGGTGCCGGCGCCGAGCCAGGCCGCATCGCCGAGCTCGGCACGCGCCCGTCGGATGACCGTGAGGGCGTCATGTCCGCTGAGCGAGACCTCGATCAGCGGAAGGTCGGCCTCCGCGAGCGCCATGACCGTACGGAACGACGCCTCCGCATCTCTGCCCCGGATGATGGCGATCAGCCGCTCGGTCCGGAGTGCTGTGCTGAAGTCCATGGCGTTCCTGCTTTCTCCTGACCCCGCCGCGCGCGTACTGCGCGACCGGGCCGTTCGGGCGCACGGGTGACACCTCTGATTATTCCGGGCCGGGGCGGGCCGGATCGAGCCCCGGACCGAGACGGAACGATCAGCGCTTCTACGGGACCGCCCTTGGCTCCCGCCCACCCCTCACCATTCGGCGAACGCCCCGTCCTCATGGCGCCACACGGGATTCCGCCAGGCGTGCCCCCGCCGGTCCGCCGCCCGCACGGCGGCCTCGTCCACCTCCACGCCGAGGCCGGGGCGCTCGGTCCGCAACAGTGAGCCGCCATGGAAGCGGAACGGCTCCGGATCCGCGACGTAGTCCAGCAGCTCGGCGCCCTGATTGTAGTGGATCCCGATGGACTGTTCCTGGACGAGGAAGTTCGGGGTGGTGAAGGCGACTTGGAGGCTGGCGGCCAGCGCGACCGGTCCCAGGGGGCAGTGCGGCGCGAGCTGTGCCCCGTACACCTCCGCGAGCGCGGCGATCCGGCGCAGCTCGGAGATGCCGCCCGCATGCGAGATGTCGGGCTGGAGGATCGCCACACCGGCTTGCAGTGGAGCCAGGAACTCTCGCCGGGTGAAGAGACGTTCACCGAGTGCGAGGGGGATGGAGGAAGCGTTCACGAGGTCGGGGAGGGCATGTATGTAGTCGCAGAGGACGGGTTCCTCGACGAACAGCGGGGCGTATTCGGCGAGCAGGGGGAGGAGCCTGCGGGCGTTGGCGGGGGAGACCCGGCCGTGGAAGTCGAGGCCGAAGTCCCGTTCGTCGCCGAGGACTTCGCGCGCGGTCTCGGCGCGCAGCAGACAGGCCCGCACTTCGGCGCGGGTCGCCACCGGCGTCATCCTGCCGCAGCCGTTCATCTTGACGGCGGTGAAGCCCGCCTCGGTCTGCGCGGTGACCGCGTCGCGGATGGCATGTGGCTCGTCGCCGCCCACCCATGCGTAGGCGCGGATCTTCTCGCGGACCGGCCCGCCGAGCAGCTGGTGGACGGGGACGCCGTGCCGCTTCCCCTTGATGTCCCACAGCGCCTGGTCCAGGCCGGCGACGGCGGACGAGAGGACCGGCCCGCCGCGATAGAAGCCGCCCTTGGTCATGACCTGCCAGTGGTCCTCGATACGTGCCGGATCCTGCCCCAGGAGGTATTCGGCCAGCACCTCCACGGCCGCCCGGACCGGTTCGGCCCGCCCCTCGACCACCGGCTCACCCCAGCCGACGAGGCCCTCATCGGTCTCCACCCGTACGAACATCCAGCGCGGCGGGGCGAGGAACGTCTCGATGCGGCTGATCTTCATGGACCGGGTCCGTCCTTTCGGATGCGCAGACCTTGTCCGCGACCTCCTGCCCACCCACGTCGCCGCGGTAACCGAACGCCGCTCCCCGGAACGCAACCGTCCGCCCCCGCCACATCCGCCCCCCACTACAGGGGCTCCCGCAACTACGGCTCCTCCCGCACCTACGGATGCTCCCGCGCGGACACATCGAGCAGTTCGAGCATCGCCATGTAGGCCCCGTCGACGTCCCGGTTCCGTACGGCCTCCACGACCGCGGCATGTATCGCATGGGGATGGTCGAACGCGCCGTACTCGTCCAGCACCGCCCGGTCGCGCTGGACGAGCACCGGCACGATCACCCGGTGCATCTGTGCGTAGAAGCGATTGTTCGACGCGACCAGCATCGCCGTGTGGAAGGACGCGTCGGCCTCCACGAGCAGCGCCGGATCGTTGTCGGACGCGGCCATCGCGCTCAACGCGGCGTCCAGGGCCGCCAGATCCTCGTCGGTACGGCGTTCCGCGGCGAGCGCGGCGGCCGCCGGCTCGATGGAACGACGCAGTTCGAGCACATCGGCGAAGAAGTCGGACGAGACGCCGGCCGCCAGCTTCCATCGCAGTACGTCCGTGTCCAGGAGGTTCCAGTCCTCCCGGGGGCGGACGAATGTGCCCCGCTTCTCGTCGGCTCCGAGGAGACCCTTGGTGGTCAGCACCTTGATCGCCTCCCGCAGCACGGTCTGGCTCACGTCCAGCTCCGCCATCACCTCCGGCAGCACGAGGCTCTCGCCCTCCTCGTACGTGCCCTTGAAGATCCGCTTGGCGAGCGTTTCGACCGCCCCATGGTGAGCCCCGTGTCCTGAGGAGGCGGCGTGCCCCGTACGGCTCATGGTGCTGCTCCCATCACACTCACCCCACCCACCCCAGCCATCAGGGCGTACCGAGCACCCCATTCCCACCTCGGTACGCCCTGACGTCTCCGCGCCCCGGCTCAGGGCTTCTTGCTGTCGCCACCGGACCGGGTGCCGGGATCCAGGGAAGTGGTGTGCCTTCTGCTCCCGCTGGTGCCGGCGCCGAACGAACCGCGCCCCGCATGCGAGGCGCCCTGCATCTTGACCCGCGCCGCCTGCCGTGCGGCCGTCATACCGGAGACGGGACGCAGCTGTCCGCGGTCGAACTGCTCGGCCTCCTCCGGGTGCCGGGCGCGCCAGTACGGATTGTCGTGGGAGAGGCCGCCGCTGACCCGCCCGTACATCCCGAAGACCAGCAGCATCAGCCCGACCAGGAAGCTGAACAGGACGTTCTGGATCTGGAAGGCGAGGAAGTTCACGCCGGTGTCCAGCAGCGCCAGGTTCACGAATCCGCTCAGGAGGAAGAGCACGCCGAGCACGATGTTGAGGGTCGAGGCGAAGTTCCCGCCGATCACCATGCCGACGACGAGGATGGCTCCGACGACGATCGAGAGCACGCTCAGCGTGTCGTTGGTGTTCAGCCCGGCCACGGTGTCGCCGCCGGTGTCGAAGTAGCCGATGTGGTGGGTCAGCCCGACGATGCCGAACGCGATCAGTACCAGGCCCATCAGCCCGGCGCCGATGCGGTAGACCTTGCTGAGCCGGTGGTCCACGGGCAGATGCTCGTCGAGCCGTGTGTGGCGCCGCTGCTTACCCCGGTGAAGCGGGTTCACGGGCCCGTGCAGGGTCTGGCCAGTAGCCCCAGTAGCCATGTCCGGCCTCCTTCGCGCAGGTGCCGACTGGGCCGTACTCCACTCCAGGATCCGCCAGGGTGGCAGTTCACGCCATCGCGCCCGGTGGCGGGGGAGCACCGAGCCACCCTCCTGGCCCGCCGGGCGTCCGGCCCGGCACCAGCCGGCACACCGGGCCCGGCAAAGGCACCCTCCGAGGCCGACCCCGGGGGCTCAGCCGCCGGCGCCGCCCCTGGCCTCCCGGATCTCCTGCACCACCCGGGCCGCCGTCTCCCGTACCGCCTCGGTCTCCATCAGAAAGTGCCACCAGTCCGGATGGCGCCCCTCCAGGCCCGCGACCGCCCGGTCCAGCCGCGCCACCGCATCGTCCAGGGGCCCGGCATGCCGCGGATCGGGGGTGCTGCGCCCGCTCATCGCCAGCCGCTGCGCGTCCCGTACGGCGAAGCGGGTCCGCTCGACCTCCTTCTGCCGGTCGAACGAGACCGCATCGAGCCGCTGTAGCCGGTCACCGGCCGCCGACACCGCCTCATCGGTGGTGTCCAGCAGCGCCCGTACGGTCGCCAGCCGGCTCGTGGCATCCGCCCAGCGCTGCTCGTCCCGCGCCTGCTGCGCCTCCCGCAGCTTGACCTCGGCCTGCTGGACGGACCGCGCGGCCTGCTCCGGCACCTGCTGGAGGTCCTGCCAGCACGCCGCGCTGTACCGCCGCCGCAGCTCGCTGAGGACCGGGTCGACCTTCCCGGCACGCGTCGTGATCGCCTGTGCCCGGGTCCGCAGCGACACCAGCCGCTTGTCGATCTCCGCGGCCTTCCCCGGCAGCCGCTCGGCCTCGGTCCGTACGCCCTCGGCCTGGCGCAGCACGTCGTCGGCGCGCCGGATCGTCTCCTGGACGCCATGCTGCCCGGCGCCCTGGTTGAGCTTGGTCAGCTCCGGCCCGAGCGCCGCCAGCCGGGCCGCGAGATCGTCGGCCTGGAGACCCTGCGCACGGACCGCGTCCAGCGCATTGCTCGCCGCCAGCAGCGCCTGCCGCGCCCGCTCCACGGCCGGGGCCAGCCGCGCCAGCTGCGTCTCGGCGGACTGGAGCAGCGGCCCCAGCCCCTGCGCGAACCGGTCCAGCTCGCCCTTGACCCGGTCCAGCTCCTGCTTGGCACGGGTCAGATCGGCCCGCGCCCGCGACATCGCGGCCCCGTCGAGGTCGTCCCGGTCCAGATCGTGGGAGTCGACCGCGGTGATGTACCCCTGGCTCACCTCGTCGATCCGCCGGCCGAAGCCCTCGTACTCCTCTGCCGCCTTCCGCGCGGGCGGCGAGGTGTCGACGGCGGTGATCGTCTCTATGGAGATCCGCAGATCACGGTGCGCGGTGTCCAGCTCGTAGAACGACGCCGCCGCGGCATCCTTGGCGGCCTGCGCATCGGCCCGCTGGCCTTCCCCCCGCCCGAACCAGCGGCGGGTCCCGCCACCCGCGAACGACCACGGCGCCATCGCCACCACCAGCGGCAACGGCAGCAACATGAGCGCCATCGCATCCCGGACCGGGCCCCCACGGGCGCGACGGCGTTCTCGCTGCTCATGCGGCTGAGTGTCTGTCGCCGTCACTTCCCTCTCCCGATCGGATCGCCCCAGGACCGAATGTCATTCTCCCACTCACCGGAAACGAACACACCGGCCGGTAAGTTCGCCCTTCGAGTACTGGTTTGCAGTTCAGCCCCGGAGGCAAGGTAGTCTGTCGGCTCGGCCAGGGCGCATAGCTCAGCGGTAGAGCGCTGCTCTTACAAAGCAGATGTCACAGGTTCAAATCCTGTTGTGCCCACAGAGAAATAGCAGGTCAGAGGGCCCTTCGTGCGAGTGCGCGGAGGGCCTTCGGCTGTCGGTGCACATTCAGTTGTCGGTACGTATTCAGTGCAGCGCGCATTGCATCCGGGCGTCGGTCGGTACGCCGGTGATCAACAATGCATTTCCCGCCCGTCCCTCCCCGCCCGACACACCAGCTCGCCAGGCCCCGCCCCGCCGTCCCCGCCCGCCGGCGCCGAGGCTCGTACGCTGGCGAATGTGACGCGTGTGATCGTGGCGGCAGGAGGTGGCGGCGATGCGGTCGCCGCTGTGATGCTGGATGCGGCTCTCTACGGGGGCGAGACACTGGCGGTGGTGTTCTCCTACGCGTGGGACCGGCTCTTGGTCGACCCGGTGCCGGGGCCGAGAGGGCCGGCCAACTTCAGGGGGCTTCGTCCTCTCACCCGCAGCGTTCGGATCGTGCCCGCCGATGCCACGCCGATTGCTCCTGCGGGGTCGACGCTTCCCCG
The DNA here is from genome assembly GCF_042724075.1 of Streptomyces sp. NPDC127097. NCBI lineage: Bacteria > Bacillati > Actinomycetota > Actinomycetes > Kitasatosporales > Streptomycetaceae > Streptomyces > Streptomyces sp. NPDC127097. The sequence continues at coordinate 120,588 of NZ_JBHXFI010000012.1, read as the reverse complement.
GATGGCCGCTGAGCTCCGGCAGACCTTCGCGCTCATTGATCCGCACCACGGCGCCGAGGGCATCGTTCGCCAACTCGAAGAGCTGGTGCAGTACTTGGAGCCGGAATCCATCGACCTCCTGGATGTGGGCGGCGACATCCTCGCCCGGGGGGACGAGTCCACGCTCCGCAGCCCGCTGGCCGATGCCCTCACCCTCGCGGCGTGCGGTGAACTCAACTTCCCGGTACGGCTTCTGGTCGCCGGCCCCGGCCTCGATGGCGAGCTTGCCGCCGAGGTGCTGCGCGACCGACTGGGGCCTGTTGCGCTGACTCTCGGCGCGGAGCACGTTGCGCCCGTCAGCGCGGTCCTGGAGTGGCACCCCTCTGAGGCCACGGCCATGCTGGCCGCCGCCGCGAGGGGTGCTCGGGGCCGGTGTGACGGGAGCGGTGCCGGTGCGCCGGTGCCGCTGACCGATGAGGGGCCCGTCGTGTACGAGGCCGATCTCGAGGAAGCGCTCCAGCGGAATCAGCTCGCCGGGGCCATCCTCGCCACGGAGAATCTGCACCAGGTCGAGCAGTACAGCCGGGAGATCTGCGGCTTCTCCGAAATCGATGACGAACGGCACCAGGCCGGGCGGCTCGGCGGGCAGGCGCCGTCGGCGATCGATCCGGAAGCGGTACTCCGGCAGCTCGACGATTTCGAGGCCGATGCGCGGGGGCGCGGCATCACGCACACGACCTTTCGCCGGCTCACCGAAGCCTTTGGGCTCAGTGGTACGCAACGCCTGGAGCTGAGAGCGCTTCTGCTCGGCAGCCGCCCGGAGCGGTATCAGGCTCCGCTCTGGCACATTCCGTCCGGAGCTTGAGCGAGAACGAGCAAGAGCTCGATCCGAGGTTGTCGGGGCTATTGGCCTTACGGCATCGCGGACCGGTGCCATGGCGAGGGCTGCGGACCCGCCGCAGGCGCTGTTGTTCGCCGTGGGGGTGCTGTGTATCGTCGGGAGCAATGGCTTGAACTTTCAAGTACTTGTTCGCGGCCTCGCGGGGCCGGACCCGACCTGCGAAAGAGCGGCTCCTGATGACGTCCCCCCTCGGTACTCTCGCGTCCTCGCGCCTCGACATCCCCACCCGCCACGCCCCCTGTCCGGCCGGTTACGACGCCGGGCTCCTTCTGCTGCGCCTCGCGCTCGGACTGACCATGGCGGCCCACGGCGCCCAGAAGCTGTTCGGCTGGTTCGGCGGGCCGGGGCTGGACGGGACCGGGCAGTTCTTCACGATGAGCGGCTATCCGGCGGGCCGGACGATGGCCGTCGTCGCCGGGCTGAGCGAGGCGCTCGGCGGGCTCGGGCTGGCGGTCGGGCTGCTCACGCCGCTGGCCGCGGCGGCGGTCGTCGGCACGATGATCAACGCCCTTGCCGTCAAGTGGGGCGGCGGCTTCTTCGCGCCCAAGGGCGTGGAGTACGAGCTGCTGCTGACCGCCGGTGCGGCGGCCCTGGCGCTGACCGGGCCCGGCCGCTTCGCCGTCGACCGGCTGCTGCCCGGTCTGCGCGCCCACCGGACGGTCCACGGCGTGATCGCGCTGATGCTGGGTGTGGTGCTGGCAGGCGGGGTGCTGCTGGTACGGAAGTGACGCCGGGGCGAGCCCCCGGAGATGGCTGCCCTGCCCCGTGGCGCACCCGGAGTGCGCGACGGACGGGACGTCTGCCGGCCGGATACCGGCCGGCAGGCCCTGGGCAGGGGCGGGGTGTGCGAGGTAGAGCAGAAGTAGGGGAGGCGGCGGCGCCACGGCGGTGTCGCGGCCGGGAGATCGGAGAACAGCTCCATGTCCGTACGACGTCTGAATCACGCGGTGCTCAACGTCCGCGATGTGACACGGTCGGTGGCGTTCTACACCGAGGCCCTCGGGCTGACGGTGGATGTCGAGATACCGGGGCGGGCCGCGTTTCTCAGCGCTCCCGGCTCACTCAACGATCATGATCTGGGGCTGTTCGCGGTGGCGCCGGACGCGCCGGGGCCCGAGACCGGGCGGGTCGGGCTGTACCACCTGGCCTGGGAGGTCGGCACGCTCCGCGAACTCGTCGCGGCACACACGCGGCTCACCGAGCGCGGCGCCCTGGTGGGATCGACCGACCACCTCGTCGCCAAGTCGCTGTACGCCAAGGACCCGGACGGCAACGAGTTCGAGGTGATGTGGCGGGTCCCGCGGGAGGACTGGCCGGGCCCGGACCAGCCGGACCGGCTGCTGCCCCTCGATCTGGCGGCGGCGCTGGAGCAGTGGGGGCCGGACCGGGAGACGGGCGCCGCGGCGGGCTCGGCCACCTGAGGCGCCGGACCGGGCCGGGGGAGCGAGGGGCCGGGAGCGGCTCGGGCAGTTGAGGGCGCCGGGCCGGCTCGGCCGCCCGCGGGCGCCCGTCCGGATTGGGACCCGCGGGCGCTCGACCGGACCGGGGCCCGAGGGGCCGGGACCGGTTCGGGCATCCGGGAGGGCGCGGCCGGGGTGCGGGAGCAGGCGCCGGCCCGCGCTTCCTCAGGCTCCCGGCGCGGTCTGCTCCGGCGACTCGGCTCGCCGAGCCCGCTCCGCCCAGCGCTTTTCGACGCCGGCCAGACGCCAGTACGCCAGCGCCGCGGCCCACACCACCACGAACAGGCCGACGATGATGAAGCCGACGTTGTCGAGGTCGAGGCCGGAAATCCAGCCGGTGAGCGCGTCGTTGAGGCCGAGCTTGTCGTGCAGCACGGTCACCAGCTCGATGGTGCCGATGAAGAAGGCGACGGCGATCGACAGACCGGTGATGGTGAGGTTGTAGTAGACCTTGCGCACCGGGTTGGCGAACGCCCACTGGTAGGCGAAGTTCATGAAGGTGCCGTCCAGGGTGTCGAACAGGCTCATCCCGGCGGCGAACAGCAGCGGCAGACACAGGATCGCGTACCAGGGCAGGCCCGCCGCCGCGCCGCTGCCCGCCATCACCATCAGGGTCACCTCGGTCGCGGTGTCGAAGCCGAGCCCGAAGAGGAAGCCGAGCGGGAACATCTGGCCGGGGCGCGAGATGGAGCGGGTGAACCGTCCCAGGAAACGGTTCATGAAGCCGCGCGCGTCGAGGCGCTGCTCCAGCTCGGCCTCGTCATAGTGGCCGTCGCGCATGCCTCGGAAGACCCGCCAGATCCCGGCCAGCGCGATGAGGTTGAGGGCGGCGATGAGGTAGAGGAAGGTGCCCGAGACCGTGGTGCCGACGGTGCCCAGGATCTGGTGGGTACGGGACTCGTCGTTGAGCAGCGTGCCGGCGAGCTGGGCACCGCCGGCCACGAGGGCCGCCATCACCACGACCACGCTGGAGTGGCCGAGGGCGAACCAGAAGCCGACCGAGACCGGCCGCTTGCCGTCGGCCATCAGCTTGCGGGTGGTGTTGTCGATCGCGGCGATGTGGTCGGCGTCGAAGGCGTGCCGCATACCGAGGGTGTATGCGGTGATGCCGAGCCCGACGCCGAAGACCTGGCTTCCGACGGAGTAGTGGTTCGGGACCACGAGCAGGAAGAGCACGCCGAAGGCCACGACATGCAGCCCGGCTATGACGGCCATCAGGCCCGCGGTACGGACGGTGTCCTGCCGGCGCCAGCGGAACGTGGCGGGGGCAGGGGAGTTCGGGGTATCGGTGGACAGGGCCATCCGGGCGGTCACGCTCCAGCACCTCGTGGATCAGTTCGTGAGATGCCGTGGCCGGTCTCCTGGCTTACGGGTGTGTCCGCGTCCGCCCCGGCCTTCCCGGCCGCGGGCTGCGGTCAGTGGCGCCGCGGGCGCGCCAGGCGCCCGCGGAAGGGGTGGAAACTCCCCGATCACAGTGGCGAGGGCCGCTCCGGGCTGGGACCACAAGGTCCGTCACCGGCTTCCCGAACACCACGGCCCGGCCACTCTAGCCGCCGCCCTCGCGGTACGCGGTGCGTGGGGGTTTTCGCCTTCCATGGGGGCACTGCCCTCAATGGACCGGTCACAGGGGGCCGGTTGTGGTGGGCCGGTCGCGGTGGGTCAGTAGTCCAGGGACGAGAGGAAGGCGTGCAGTTCGTGGTCGAAGAGCGGGGTGTTCTCCAGGTTGACCATATGGGCCGCACCCGGTATTCGGACCCTTCGGGCGCCCGGGACGGTCAGGGCTATCGCATGGGCGTTGGCGGAGATGTCCCGGCTGTCGAGGTCGCCGTCGAATACGACCGTCGGCACCCGGACCTCCCCGAGGCGGTCGGCGGCGCCGACTTCGAGGGGCATTCCGGCGCCCATTCCGTCGGCATGGACCTCCACATTGGCCGCGGCCGAGGCGCGCATCCGTTCGCGGAATCCCGGATGCACCGCGGACGGTTCACGATGCGGCCCGTCCACCCATATCCGCAGGAAGTGCTCGACATACCGCTCCGCGCCGTCCGGTGCGCCGATCGCCGCCACCTGCTCCTTGATGTGCGCCAGGACGAAGGGGTCGGTGAAGGCCCGGCCGCTGATTCCCGGGGAGGCGAGCGCGAGGGCCGTCACCCGGCCGGGGTGGGCGAGGGCGGTGTCCAGCGCGACCCGCGCGCCGTGGGAGAGGCCGACGAGGACGGCGCTGGGGACATCGAGGGCGTCCAGCAGGGCGCACAGGTCGTCGTGGTGGGAGAAGTCGCCGGTCACCGTGGAGGACAGGCCATGGCCGCGGGCGTCGTAACGGATCGCGCGCAGGCCGGAGTTGACCAGCCAGGTGAACTGCTCGTCCCACATGTGCTGGTCGAGCATGCCGCCGTGCAGCAGCACCACCGCCGGGCCCGAGCCGGCCGTCTCGTAGAACAGCTCGCCCTCGTCGATCGGCACGATGCCGTTGTCGATCTCGGACCAGGCGGTGATTCTCCGCGTCATTCTCCTGACCGTCCTTTGTGCATGAGAGGGGGCGGGGCGGGTCTGTCGTCGTGGCCGTCAGAATTGCCGTTACTACGGTTCCTGCCGTTACTGCCTTCACTGCGACGACTGTCCCGACTGCCCTGACTGTCGGTTTCCTCCGGTTGAACGCGCGAGCCGTTCGCCAGGTGCCGGAATTCCTCGCCGAGTCGGTCGAGTACGTGCAGCGCGGTGCGGACGTCCTCGGCGGGCAGGTCGGCCAGCCGCTGCCGCAGCTCCGTCGCCTCGAACTGCTGGACCCCGCGTATCGCCGCGGTGCCTTCGGTCGTCAGCCGGATCAGGGGCGAGCGTCGGTGGGCGGGATTCGGGGCCGTGACGACCAGGCCCAGCTCCGCGGCGTGGTTCACCCAGCGCTGCACCGGCTGGCGGTCGAGCCCCATCGAACGCGCCAACTGCGGGACGGTACGCGGACCTTCGGTGCGCAGCGCGTCCAGGAGCGCGTGTTCGCCGGCGGTCATGCCGGTGTCGGCCAGCTCGCGCTCCACCGCGCGCACGACCGTGCGGTGCAGCGGCCACAGACGTCGGATGACGTCGTACAGCAGATCTTCGGTGGCCGCCGGCCCTCCGGCGCCCTCCCCCTCGGTACCCCTCACCGCAGCCCCCTCAGGTCCCTCGTCGTCCCCATCGGCGTCCGCGTCGGCGTTCGCGTCGGCCTCTTCATTGACATCCCCCCCAATGACACTCGTGATGTCATGATGACACCGCTGATGTCGTTTGGGAAGGGGCCTGCCGCGGAATGGAGTTGAGGGGGCGGATGGGTGTGATGAGGCTCGTGTGGTCGGGGCGAGGAAAGGTGGACGGCGGATGAAGGTCGGTCTGTTGCGTGCGGTCGGGGTCGCCACGGCGGTCTACGGGGTGGCGGTGACAGCGGTGCCCGCTCTGCTGGCACGGCCCTCGGGGCTGGTCGATGAGGAGGGGCGGACCGAGCGGGCGACACGCACCTCGCTGCGCCCGTTGGCCTGGCGGGATGCGGTGAGCGGGCTGGCGCTGGCGGTGGCCCCGGAAGGCCCGGCGCTGCGCACCGCCGCGTATGTGCGGATCGCGGCCGACTTCGGGGACGCCGCTCTGCTCGGCGCGACGCTGCCCGGCCGCGACCGGAAGCTGGCGGCGGTGGCGGTGTCCGTGGGGTGGGGTGCGCTGTCGGTGGCCGGGCTGCTCGCCGGCGGGCGGCGGCGGGAGGTTAGGAGCCCGCCGGCGGCGGGGCCTCTTCAGGCGTGAAGGTGATGACGAGGTCGGCGCGGTCGCGAGTGGCCGCCACCACCCGGGCGTTGGCCTCGTCCGAGGCGTGGACGAACCGCTCGGCGTCGGCGCGCGGGCGCCCGAAGCGCTCATGGCGGTCGACCAGCCGCCGGATCCGCTCCGGGGTGTCCAGGTCCACGTACCAGACCTCGTCGAGCAGTGCGCGGACCCGCGACCAGGGGGCGGAGTCGAGGAGGAGGTAATTGCCCTCGGTCACGATGAGCGGGATATGGGGTGCCACGGGGATGCTGCCGGCGACCGGCTCCTCGATCCGGCGGTCGAACGCCGGGGCGTAGACGGCGCTGTCCGGCTCCGGTGCGCGCAGCCGCGCCAGCAGCGCCGCGTATCCGGCCGGATCGAAGGTGTCCGGCGCGCCCTTGCGGTCCGTACGGCCCAGGCGGCGCAACTCCGCCTCGGCGAGATGGAAGCCGTCCATGGGGACGAGTGCCGCCTGCCCGGCCAGCTCCGCGACCACATGGGCGGCGAGGGTGGACTTGCCGGAGCCTGGCGGCCCGGTGATGCCGAGCAGCCGCCGCCGGGCGGGAGTCGCGGACTCGGCGAGCCGGCGGGCGCGGGAGAAGAGATGCCGGGGATCCATGGTGCGTCCATCGTGCCCGATCGGCGTCGCAGCGGCCGGAGGCGCCCCGCTCGGCGGCCCTGCGCCGGCGGCTGCGTCGGCGACACGGCGCTCCCCCTCGCTCGCCGCCGCACTCCGCTCGCCCGGCTCACGCCCGGCCTCCGTTTCTCAGCCGTGGTACTCCATCCCGTACTTGGCGCCCGCTCTCGTTGAGGCGGTCGCGGCCCAGCTCGCCTGTGCGGGGCCGCGGGCCTGACCGTACGGCCGCGGGTCAGGAGGCGGAGGCGGTCCGGTCCGCGAGGCCCAGGCGCCACAGGGACGTGACCTCGGCGGCGCGGGCCACGTGGAGCGGGTCCGAGGTGTCCCGGGCGCGCGGATGGCGCGGGGTGACATCGAGCCGGCCAAGGACCGTGAGGCCGGCCTTGGCGAAGGCGTCGAGGAGTTCGGCGTGCGGACGCAGCCCGAGGTGCTCCGCCAGGTCGGAGAGGATCAGCCAGCCCTCGCCGTCCGGTGTCAGATGGTCCGCGAGGCCGTTCAGGAAGCCGTGCAGCATGCGGTTGCCCGGGTCGTACACCGCGTACTCCACGGGGGAGGTCGGTTTCGCGGGCACCCATGGGGGGTTGCAGACGACCAGGGGGGCGCGGCCGGCCGGGAACAGATCGGCTTCGACGACCTCCACCTGCCCGGCGACACCCAGGCGTTCGGTGTTCTCGCGGGCGCAGGCCAGCGCCCGCGGATCCTGGTCGGTGGCCACGATCCTGCGCACTCCGCGCCGGGCGAGCACCGAGGCCAGCACGCCGGTACCGGTACCGATGTCGAACGCCAGCTCCTCGGTGGGCAGCGGCGCCTCGGCCACCAGGTCGACGTATTCGCCGCGGGCGGGGGAGAAGACGCCGTAGTGCGGATGGATGCGGTCGCCGCCGAGCGCCGGGATCTCGACGCCCTTCTTGCGCCATTCGTTGGCGCCGATCAGGGCGAGGAGCTCACGCAGTGAGACGAGAGTGGTGGTCGGGTCCGAACCCGCCGTGGCGCCGGACGCCTCCGCGCCGGCGGGCTCACCGGGCCCGTACGCCCGGGTGCAGGCTTCGCGGACATCAGGGGCGCGGTGCAGCGGGACGGCGAAGGACGCGTCCAGGGGGACCAGCAGCATGCCCAGGATGCGGGCCCGGTGATTCTGCGCGGCCCGGTGCAGATGGAACGCCTGGGTGACATCGGCGGGCGGTGTCTTGCGGGGGCGCCGGTCGATCCGGCGGGCCATCGCCGTCAGCAGCTGACGGGCGTTGTGGAAGTCGCCGCGCCACAACAGCGCGGTGCCCTCACAGGCCAGCCGGTAGGCGTCGTCGGCCTTGGTCCGGTCGTCCGCGAGGACGATACGGCGCGGCGGCGGGGCGCCGTTCTCGGAGCGCCAACGGGCGGAGCGGGGCTGGTCGGCCTCGGTCCATTCGACGACCGGCGGGTGGTTCACCGAAGAGTGCCTCGTGTGTGTGGTGGGAGCCCTCCCAGGGGTGCCGCCCTCGGAGCGGCGCCGGTCCGGCGCCGGGGGAGCGGTGCTGCGCTCGCAGGAGACGGTGGGCGGGTTGGTGGGACGGTCGACTTTACTCCGTATTGGCATCGGTCTCGGCCGCACCGGCGCGAGGGCGGGCGGCGGCACCGGGCCCGGTGCCAGTCGATGCCGAACGCCCGGGCGTAGCGCACCGTGCCGCGCGGGGGCGGGGAGCCGTCCGGGGACAGCGCCATGAAGGCATCGTCCGGCCAGGGCCGCGGCGGCAGAATGCCGAACCGCGGGGCGGCCGGGGCGAACCCGAAGCGCGGGTAATACGGCGGATGGCCGAGCACGATCGCGGTCCGCTCCCCGGCGGCCCGCGCCGCCTCCAGGAGCGCGCGGATCATTTCCGCCCCGCCGCCGGTAGCCCAACAACAGACCGCCGGTCACCGGCCCAACGACAGACCGCCGATCACATGCCCTCAACAACAGACCGCCGACAACCGGCCCTCGGCGTCCGCCGCCGCCCCGTCAGTGCGCCGGGTGACGCTCCGGGCGGCGCATCAGGAAGGCGGCGGCCGATCCGGCGGCGAAGAGGGCGACGACGGAGAGGGCCGTGCTCATCCAGGAGGTGCCGAGCCAGTGCCCGCCGAAGTAGCCGAGGCTCACGCTGTAGGTCGCCCAGACCAAGCCGGCCAGGGCGGACCAGGGGAGGAACTCGCGGACCGTACGGTGCGCGACACCGGCGCCCAGGCTGACCACGGAGCGTCCGGCGGGGGCGAAGCGGGCCAGGACGACGATGCCGCCGCCGCCCCGCGTCAGCGCCGTACCGAGTCGTTCCTGTGCCGTGGCCAGCCGGCGGGAGCGGCCGATGGCGCGGTCGAAGCGGTCGCCGCCGCGCCGGGCGAGCCGGTAGGCGACCATGTCGCCGAGCACGGAGGCGGTGGCCGCACACAGCACCAGGGACAGCATTTCGGCCAGGTGGGCACCGCTGTGGACGGTGGCGGTGACCTCGGCGCCGCCGACCGCGTCGGCCGCCGTGCCGGTGCCGGCCGCCGTAGTGGCCGCGGCGATCACCAGGACCCCGCTGGGCAGGATCGGGACGAAGACGTCGAGAACGATCGAGATGCTGACGATCACATACACCCAAGGGCTGCCGCCGAGGGACCCCAGGCTTTCCAGCAACGTCCTTCTCCCGGTCCGAACCCCGCCGCGACGTCGCTCGGTGCGGCAGGGGCGGCGCTACAGCCATACAGCGTACGCCTGGCCATGGTGGCCGAAAGGGTGGGGGTGGGATACGTGGGAAGCGGCATTGGGTGCGTGGCGCCCGGGACGCGTGGCATGCCCCTTATGAGGAGGGATGGCCCGCGCCCGGCGTGTCCCGCCCTTGGGCGCCGGACGCGGTGCGGCCCGTACGGCAGAGCTGCCGTACGGGCCGTGGGAGGCGGGCCGGGGTCCGCCGAAGCGTGGGGCGTCAGACGGCGGAGGGCTCCCGCTGAGCGGCCGGGGCCGCCTCCGCGCCGCGGTCGCCGAAGAAGACCCGGTCGAGGGCCCATGCGCCGGGGCCGGTGAAGAAGATCAGCAGGAACGCCCAGCAGTACAGCGCGGAGGGCTCGCCGCCGTTCTGTATCGGGAACAGTCCCGAACCCTGGTGCATGGTGAAGTACGCGTACGCCATCGAGCCGGAGCTGATGAACGCGGCGGCGCGGGTACCCAGGCCGAGCATCACCAGGAGGCCGCCGGCCAGCTGGATCACGGCCGCGTACCAGCCCGGCCAGCTGCCGGTGGGGACGGTGCCGCCCTGGCCCATGGCGCCGCCGAGGACGCCGAAGAGTGAGGAGGCGCCGTGGCAGGCGAAGAGCAGGCCGATGACGATGCGGAAGAGCGCGAGCGCGTGCGGCGTGGATCTCTGGGTGAACGAGGTGAGCGGTGTGGACATGTGGGGACTCCTACGGCTTCTGGGGACGACATAACCGTGAAGGGCACAGGTTAGGGACACCTAATCTGTACTTGCAAGTTCAACCTCTGGCCATATGGGATCTTTGGCTGGAAGCGGCCGCACCTGCCCCGAAACCACTCCCGCCGCCGACGCCACGCCGGTCGCCGAGGCCACGCCCGCACTCATACCGCCCCCCGCGGCCGGGTCCGTGCCCCCGACCGCCGCCCGCAGCGCCGCCCGCGCCACCGCATCCGTATCCGCCAACGTCACCGACCCCACGCCGGGACGCGCCCCGGCCGCGGTCACCCAGTGCACCCCCTCCGTCGGCACCCCGACCGCGAACCGCCGCGGATGGCGCCGCCCGTCGGCCCCGATGAGGTGGTACGGGCTCGGCGACACATCGAGCCCGCCGCTCTCGTAGCCGTCCACGGTGTGCGGCCGGCCGCCGCCCTCGGCCAGCAGCCGGGCCAGCAGCGGGTCCGCGGTGCGCCGGACATCCGGCTCCGGCAGCCGTGCCTCGATCAGGGCCGTCGCCGTCACCGTGGAGCCCGGCACGTCCGGGGAGTGCGCCGTGAAGCCGGGCTCGCGGCCGTCGGCGGAGCCGGGCCGGACCGTCATCCGGGGCCCGACCACCTCCAGCACCCCGGCCTCGATCAGCGCGGTCATCTCCTCGATCCGGCGCCGCGGCGGCCCGATGGAGAGAAAGGCGTTGAGCGGGGTGTACCAGCGGTCCAGATGGTCACGGCGGGACGCGCCGGCCAGCCCGCCGTGGTCGACGATCCGCCGCAGCTCGTTGCGCAGATCCCGCAGCACGTCCAGGGCCGCCTTGACCGGGCCGGACACATTGTCCTGGCGGGCGTGGGCGACGTCCTCCCGCAGATGGTCCAGCAGCCACTCCCGGAAGGCGGCGCGGCCGGCGAACGACCGCTCCGCGTGCGGCCGGGAGATCCGCTCCCAGTCCCAGCGCTCGCCCGGCCCGATCCCGAACGCGTCCAGGGCGGCGGCCTCTTCGGGGCTGCGGTGCGCGCTGCCCAGGAAGCGCTGCCGGAACCGCTCCCGGAAGAGGGGGTCCGGCATGCCGCCCGCATCGCGTCGCGCCAGCAGCGCCTCGTAGTAGACCGTCTCCACCTCCTTGGCCACCAGGGGCCAGACCTCCGCCAGGAAGTCGGGCAGCTCACCGGAGTCCGCGCGCTTGCGGAAGGCCGCTATCACGTCCTCGGTGAGCAGCAGCGGCAGATGACGGCCGTGCGCGCCCTTCGCGTTGTCGCCGCGCGCGTGGTACGGAACGCCGCGCCGGGAGCCCGCGTACAGCCGGGGTTCGCGGCCGGACGGCAGATACGTCAGCGTCCCGTCGGCGCCGCGGACGAACCGGCCGCCCCGGGCCGTCGTCAGCAGCGCCATGTGATCGAAGAAGTTGAGGCCGAGCCCGCGCAGCAGTACCGGACGGCCCGGCGCCAGCGCCTCCAGGGCGGCCGAGAGGTCGGCGGGATTCGCGGGCGGCAGATAGCGCAGCCCGTGCCCGGCGGCGTAGTCGGCCAGCCGCCGCTGCTCCGCGTCCGCGACGGCCGGCAGATGGCCCTGGGCGAGGACCACCGCCCCCAGGCCGTGCAGCGTCCGGCCGTTGTCGAGGGTGAGGGACTGGGTGCCGTCGGGGGCCTCGGCCAGCCGCACCGCGTGGGCCGGGTGCGTCACCACCCGCACCCCCTCGGGTGCGGTGCGCACCGTGTGGCGGAAGAACCACTCCAGATAGCGCCCGTACAGCGCGCGCCCCGGATAGTCGTCCGGGCCGACCTCGCACCCCTCCCAGTCGTACAGGCTCGGCCCGGGGCGTATCGGGCCGGCGCACTCCACGCTGTCATCGGTGAACAGGGTGACCTGCGAGGCCACGGTGTTCATCAGGAGCTCGGGCGGCTGGGCGGTGCGCCACACCTGGCCGGCACCGGGCGGCGCGGGATCGATGACATGGACGGTCAGCCGGGAGCCCGGGGCCAGTTCGGCGGCCGAGGCGCAGATCCGCTCCAGCACGCTCGTCCCGCGCGGCCCGGCGCCGACGAGCGCGAGGGCGTGCCGGGGGCGGTGGTCGGCGAAGTGGTCGGCGGCCAAAAGGAGCTCTCCCTGGGGCGGTGGACGGCCGGGGCGCGGCCGCCCGGGACGTTCGGGCGACGAGCAGAAGTGCGCCCCATCATCACTGCCCGGCCCGCCGGCGGAGGAGTCGAGTGGGCAAAATAACGTGGCGGATTCGCGGATCGCACGCCTCCGGCGCACAGACGGAGCGTCACGGACGCCGGAACGTCCGCCTCATCCGGACTTCGGCCGTTCGGTGCCCGCCGCCGGACCGCCCGTGACACCGGTTTCCCCGCCCCCGCGGGTATCGGCCAACGCGGCCCGCCAGACCGTGACGAGCCGGACGCCGCCCCGCTTCTCCCGGCGGGTCTGGTCCAGGGCCAGCCGCGCCGCCCGGCCCGCCAGTGTCAGCGTCATCAGCTGATTGCCGAACCAGGGCCCGCCGGTGCGCCGCCACTTCACCGCCGGCTTGGGCAGCCGCCCGTGCCGGGCCAGCAGCTTGCCCAGCCAGCGGCCGGAGCGGCTCCAGCCGAAGCGGAAACCGGCCTGGAGCGAGCCGGGGATGCTGTTGTGGACGGGGGAGCAGGTCAGCTGGAGCACCCGGCTCGTGGGGTGCGGACCGGCGCCGCGCCAGTGCGGCTCCGCCACATACGCGTGGTGCACGTCCCCGGACAGCACACAGACCGTCGCCGGGGCGCCGGCACCGGAGCCCGCCTCGGCGATCAGCTCGGTGAGCGCGGTGAACGATCCGGGGAAGGCCGCCCAGTGCTCCAAGTCGGCGCGCTGGCGCAGCAGCTCGCTGCGGCGGGCCCAGCGGGAGCCGCGTTCACCGGCGCACAGCGCGGCGTTCCAGCCCTCCCCGGCATGGATCAGATGCGGCAGCAGCCAGGGCAGCGAACTGCCGAGCAGCAGATGGTCGTAGCTGCCGCGCCCGTCCAGCACCGCCTGCCGCAGCCATTCGCCCTCGGTCTTGTCGAGCATCGCGCGGCGGCCCTCGTCCAGCACCCGGGTGGCCCGGGTGTCGATCATGACCAGCCGCACCCGGCCGAAGTCGCGGCGGTAGCTCCAGCGCGCGTGCGCCGGATCGTTGTCCGCACCGGCCGCGAACTCCCGTACCAGGTCCGTCGCGTCCGGCACCGCCCGGACCTGCGCGTACAGCTCGTCGGCGGCCAGTTCCGCGGGCGAGAGATTGCCCAGGTGCTGGTGGACCCAGTACGACATCAGGCCGCCGAGTATCCGCTCCCGCCACCACGGGGTCGCGCGCATCCGGGCCAGCCAGGACGCCGAGGTGTTCCAGTCGTCGATCACATCGTGATCGTCGAAGATCATGCAGCTGGGGACCGTGGACAGCAGCCAGCGGACCTCCGGGTCGAGCCAGGACTCGTAGTAGAGGTAGGTGTATTCCTCGTAGTCGGCGACCTGCTTCCACGGTGGCTCGGTGAGGTCGCGGCGGCCGGCCAGCGCCTGCGCGGTCGCCTCGGAGGTCTGGTCGGCGTAGACCTGGTCGCCCAGCAGGAGCAGGACGTCGGGGCGCTGCCGTCCGGAACCGGCGGCCAGGTTGGCGGCGAGGGTGTCCAGCGCGTCCGGGCCGACCGGGTCGTGGTGCGCCTTCGAGGGCGTCGCGGACCAGCGGCAGGAGCCGAAGGCGAAGTGCAGGGGCTCCTGTGCGGAGGCGGGGAGGGTGCGGATGGCGCTCGCGGGGAAGTGGCTGCCGGGCAGCGGCCAGACCTCCTCCTGGCTACCGGTGGGAGTCGCCCCCGGATCTTCCAGGAGGACCCGGTAGGGCGTCTCGCTGCCGGGCGTCAGTCCGGTCACCGGGACCAGCGCGTAGTGGTGCCCGGCGACCTGCCAGGTGTGCTCCGCGCCGGCCGCCCCGTCGTCGCAGCGGACGTGCACCACGCACGGCCGGTCGGTCTCCACCCATACCGTCGCGCTGTCCGCGTCGACATACCGCAGCAGCGGCCCCAAGCGCAGTCCGGCCATCGGGTGCCTCCCCTTCGTCGTGGTCAGAGGATAGGAGCACCAGGGGCGCGGCGGGTGGCCGGGAGGCGGCGCGCCCGCCGACCGGTCAATTTCCGGCCGACGGGCGCGCGGGTCGGCAGCCCTGAGGAGCGGGGCTCAGCAGCCGTCCAGGATCTTCTTCAGCGCGGCCTTCTCGGCGGAGTCCGCGGTCATGTCGTACTCATGCTTCACCGACACCCACATCCGGGCGTACTCGCAGTGGTACGAGGTCTTGGGCGGCAGCCACTTCGCCGGGTCCTGGTCGCCCTTCTCCTGGTTGAGGTTGTCGGTGACCGCGATCAGCTGGGAGTGGGTGAGATCGTTGGCCAGCTCCTTGCGGCGCTCGGTGGTCCACTGCGCGGCGCCCGACTTCCACGCCTCGGACAGCGGTACGACATGGTCGATGTCGAGGTCGGCCGGGTCGGTCCAGGTCGCGTTGTCGTAGGCGGAGACCCACTTGCCGCTGGTCGTCTTGCAGCTGCCGTCCTGCTGTACGTCCGTGCCGTCGCGCTTGAGCACCACTTCGCGGGTGTTGCAGTTCTTGCCCTGGTCGATCCAGTGCGGGAACTTGTCGCGGCTGTAGCCGTCCTGCGGGCCCTCGGCCTGTTCCTTGATGTCGGCGAGGTACTTCCGAGCGGTCGCCGCGTCCGGCGGGCTGGGCGGTGCCGCCTGGGCGGACTGGCAGCTCAGCGCCAGTGTGCAGACCAGGGCCGCGGCCGAACCCGCGGCGAGGGAAACTCGACGCGCGTAGACCTTTTTCATCGAAACTCCCGGAATGTGGGGGGAAGTTGACGTGCGGTGCGCGGCTCATGGTGTCGCTGTGGGGTTTCCGTGAGACGTGCACCAGGTAACAGGGTGACGACATGCCCACGTCAGTTCAAGGGCTGACGGGACGACATAACTGCACAGTGGCACTCCGGTTGTGTCGCTCCGGCGTATGCGCCCCTCGTCACACCCCTACAGTGAGCGCGTGCTGCTGCCGGTCAACGCCACTCTCGGGATCGTCCTCGCCGCCCTGCTGATCGCCGCCGTGGCCGTCGCCGCACTGGCCCGCCTCGGCCACACCCGGGCGATCGCGGTCGCCGGACTGCGCGCCGCCGCCCAACTCGCCGCCGTCTCCTACCTCATCGGCTGGGTGGTGCACGCCCTGCCCCGGCTGCTGGCCTTCCTCATGCTGATGTTCGCGGTGGCGGTACGGACCGCCGGACGCCGGATCACCCGCAATCGCACCTGGTGGTGGGCCGCCGCGCCGATCGCCGTCGGGGTCGTCCCGGTCGTCGGGCTGCTGCTGCTCACCGGTCTGGTGCCGCCGCGCGGAATCACCCTGATCCCCGTCACCGGCATCCTGATCGGCGGCGCGCTGACCGCCACCGTCCTGGCCGGGCGGCGGGCGCTGGACGAGCTGGAGACCCGGCGCGGCGAGTTCGAGGCGGGCCTCGCGCTGGGGCTGGTCGACCGCGACGCACGGATGGAGGTCGCCCGCCCGGCCGCGTCGGACGCGCTGCTGCCGGGGCTCGACCAGACCCGGACCGTGGGGTTGGTCACACTCCCCGGTGCGTTCGTGGGCATGCTGCTGGGCGGGGCCTCGCCCGTGCAGGCCGGTGCGGTGCAGCTGTTCGTGCTGGTGGCGCTGCTGGCGGTGCAGGCGACGGCCTGTGCGGTGGTGCTGGAGCTGGTCGCGCGCGGAAAGCTGCACCGCGTACCCTTGACGTCAGCAGAAGGGGAGTAGCTCTCTGCCGGACCGTCGACATACTGCCCTCCCGTCGCCCGACCACCACTCCTGGTGGAGCGCGTTCCGCGCGCTGTGACGACGGGCGAGCCGGCGCCCGGAGCGCGGTACCCAGCCGTACCGCGCCAGCGAGACCTTCGGCCGCAGTGTTCGACGCTGCCGTGCCGAAGCGACCCCTTTCCCGGGCCTTTTGGTGCGGCCCGACCGATCGAGGTATCCCACCCCGTGTTCAGCTTCACCATCGCCGCCGTCGTCTTCGGCGTCGTCTTCCTCGCCGAACTTCCCGACAAGACCGCTCTCGCCGGCCTGATGCTCGGCACCCGCTACCGCGCCTCCTATGTCTTCGCCGGTGTCGCCGCGGCCTTCCTGGTGCATGTCGCCCTCGCCATCGCCGCGGGCAGCGTGCTGAACCTGCTGCCGCACCGTGTGGTGCAGGGCGTGGTCGGTGTCCTCTTCCTCGCGGGCGCCGCCGTGCTGCTGTTCCGCAAGGGCGACGACGAGGAAGAGGTGAAGAAGCCCGCCGACCAGAGCTTCTGGAAGGTCTCCGGGGCGGGCTTCATGATGATCCTGGTCGCCGAGTTCGGTGATCTGACCCAGATCATGACCGCCAACCTCGCGGCCCGTTACGACGCTCCGCTCTCGGTCGGCGTCGGTGCCGTCCTGGCGCTGTGGGCGGTGGCGGGCCTGGGCATCCTGGGCGGCCGCACGCTGATGAAGTATGTGCCGCTCGCCCTCATCACCAAGATCGCGGCGGCCGTGATGCTGCTGCTGGCGGGCTTCAGCCTGTATGAGGCGATCGTGGGCTGAGTTTTTTCCCCGCCGCCCACCCCCCTTCGGGGGGTGGGCGGGTGTAGAGGGGAGGTTCGGCCCGCCCGGTGTGTGCGGCGTCGCCCCTGGACGGCGCGGCCCCTGGACGGCGCGGCCCCTGGACGGCGCGGCCCCTGGACGGCGCCGGCCCCCGGGGCCCCGGGCCGTCCGGCGCTCAGCCGCCGATGTGCACCGCGATCACGCCGTCCGCCGACGCCTCGACGCGGACGTGGGTGAGGTCGGGTATCTGCACGGTGGGCCCGAACGCGGCGGCCCGGCCGCCGACGCCGACCACCCGCATGCCGGCCGCCCGGCCCGCCTCGATGCCCGCCTCGGAGTCCTCGAACACCAGGCAGTCCTCGGGGGCGAAGCCCAGCTCGGCGGCGCCCTTGAGGAAGCCCTCCGGGTCGGGCTTGCTGGCGCTCACGCTCTCCGCGGTGATCCGCACGTCCGGCATCGGCAGCCCGGCCGCGCCCATCCGGGCGTCGGAGAGCGCGATATCGGCGGAGGTCACCAGGGCGTGCGGCAGCGCGGCGAGGGCGGCCATGAACGCGGGGGCGCCGGGGACCGGCACCACGCCGTCCATATCGGCGGTCTCCTGGGCCAGCATCCGGCGGTTGTCCGCCAGGTTGAGCTCCATCGGGCGGTCCGGGAGCAGCGCGGCCATCGTGGCCCAGCCCTGCCGGCCGTGGACGACCTGGAGGATCGTGTCCCCGTCCAGCCCCTGTTCGGTGGCCCAGCGGCGCCAGCAGCGCTCCACCACGGCC
The DNA here is from genome assembly GCF_042724075.1 of Streptomyces sp. NPDC127097. Taxonomy (NCBI): domain Bacteria; kingdom Bacillati; phylum Actinomycetota; class Actinomycetes; order Kitasatosporales; family Streptomycetaceae; genus Streptomyces; species Streptomyces sp. NPDC127097. Next base: position 103,095 of record NZ_JBHXFI010000012.1, on the reverse strand, counting down.
TCGGAGTTCACGATCGTGCTGTCCATGTCCAGCAGCAGGGCGCGGGCGGTGAGCGTGGTGGTGGCCGTCATCGGCGGGCTCCTGGGCGCTACGGACGGTGCGGATCGCGCACGTACGGAAGACACGTACGGAAGGAACAGAGCGGTCCCGCCCGCCGGTCAGGGAGTGCGGGCGGAACCACTTTGTTTCTTCACGATACAAAAAGCGCCCGCTGGGGACAACCGGGCTGGTCAGCGGCCTGCATCGGGGCTGGTCAGCGCTCTGTGGGCGAGGTCTGCGGTGCCTGCGTCCGGGACTCCAGGGACGCCCGGGTCGGCGCGCCGTAGACGCCGTCCGGATCGCCCGCCACCCCATAGGCCCGCTGGTAGCGCGCCACGGCGTCCCGTACGTCCGCGTCGTAGCGGCCGTCCTCCGGGCCGGGGTACAGCGCCAGCTGCCGCAGCCGCCCCTGAAGCTCCACCACTTCCGGGCCGCCGGCCCCCTCGCGCAGCACGATCGGCCCGGTGGGCGGGGCGCTGGGGCCGTGGGTGGCGGGGGAGTCCGAGACGCTGCCGGAGGCCCGGGTGGGGGCGGGGGGACGCGGGGCCGGGGTCCGGTAGGGGCGCACGCTCGCCGCGGGGGTGGTCGCGTCCGGTGACGGGGAGCGGGTCGCGGTGGGCGAAGTGGCGCCGCTGGGTGCGGGGGCGGAGGTGCCGCCGGTGGGGAGGGCGGCGTCGGGGGAGGCGGTGCCGCGGTCGGGCGGCGCCGCCCGGGTCTGGGTGCCGCCGGAGAGGGCGTCGGTGCCGATCAGCACGGCGGTGGCGGCCATGGCGGCCCCGGCGGTCAGCAGTACGGCCGGCAGCGCGCGCCGCCGGCGCGGGGCGGCGGTGGAGCCGCCGGCGGCCGGCTCCTCCTCCGGTCCCTCCGACGCGCTGCACGTCCGGGAGGCCGGGCCGGCGGGGCGGCGCCGCATACGGGGCATCAGGGGGTCGGCGGGCCCCGCGCCGGGCGGACCGGGAGTCAGGCTCTGCCCGGGGTCCAGGGGCGGTCCGGTGGCGGACGACGACGGCCCGGTGCCGGACGACGACGGCCCGTCGGCGTAGTGCACCGCCGCGTCCACCCCGGGTAAGTCGTCCAGCAGGTCACCCCGGCCGAGCGCGGTGCCGTCCGCCGCGCCGTCGTTGTCGCCTGCCTCCCCCTCCCCGTCGGGCAGTGACACGTACGGCCGAACGCGCAGCGGATCGAAGTCGTCCGCCGCGGCCGCCGCACACAGGCAGGCCGGCCGGCCATGGCCGCGTACGGGGGCGAAGCAGTGCGGACAGGTCTGTGCCGTCACGGGTGTTCCCCTCCCTGGAGGCATCGAACCGGCAGCGATTATCCAGACGCCGCACCGGTCCGCGCAGGTGCTCGAAGACATCCGCCCGGCATACCCCGGGTGTCCTCCGGGAGACCCCCGATGCCGGGCGCCGCTCGGCGGGCCATATCCGGTGGAACCGCCCAGGATGGAAGAAGTCCGAAGGAGACACGGCACGGCAAGGGCGGCCGGCGGCGGCCCGGGACGGACGGCCCGGTACCGCACCGGCCGCTCCGGGTCCCCGGCACCGCACGGGACGCTCCGGAACGGAGGAAGACGCTCATGGCGCAGGACACCGGCGCTCCGGCCGTCCCCGGCGAGGACCGGTCCCCGCGGACGGTCCTCGTCGCGATCGGCGCGCTGCTGCTCGGCCTGCTCATCGCGGCGCTCGACCAGACCATCGTCGCCACCGCGCTGCCCACCATCGTCAGCGACCTCGGCGGCCTCAACCACCTCTCCTGGGTCGTCACCGCCTACCTTCTGGCCGCGACGGCCGCGACGCCCCTCTGGGGCAAGCTCGGTGACCAGTACGGCCGCAAGAAGCTCTTCCAGACCGCCATCGTGATCTTCCTGATCGGCTCGGTGCTGTGCGGTATCGCGCAGAACATGGGCGAGCTGATCGCCTTCCGGGCCCTCCAGGGGCTGGGCGGCGGCGGGCTGATCGTGCTGTCGATGGCGATCGTCGGCGATATCGTGCCGCCCCGCGAACGGGGGAAGTACCAGGGCCTGTTCGGTGGCGTCTTCGGCGGGGCGAGCGTCCTCGGCCCGCTGCTGGGCGGGCTGTTCGTGGAATACCTCAGCTGGCGCTGGGTGTTCTACATCAACGTCCCCGTCGGCATCGTCGCGCTCGCCGTCATCGCCGCCGTGCTGCACATCCCGCGCCCCCGCACCCGGCACCGGATCGACTACCTGGGCACCGTGGTGATCGCCGCGGTCGCCGCCTGCTTCGTGCTGATGACCTCGTTCGGCGGCGTCACCTACCCGTGGGCGTCCTGGCAGGTCGTGGGGTGCGGCGTGCTCGGCCTCGCGCTGCTGGGCGTCTTCCTCGGCATCGAGCGGCGGGCCGCCGAACCCGTGCTGCCGCTGCGCCTGTTCCGGCTGCGCACCTTCTCGCTCACCGCCGTCATCGGCTTCGTCGTCGGCTTCGCCATGTTCGGCTCGATGACCTATCTGCCGACGTTCCTCCAGGTCGTCCAGGGCGTCAGCCCGACCATGTCCGGGGTGCACATGCTGCCGATGGTGATCGGCATGCTGCTGGCCTCCACCGGCTCCGGGCAGATCGTCAGCCGCACCGGCCACTACAAGGTCTTCCCGATCGCCGGCACCGGTGTAGTGGCGCTCGGTCTGCTGCTGTTGCACCAGCTCGACGCGGACAGCGGTGTCGCCGGCATGAGCGCCTGCTTCTTCGTCTTCGGCTTCGGACTCGGCCTGGTCATGCAGGTGCTGGTGTTGATCGTGCAGAACGCGGTGCCCTACCAGGACCTGGGCGTGGCCACCTCCGGCGCCACGTTCTTCCGCTCCATCGGCGGCTCGTTCGGCGTTTCCATCTTCGGCACGATCTTCGCCGGCCACCTCGGCCCGCGGATCGCGGACGCCGTCGCCGGGCACCAACTGCCGCCCGGCATCGACCCCTCCAGGATCGCCGAGGACCCGCGGACCGTGGGCAGGCTGCCGGCCGGGCTGCGGGCCGGTGTCCTGGACGCCTACGCCGTCTCGATCACCGATGTCTTCCTCTACGCCGTCCCGGTCGTCCTGGTGGCCTTCGTCCTGGCCTGGTTCCTCAAGGAGGAGCCGCTGCGCAGCAGTGTCACCGCGCCCGACACCAGCCAGGTGCTGTCCTCCAACCCCGTCGAGCGGTCCTCACGCGACGAGGTCGCCCGCGCCCTGTCCACCCTCGGCAGCCGGGAAGGCCGTAAGCACATCTACGAGAAGATCGCCGCACGGGCCGGACTGGACCTCAAACCGGCCGCCGCCTGGCTGATCCTGCGCATCCACCGCTACGGGTCGGTGGAACCGGCACTGCTCGCCGAACGCAGCACCGTGCCGCTGGGCGTGATCAGCGAGAGCGTCCGGCAGATGGAGGTCCGCGGACTCGCCACCCGCGAGGGGCTGTTGCTGCTGCTCACCGACCGCGGACGGGACACCGCGGAGCGGCTCGCGGCGGCCCGTCAGGAGTCGCTCGCGGAGATGCTGGGTGACTGGTGGACCAGGGACCGGCCCACCGATCTCACCGAACTCGTCCACGAGCTGACCGCGGAGCTGTGCGGTTCGGACGCGGAGGAGCCGCACAACGGCGACGCCCGGCCGCCGGTGCCGCGCACCCCGCCGCCCGCGCCCCAGCCACCGGACCTGGCGAAGTGAGCCCGGCCGGCGGGGAGCGGGGACCGGCGCCTGCCCCCGGACCGTCAACGGCCCCCGGCCAGCCGCTTCTCGAAGAAGATCTCCGCGTAGGGATCGTCGTGGTAGGGCTCGATCTCCTCGAATCCGTGCCGCCGGTAGAGCGCCACGGCCTCCACCAGATCCCGCCGGGTGTCGAGCCGTATCCGCTCGGCGCCCAGCCGCACCGCGGCCGTCTCGGCGGCACCCAGCAGCGCGCCCGCGCCGCCCCGCCCGCGCCAGGCGGCCCGTACGAACATCTGCTTGAGCTCCGCGGTGCGCGCGTCCAGCAGCCGCACCCCGGCACAGCCCGCCACGTCCCCGCCGTACCGCGCCACCAGCAGCACCCCGCCCGGCGGCGCCAGATCGGCGCTCGGGTACTCCGCCAGCCCCTCGTCGATCTCCGCCGCCGTCGAGCGGCGGTCCTCATGGAGCGCGAAGTAGCGGTCGGCCACCTCGGTGTAGTAGTCGCGCAGCAGCGCCGCGGCGTCCGGCGAGCCGACCGGTTCGGCCGAGACGGCCCAGGGGAGACGGAGGGTGGCGGCGTCACTCATGGCGCCATTGTCACGGCCGGACCGGGGCCCCGCGCAACGGATTTCGGGTGACGCCGCCGGTGCCGCTCAGCCCTGCTTCGGCCCGGTCTGCTGCACCACCTCGAAGGACCACAGCGTGGAACCGGACGCGGCCGGCTTGGGGCGCTCCCCACCCTCGGCGCCGCCACCCCGCTGGTGCGCGGCCTTCATCGGCCCCTCCATCCACGCCTGGAACGACTCCTCGTCCCGCCACCGGGTGTAGACGAGGTACTGGTCGGTGCCCTCCACGGGGCGCAGCAGCTCGAACCATTCGAAGCCGTCCGAGGAGTCCACGGTCCCGGCGCGCGCGGCGAAGCGCTGCTCCAGGACCTCGCGCTGCTCGGCGGGGACGGTCAGTACGTTGATCTTCACGATGCTCATGCCGACCATCGTGCCGCACGGTGCCCGAGGGGCGCCGGTCAGGGCGGGGTGCCACGGCCGGGCGATGCCCCGCCCGGTGGTATCGGCACCGTCACGTCAGGGGTGGTGGCACCGGGCGCGGCGGCGGCACCGGGCGGCGGCTGCGCAGGACGAGCACCAGCGTGGCCGCTACCAGGAGCAGCAGCGTGCCGCCGACCGTCAGTACCCAGGCCGGGATTCCGCCCACCCTCAGTAGCGCGGAGGTGTAGGTGACCCGGTGGAACGGGGTGTCCCCGGCGGCGCGGACGAGTTCGTGGTCGCCGGTGATGCGCCGGGGCTGCGGGAAGGTCTGGTCGAGCGCGGTCAGAAACGTGCGCCTGGTGCCGCCGAGTGCGCGCAGGGCGCCCACGGGGGTGATCCGGCCCGCGAAGAAGACCTCGGGCTCGGAGCCGCCGAGGGCGCTGCGCGGCTCCATCCGGTGCGGCGCGAGGACGTAGAGCCCCAGCGACTGCGGTGTTTTGGCGAGGCGGGAGAGCCGCATGGGGTAGACGAGCCGGTTGCTGGCGAAGGACAGGTGCAGCGGTTCGAGGGTGCCGGTCAGCGGGTGGTCTGCCGCGGCCGGGGCCAGGCGGATCGCCACGTACTCCCAGCGCTGGGCCACATAGGGGCGGAGTTCGGTGGCCAGTGCGTCGGGGAGTGGGAACCCATTGGTTTTCAGCCAGTTGCGCAGCGCCTGCGGGTCGGTGGCGGTCAGCCGGGCCACGTCGAACGGGCCCAGGCGCTCGCGGCCGACCACCCCGACCCCGGGGCCGCGGGTGCCGGGAGCCGGGGCCTCGGCGGCGGCGCCGTCCCCCTCGAACGGCCAGTCACTGCCCCGGGGCCAGAAGTGGTGGCGCCGCTCGACGGCCGGTGCGGTCAGCGCGGCGAGCTGGTCGAACAGGCCGGGGTCGGCCAGCTCCACCGTGGCCCGGTGCGGCACGGGCATGATCCACGCGGCGTCCGGGGCGGTGCCGTTCACCGTCAGGCTCATCACGATCTGCTCGGACCGGCCGTCCCAGCGCACCACCGAGGTCTCGCGGTCCACCGCCATGGTGGTCTTCGGATCGTGCACCATCGCCCCGCACCCACAGGCGTACGCCGGCCTGGCCAGCGACACCAGCTGCACGGCCAGCAACATCAGCACCACCAGCAGCGCGCGCCGCCGCCCCGTGGTGCGCGCCGCCGCGCCCGTAGCCAGGCTCATCCTCGTCCCCCGTTCACCGCCGCCGGTCAAGTGATCGGCAGCGACACAGACGGCGGCGGGGCGTGGCCGGTTCCCGCCCCTGCCCGGGGGAACGCCGAAGGCCCGGCCGGAAGCATCCGGCCGGGCCTTGCCACGCCTGGGGCAGTCCGCGGATCAGGCCGCCGCGTCGGCCCTCGCCGCGCGCCGGACCTCCTGCGCCTCGGCCTCGGTCTCGACGGCCGGCGGGGAGCCGGGCAGCGGCTTACCGGCGCTCTCCGACATCAGCAGCACGGCGATACCGCCGATCACGGCCGCCGCCATCATGTAGTAGGCGGGCATCATCTTGTTGCCGGTCGCGCCGATCAGGGCGGTGACCACCAGCGGCGTCGTCCCGCCGAAGAGCGACACGGAGACGTTGAAGCCGATCGACAGCGAGCCGTAGCGGACCTTGGTCGGGAACAGCGCGGGCAGCGTGGACGGCATCGCCGCGGTGAAGGTGACCAGCAGCAGGCCCAGCGCGGCCATGCCCAGCGCGATGGCGGCCAGCGACCCCTGCCGGATCAGCAGCAGGGCGGGCACGGACAGCAGCAGGAAGCCGAGGCAGCCCGCGCCGATGACCGGCCGGCGGCCGAAGCGGTCGGTGAGCCTGCCCGCGAACGGCTGGACGCCCATCATCAGGACCATCACCGCCAGCACGACCAGCAGCCCGTGCGTCTCGTCGTACTTGAGCTCCGAGGTCAGATAGCTCGGCATGTACGACAGCAGCATGTAGTCCGTGACGTTGAAGACCAGGACCAGCCCGACGCACAGCAGCAGCGCCCGCCACTGACCGAAGATCATCTCGCGGAGGCCGATCCGCTTCTCGGCCTCGCGGCGCGCCTTCTCCTTCGTCCGCGCCTCCTTCTCCAACTGCGCGAAGGCCGGGGTCTCTTCGAGCCGCATCCGCAGGTAGAGGCCGATGATGCCCATCGGTCCGGCGATCAGGAACGGGATCCGCCAGCCCCAGGAGTTGAGGTCCTCGGTGGACAGCAGCGCGGTCATCAGCGTGACCAGGCCGGCGCCGCCGACGTAGCCGGCCAGGGTGCCGAACTCCAGCCAGCTGCCCAGGAATCCGCGCTTCTTGTCCGGCGCGTACTCGGCGATGAAGGTGGAGGCGCCGCCGTATTCACCACCGGTGGAGAAGCCCTGTACCAGGCGGGCGACGAGCAGCAGGATCGGTGCGCCGACGCCGATGGAGGCATAGGACGGGATCAGACCGATGGCGAAGGTGCCCGCCGCCATCATGATCATGGTGATCGCGAGGATCTTCTGCCGGCCGATCCGGTCACCGAGCGGCCCGAAGACCATGCCGCCGATCGGCCGCACCAGGAACGCCGCCGCGAACGCTCCGAACGTCGACAGCAACTGCGCGGTCGGATTCCCGGACGGGAAGAAGACATGTCCGAGGGTGACCGCGATGTAGCTGTACACGCCGAAGTCGAACCACTCCATCGCATTGCCGAGGGCCGCGGCCGACACCGCACGCTTGACCATCGCGGGGTCGACGACGGTCACCTCGCCCGAGGTGTGCTGCGCGGAGTCCGCGGCGCGGTCCTGCGGGGGACCGGATGCCGCATCTGCTCGACTGCCGACGGGGTGACGGGGCCCGGGTACGACGGGGGACTGCGTCGGCACGTGCTCGCTCGCCTGCGCTCTCTTGGACGACAACATGACATCGCCCGCCGTGGGGAGGCGGGCAGGGCCCGTCAGGACGCGACGGGCAAAGGTCGACCATAGGGGCAGACCGGATCATCACGGACGGTGCGCGGACGACCGCGCAGTCGGCCGTATACCCGCTCCTTGCAGGGGAAACTCCCTTTCGGGGAGCACTTTGGGACACCGCTTGCTGTGATCCATATCGCGAAGATCCGCTGCAACCATCGGCCCGTTGTGACGTGGGCCACGCCCTATGGGAGGGGCGTGGCCGGGCAGGAAAACGGCGCGGCGGGCCAGACCGGACCGCCGCGCCGAGGTGGATCGTCGCGTTCCCTCAAGGGTCGGCCATGACGGCCCGCCCCGCCACTCGGGGGCGCCCCGGCCCGGTGCCCCGGCGCCCTGCTCCGGGCCGCCGGGGTCACCGTCGCCTCACGGCATCCACGCCTCGTACGACATGACCTCCCCCGACTTGATCTTGAACTCCGGCTCGTCCTTGGTGAAGGTGATCTCCAGCCCCAGGAGGTCGCCGGTCCGCGGGTCGAGGATCACCATCTGGCGGGTGGAGTTCGTCGCGCCGTCCGGGCCGTCGTACACATACGCCTGCCCGCGCCGGCCCATCCGGTCGGTGACCACCCCCGCCGGCCGCAGACCGTCCGCATCGGCCAGCATCCGGACGACGGCGGCCGTCTCCCGCGGCCCCGGCGTCCACTCCTGACGGAACGAGGAGAGCGCCGACAGAAGTTGCGGTGTCGTGCTGGTGCCGTCCGCCCCGCCGTACAGCCAGGAGAGCTGTTCGCGCAGCTTCCCGGCGTCCGTCGCGGGCTTCGTCCGGGCGGCCAGCCCGCTGTGCTGGGCCTCCGAGCCCGCCGGATAGGTCTTGCGGTGCAGCACCTTGCCGTCGCTGACGGTCTGCCATGTGCCGTCGTTTTCGTGGATCACCGGACGGCCCGGGTGCCGCGGGTCGGTGGCCACGACCAGCTCCGAGCCGCTGCCGTCGTCGTTCCAGCTGGTGATGCGCTCCTCGGGCACGGTCACGGGGGGCGCGGCGTCCGGGCCCGACTCCATGCTCATGTACCAGCTCTGGAGGTGGCTGCCCCGCCGCGGCCCGTCCTCGCGGCTCGCCGCCCGCGCCCTGGCCTCCGCCCGGAGGGCGAGGGTGTCCAGCGACACGGACGGCGCGTCGGCGTGTACGGGGAGGGCGAGGGGCGCGGCGACGGCGGGGCTGCTGCCGGCGCCGGAGAAGGTCAGCACCAGGGCCGCGGCGGCCGCCGCCGACGCGGCGGCCAGGCCCATCAGCAGGGGCCGCCGGCGCAGCGGACGCGGGCGGCCGCGCGGTTCGGCGCCGGCCGTCAGCGCCGCCAGCCGGGCCTGCGCCCGTGCGGTCAGCGGGCGGTCGCGCCAGCGCCCCTCGTCGGCGGAGACGGGGTCGGCCCGGCGCAGCAGCTCCAGTTCCTCAGTCATGGCGGCGGCCTCCCGCTCGGGTAGGTACGGGGTGGGGGGTGAGGGGACGGGGCGCGGCCGGGCGGGACGCCGGTTCCGGCGAGGGGGGTGCCTCGGGCCGTGGTGGGGGCGCGTCGGACGGGGCGGTGCCGCGCTGGCGCATCCGCTCGATCTGGGTACGGAGCCGGCCGCGCGCCCGGTGCAGCCGCATGGCCGCCGCGCTCTGACCGCAGCCGAGGGTCACCGCCAGCTCCTCGATGGTCAGTTCCTCCCAGGCCGTCAGCCGCAGCACCTCCTGGTCGGCGGGGGAGAGCCGGGCCAGCGCCTCGTGCACCCAGGAGCCGGGCCGCTCGGCGTCCGGACTGTCCACGGTCTGCCGGCGGTGCGCCGCCTCGTGACTGCCGAGCCGGTGCAGCAGCCGCCGGTAACGGCTCAGCCCCCGCACCGTGTTGGCAAGACAGTTCCGGGCCACCCCGTACAGCCAGGGCAGCGGCGCATCGGGGAGTTCGGCGCGGCGTCTCCAGGCTATGGAGAAGACCTCCGCCACCACTTCCTCGACCTCGTGTGCCTGCCCGTCCAGCCGCCGCGCCACGAAGCGGCTGACCGCCCAGTAGTGCGCGCGATAGGCATCGGCGAAGGCGTCGTCCGTGCTCATGAACCCTTGGTGTCCGGCATCGCCCCGATCCTCACACCCTCCGGGGTGAGACTTGCCACCCCGTCTCGTCCCCGCGCCGGTGAGGATCGCGACGGCTCCGGACACCTACCGGGCATGAAGTTTCCCGTGAAGTGGCTGACGACCACTGACCACAAGACGATCGGCACGCTCTACCTGGTCACCGCCTTCGCCTTCTTCTGCCTAGGCGGTCTGCTGGCCCTGCTCATGCGCGCCGAACTGGCCCGTCCCGGTCACCAGATCATGTCGAACGAGCAGTTCAACCAGGCGTTCACGATGCACGGCACGATCATGCTGCTGATGTTCGCGACGCCGCTGTTCGCCGGATTCGCGAACTGGATCATGCCGCTCCAGATCGGCGCGCCCGATGTCGCCTTTCCCCGGCTGAACATGTTCGCGTACTGGCTCTATCTCTTCGGTTCGCTGATCGCCGTCGGAGGATTTCTGACGCCCCAAGGGGCCGCCGATTTCGGCTGGTTCGCTTATGCGCCGCTCTCCGACGCGGTGCATTCCCCCGCCATCGGCGGCGACATGTGGATCATGGGTCTGGCCTTCTCCGGCTTCGGCACGATCCTCGGCTCGGTCAACTTCATCACCACGATCATCTGCATGCGGGCTCCCGGCATGACGATGTTCCGGATGCCGATCTTCACCTGGAACGTGCTGCTGACCGGTGTGCTGGTGCTGCTGGCCTTCCCGGTGCTGGCGGCGGCGCTGTTCGCGCTGGAGGCGGACCGTAAATTTGGGGCGCATGTCTTCGATGCGGCCAATGGCGGGGCACTGCTGTGGCAGCACCTCTTCTGGTTCTTCGGCCATCCCGAGGTGTACATCATCGCGCTGCCGTTCTTCGGCATCATTTCCGAGGTCATTCCGGTGTTCTCCCGGAAGCCGATGTTCGGTTACCTCGGTCTGATCGCGGCGACGATTTCGATCGCCGGTCTTTCGGTGACGGTGTGGGCGCACCACATGTATGTGACGGGCGGCGTGCTGTTGCCGTTCTTCTCGTTCATGACGTTCCTGATCGCGGTGCCGACGGGTGTGAAGTTCTTCAACTGGATCGGCACGATGTGGAAGGGCTCACTGTCCTTCGAGACGCCGATGCTGTGGACGATCGGCTTCCTGATCACCTTCACCTTCGGTGGTCTGACCGGTGTCATCCTGGCCTCGCCGCCGATGGACTTCCACGTCTCGGACTCGTACTTCGTGGTGGCGCACTTCCACTACGTGGTGTTCGGTACGGTCGTGTTCGCGATGTTCGCCGGTTTCCACTTCTGGTGGCCGAAGTTCACCGGCAAGATGCTGGACGAGCGGCTCGGCAAGATCACCTTCTGGACGCTGTTCGTGGGCTTCCACGGCACCTTCCTCGTCCAGCACTGGCTCGGCGCGGAAGGCATGGTGCGCCGCATCCCCGACTATCTCGCCGCCGATGGATTCACCGCCCTGAACACCGTCTCCACCCTTTTCTCCTTCCTTCTCGGACTCTCCCTTCTGCCGTTCCTCTACAACGTCTGGAAGACCGCGAAGTACGCCAAGAAGGTCGAGACCGACGACCCCTGGGGCTACGGCCGCTCGCTGGAATGGGCGACGTCCTGCCCGCCGCCGCGGCACAACTTCCGCACCCTGCCGCGCATTCGCTCCGAATCCCCGGCGTTCGATCTGCACCACCCGGAGATCGCGCACGAGATCGCCGTCATGGCGGACGCCGAGGGCGCCGCCGCCACCGAAATCGGCGCACGCACATGAGCGAGGGAACGCGGATGGGCGAAGACATGCGGAAGACCGCCGGCACGGGGAGCGGCGGAGGAATGCGGAGGGCCGCGGAAATGCAGCTGGACCAGGCCGTCAACGAGATCGAGGGATTTCTCCTCTGGGAGGCGGAGAAGGACCGGGCGCGGACCCGCGCGGAGGAATTCTGTGCCGGCCTGCCCTGGCTCACCGACACCCAGCGGCGGGAAGTGGAGCTGCGCTACTGCCAGGACCAGCACCAGACGTCCCGGGCCTACCTGGAGCGCATCGCGACCCGCAGCGCCGCTTTGCGGACCGAATACGAAGGTGTCTACCGGGCCCTGCGGCGCCGGCTGATCACCGCCTTCCTGGCCGGCACGGTGGCCGTGGCGGCGCTGGCGGCCCTGGCGGCCGTCGGGATGAGCACACGCTGAGAGGGTGACGCCCGCTCGGGGAACGGCCGTCACCCGTGGCTCAGCGGGGTGCTCAGCCGGTGACGGTGATCTGGGCGGCGGGATCGGTGGTGTCGCTCACCGTATAGGCGGCGTTGAACGTCGAGCTGGTCGCGCTGGTCGGGCAGCCGAAACCGCCCACCACCTTCACCGGCACCGACGCGTTGGTGAAGGTGAGGGTGGACGGCGCGCCGTTGGTCCAGCTGCCGTTCACCGTTGCCGCCGAGGTGGGAGCCGCCGTCACCGTGCAGGACGCCAGCCCGCTGGTCTGGAGCACGAACCCGCCGGCCGGGATGGTCAGTCCGGCGGTCACCGGTGTCCCGTACTGCATGGCCACGCCCCAGGTGCCGGTCGTGGTGACGGTCGCGGCGACGCCCGGCATGCTCGTCGTGCAGGAGCCGTAGGTCGCCGGGGTGGTGGAACTGCTCACCGGCCCGGCCGGGTTCTGGTTACCGGGCGCCGCCGGGACCTGCCCACTGGAGACCGAGGTCTTACAGGTGACGGTCACCGAACCGGCCTTGAAGGTGGCCTTGCCGCTGAGCGTGGCGGTGAAGCCGTGACCGGCGGGGCTCACGGTCGTGGACGGCGCGGCGGCGGCCGGTGTCCCGGCCGGCTGGGCGGTCGCGGGGCTCGTGACGGCGAGCGCCAGGCCGAGCGCCGCGACGCTTCCGGTTCCGGCGGTGCGTAAGGCGCGCTGACGGGGCGTACGGCGGGTGGGGTGCGTCATCGTCATCGTGGTTCTCCTTCTGAGGGGTGAGGTGCCGGAGGAGAGGTACGGGCAGCGGTCCGCCCCGTACGCGGATGAAGGCATGGGGGTACGCGTACGGGCGGACGGTGTAGGGCGGGCGGTCGTCGGCGGGCGGGGCGTTGTGGCGGGCGGGGCGTTGCGGACGCCTTAGTGCTCGCAGGGCGCGGGCGCGGTTCCGGGCGCCTCGGGGGTTTCGGGTTCCGTCGGGGCGACCGGCTGCCAGGCGAAGATCATCGAGCCGCCGAGGATCCCGATGACGGTGCCGATCAGAAAGCCGCCGAGGTTGGACATCACCAGCGCGGCCGCCGCGCACAGCACGGTGAGCACGCCCGCGATGCCCCGGTAATACGGCGCGAACCACGCCGAGAGCCCCATCACGATCATCACCAGCCCCATCAGGACCGACGGGATGCCGGCGATCCCCTGTTGCAGCATGATCTTCAGCGGGGCCAGGGGGATGGCGCAGATCTCGGCGCCGGCGACGACGGCCGCCAGACCGCCCCAGAAGGGCCGTCCCCGCCGCCAGCGCCGCCAGGTCAGAAGCATTCCTTCTTGCCCTTGGAGATCTTCATGCTCAGCCCGGACAGCTTGAAGGTCCCCGCGTTGGTGGCCCAGGCGGTCTGCCGCAGCTTGCTGATGCTGACGTCGTCCGCCTGCTGGGCGAAGAGGTCCTGCATGCCCTGAGCGCCGTCCGGTCCCTTGTCGAGGGTGGAGGCGTCCCGGCCGATCTCGATCCGGTGGAAGGACGCGTTGCCGGAGAGCTGGGTGGCGTCCACGAACAGATCGGTGGCCTCGACGGGCGTACTGCCCGTACCGGCGCTGAGGTTGAGCGAGATATCGCCGACGACGGGCAGGTGGGTGACGACCGACTGGCACAGATGGTCCAGCTGGGCGGTCTTGATGGCGGTGACGGCGACCGGCAGGAGATCTCCCCTGGCGTTCGTGTCCACACTGCCGTACTGGGCGAAGCCGTCGCCCTTGAGGCTGTCCGCGGAGACCTTGAACTGCTGTCCCGAGACGGCGAACGACGCCGCCAGTGCCCCATTGGCCAGGGCGATGCCCAGGGCGGCGGTGCCGGCGAGCGCCGGGACGGACAGCACGGCGAACTTCCGCCAGCTGATGCGTCCCGTGACAGGTCTGCCGTGTGCGTCCTTCATGGCGGTATGTCCCCTTCGAAGAGCGGTGGAGCGCACTTGTCGAAACGTGTGGGGGATGCGTGGGCGCAGGGTTGCGCGTGGTGCGGAAGGCGCGCGGACGAGCCGGGGTGAGCGCGGGGGGAGCGTGCGGCTCGGACGCGGGCGGTGCGGAGCGAGCGCGCGCCGGAGGATGAACTGCCGAGTTGTTACTGGCGAGTTGAATGTAAGTCTGCCCATGACGGCTGGCAAGGTTGAGGGAGGAACTGGTTTCGGACATACCGCTGGTCCGGCTTTCTCCGGATCGGCTTCGCGCGCACCGGCCGGCGGTCAGCGGTACTACGGGCAGGTGGGGGAGCACCACGGACGCCCATGGGTCCACGCACCGGCGGGACGCCCACCCGACGCGATCGGGGTGAGCGTCCCGCCCGTATGCCGTTCCGTCTCCGCTGCCGACCCCCGGGCAGCGGTGCTGCCGTCAGCCGTAGTGAACCTGGAGTTCCTTGACGCCGTTGAGCCAGGCCGAGCGGAGCCGGCGCGGGTCGCCCGCCAGGGAGATGCCGGGCATGGCGTCCGCGAGGGCGCCGAAGATCAGGTTGATCTCCAGGACCGCGAGCGACTTGCCGAGGCAGAAGTGCGGGCCGCCGCCCCCGAATCCCAGGTGGGGGTTGGGGTCCCGGGTGATGTCGAAGACCTCCGGGCGGTCGAACACCTCCGGGTCGTTGTTGGCGGAGGAGTAGAAGATCCCCACCCGCTGGCCCTTCTTGATCTCCGCGCCGCCCAGCTCGGTGTCCTGGGTGGCGGTGCGCTGGAAGGAGACCACCGGGGTCGCCCACCGCACGATCTCCTCGGCCGCCGTCTCGGGGCGCTCGCGCTTGTAGAGCTCCCACTGGTCGGGATGGGTGAGGAAGGCATGCATACCGTGCGTGATGGCGTTACGCGTGGTCTCGTTGCCGGCCACCGCCAGCAGGAGCACGAAGAAGCCGAACTCGTCGGAGCCGAGGTTCCCTTCGTGCTCCGCGGCCACCAGTTGGCTGACGATGTCCGTGGCCGGGCATTCCTTGCGCACCGCGGCGAGATTCATCGCGTACGAGATCAGCTCCGTGGCCGCGTTCAGGCCGACCTCTTCGGTGATGGCCAGTTCGGGATCGTCGTACGCGACCATCTTGTTCGACCAGTCGAAGATGCGCGCCCGGTCGTCCTGGGGGATGCCGATGAGCTCTGCGATGGCCTGGAGGGGGAGTTCGCAGGCGATATCGGTGACGAAGTCCCCGGAGCCGTTCCGCCGTGCCTCGGCGACGATCTGCGCCGCCCGGTGACGCAGCGCGTCCTCCAGTGCCCGTATCGAGCGCGGGGTGAAGCCGCGCTGCACGATCTGCCGGACCCTGGTGTGCTCGGGCGGGTCCATGTTCAGCATGATGAGTTTCTGTACGTCTATTTGGTCACGGGTCATGGCCGCGTTGAACCGGATGATCGAGGTGTTGAGGTTCGCGGAGAAGATCTCCGGCTTGGTGGACACCTCCTTGACGTCCTGGTGACGGGTGACGACCCAATACCCGTCGTCACCGAAGCCGGCGATGCCGTGCGGCTGGGCGTTCCACCACACGGGCGCGGTCCGCCGCAGCTGGGCGAACTCGGGGAGCGGAACACGGGACTGGTAGACGTCGGGGTCGGTGAAGTCGAACCCGTCGGGCAGCGCGGGACATGGCATCGGCGACTCCTGGTCCATCCGGCGTCTGACGGTTCATCAGATATGGGTCGCGGTGAAGGTAATCACCACTTCCGCAAGTGGCAAGGGGCGCGGCGACTCCGGTTGTGGACAAGGGGCTTGCACGCCCCTTGCGCCCCGGGGGCCGCCTCATAAGACTGTTTGTAGAACTAGAACGGGTACTAGTTCTTCTTCCGTGGGTGCCGGGACATCCGCGGACGCGAGGAGAGGACGAGTCAGTCATGGCCGCGGAACCCGTCATCGTCGAAGCAGTACGCACCCCCATCGGTAAGCGCGGAGGCGCGCTCGCCAACCTCCACCCCGCCTACCTCCTGGGGGAGACCTACCGCGAACTCCTCGCCCGTACAGGCATCCAGCCGGACTGCGTCGAACAGATCGTGGGCGGCACCGTCACCCACGCCGGCGAGCAGTCCATGAACCCGGCCCGCAACGCCTGGCTGACGATGGGCCTCCCGTACGAGACGGCCGCCACCACCGTGGACTGTCAGTGCGGATCCTCGCAACAGGCCAACCACATGGTCGCCAACATGATCGCGGCCGGGGTCATCGACATCGGCATCGGCTGCGGCGTCGAGGCGATGTCCCGGGTGCCGCTCGGCAGCGGCTCCAAGCACGGACCCGGCAAGCCCTGGCCCGACGAGTGGAACGTCGACCTGCCCAACCAGTTCGAAGCGGCCGAACGCATTGCCCGCAACCGGGGGCTGACCCGCGAGAACGTCGACTCGCTCGGCCTCATCTCGCAGGAGCGGGCGGCCGCCGCCTGGGCCGAGGAGCGCTTCAAACGGGAGACCTTCGCCGTCCAGGTCCCCACCACCGAGGACGAACAGGCCACGGGCCAGGGCATGTGGCGGCTGGTCGACCACGACGAGGGACTGCGCGACACCAGCATGGAGGCGCTCGGCGGCCTCAAGCCCGTGATGCCGACCGCCGTCCACACGGCGGGCAACTCCTCACAGATCTCCGACGGCGCCGCCGCGCTGATGTGGGCCTCCAAGCGCATGGCACGCGCCCTCAAACTCAAGCCACGGGCCCGCATCGTGGCCCAGGCGCTGGTCGGCGCCGATCCGCACTTCCATCTGGACGGTCCCATCGACGCCACCCGCGCGGTGCTCGGCAAGGCCGGTATGTCCCTCAAGGACATCGACCTCGTCGAGATCAACGAGGCTTTCGCCTCCGTCGTGCTCTCCTGGGCGCAGGTCTTCGAGCAGGACCTGGAGAAGGTGAACGTGAACGGCGGCGCCATCGCCCTCGGCCACCCGGTCGGCGCCACCGGCGCCCGGCTCCTGACCACCGCACTCCACGAACTCGAACGCAGGGACAAGGAGTTCGCCCTGATCACCATGTGCGCGGGCGGGGCACTGGCTACGGGGACGATCATTCAGCGGTTGTAGTGCAGGGCCCGGCGGCCACCGGCGGGCCGTCACGCGAAGGGGACGGGGGTGTTCCGGCACCCCCTCCCCAACCTGAGGAAAGCCACAGCTGAGTTGTGCGGAAAGCCGCATTCTGCGAGGCGCGCGATCTCCGTACCGTCGACGACATGACGAACAGATCACCGCGGCAGCTCTCCTCTTCCTCTTCCGCCTCCTTCTCTCTCGCCTTCTCTTCGTTACCTCGGGCAGCGGCTGGTGCATCGGGTGCCGCCGGTGGGTCGGCTGCCTTCGGCGAGTCGGCCGCATCCGGTGGGCCGGCCGGGCCGGGGACCTCGCGGGGGCCACGACGCGTCCAGGATGCGCGGCCCTCCGCACCGGCCCCGGACGCCATCCGTACATGGACGCCCGGTCCTCGCCTCGGTCTCTTCGACGGCGAGCATCCGGCGGAAGAGATCGCCGGCAAGCTGCCCGAACGTCTCGAAGACCTGCTGACGGACACCTGGTACCAAAAGCTCCGGCACCCTTCCGGGGCCCTGCTGGACGTGCTTCGCGCCAACGACCGCACCTGCGACTGGAAGCCGGGCCGAGGCGTGCGGATAGCCCTCTACTCCGCCACCGGCGACCGGGACGTCCCCATAGCCAACACCCGCAGCTGTGCCCGGCAGTTGGCCGGCCACGGCGTCAGGGCCACGGTCGTGGACCAGGGCGCCGATGCCGACCACTACAGGGCATTCCTGCGCTCGGAGCCGTCCATCGCCCGCGCACTGCCGGTCGCCCGCTGATCCGGCTCCGGAGGGTGCCAGGGGCGTGCAGCGAGACGGCTGACGATCACTGTCCCAGGCGGGGAGGGGCGTACGCGGGGGCAGAGGGGAGGCAGGAGCCGAGGTCACGGCGCCCGGGGCCACCGCACCCGGGGCCACCGCGCCCGGGGTCACCGCGCCCGGGGCCACCGCATCTGGGGCCACCGCATCTGGGGTCATCGCACCCTGGGTCACTTCACCGGGAGGTGGCCTCTCGGGGCGGATCGGGAGCGAACGAGGCCGGGACGTCGAAGGCCGCGCGGCGGGTGGCACGGCGCAGCGCCCTGAGGACGGTGCCCCCGAGCGTGCAGGTGAGGATCACGGTGACCAGGGCTCGGGGGAGGTCCCAACCGAGGGAGGTGGCAAGGCAGTAGGCGAGATAGCGGGCCAGGTTCTGATCGAGCGGGTCGCCGGGGACGAAGGAGACCCCTGAGGCCAGGCCGGCGATATAGGGCCAGCCCTGGAGGTTCATGACCAGGCCGTAGAGGACGGCGGAGACGGCTCCGTAGGCGGCGAGCATGGCGAGTTCACCGCGGCCACGCAGCCGGTCGGCCCCCGGCAGCAGGCCGGCGCCCATCGACACCCACCCCATCGTCAGCATCTGGAACGGCATCCAGGGGCCGACACCGCCGGTCAGCAGCGCCGACGCGAACATCGCCACGGAACCCAGTACGAACCCGAACCCGGGCCCGAGCACCCGTCCCGACAGCACCATCAGGAAGAACATCGGCTCGATGCCGGCGGTCCCCGCGCCCAGCGGGCGCATGGCGGCCCCGGCCGCGGCCAGGACGCCGAGCATGGCGATGGCCTTGGCGTCCAGGCCGGTATCGGCGATGGTCGCCACGACAACGGCCAGCAGCATCGGCAGCAGCGCGGCGAACAGCCAGGGCGCGTCCTTGGAATGGGCGAGCCCGGAGGCGGAGTCGGCGAGCAGCGGCCAGCCGAAGGCCATCACGCCGATGGCCGAGATCAGCGCCAGCGCGGCGATGGAGCGGGGCCCGAGCCGCACGGCGCGCGCCTGCCGGCCGAGGCAGGGGTGGCGGGAGCCGGGGCCGGGGCCGGGGCGGCCGGAGTCGGAGCCGGGATCGGAGTCGGAACGGGAGCGGGAGTCGGAGGTGGGGCCGGAAGCGGAGTCGGAGCCGAGGCCGGGACCGGAGCCGGGCTCGGGCCCGGGGTCCTCCGGGCGGGGTGGGGGCACGGTCATGCGAGGGCCTCCAGGGCGCGGGCCACCTGGGGAACCGTCAGCCAGGGCAGCGGGGCAAGGACCTTGGCGACCTGCGGCGCGAAGGAAGGAGAGGAGACCACGACCTCGTCGGTGGGACCGTCGGCGACGATCTCGCCGTCGACGAGGATGACCACACGGTGTGCCAGTTCGGCGGCGAGTTCCACGTCGTGGGTGGCCAGGACGATGGCGTGGCCCTCGGCGGCCAGGGTGCGCAGCACCTCGATCAGCCGGGCCTTGGCGGCGTAGTCCAGGCCGCGGGTGGGCTCGTCGAGAAGGAGCAGTGGTGGACGGGCGGTCAGCACGACCGCGAGGGCAAGCGCGAGCCGTTGGCCCTCGGACAGATCACGGGGGTGAACGGAGTCCGGGACATCCGGCAGCAGCCGGGCGACCAGAGCCCGGCAGCTGCCGGCGGGGGCGTCCGCGTCCTGGTCGGCCGCGGTGCACTCGGCGGCGACGGTATCGGCGTAGAGGAGGTCACGAGGTTCCTGCGGGACCAGACCGACATGCCGCAGGAGGTCCCGGGGGCTGGTGCGGTGCGGGACGGCGCCGCCGACCCGCACCGTGCCGGACGACGGCTGATGCATCCCGACGAGGGTGGTGAGCAGGGTGGACTTCCCCGCACCGTTACGTCCCATCAGAGCGACCGTCTCGCCACCCCGCACGGTCAGATCCACCCCGTGCAGCGCCTCGGTCCGCCCCCGGCGCACGCCAAGTCCCGAGACCTCCGCGGCAGCATCCGATGCCCCCGGCCCGCGCCCCGCGTTCCTCGTCGGCACCTGCGGCGGGACGCCCGTCAGCTGCTCGCGCAGGGGGGCGGCCTTGCGGCGGGCGTCGCGTACGGACAGGGGGAGCGGGGACCAGTGGGCGAGGCGGCCGAGGGCCACGACCGGGGGGTGGACGGGGGAGACGGCCATGATGTCGGCGGGGGTGCCCATGGCCGGGGGCGCGCCCGGCGAGGGAAGGAGGATGACCTGGTCGGCGTACTGGACCACACGCTCCAGCCGGTGTTCGGCCAGCAGGACCGTGGTGCCGAGGTCATGGACCAGCCGCTGGAGGACGGAGAGCACCTCTTCCGCGGCGGCGGGGTCCAGTGCGGAGGTCGGCTCGTCCAGGACCAGGACCTTGGGGTGGGTGGTGAGGACCGAACCGATCGCCACCCGTTGCATCTGTCCGCCCGAGAGCGTGGTGATCGCGCGGTCGCGCAGCTCGGCCAGGCCCAGCAGGTCGAGGGTCTCTTCGACACGGCGGCGCATCACCTCAGGGGGGAGGCCGAGCGATTCCATGCCGTAGGCGAGTTCGTCCTCGACGGTGTCCGTGACGAAGTGCGCCAGGGGGTCCTGGCCCACGGTGCCGACGACATCGGCCAGTTCGCGCGGTTTGTGGGTGCGGGTGTCCCGGCCGTCGACGGTGACCCGGCCGTGCAGGGTGCCGCCGGTGAAGTGCGGGACGAGACCGCAGACGGCGTTCAGGACGGTGGACTTGCCGACGCCGGAGGGGCCGACCAGGAGACACAGTTCGCCCTCGGGGACGGTCAGGTCGACGCCCTGGACGGCGGGCGCCGCGGCATCGCCGTAGGTGACCGAGACCTGCTCGAACCGGATCACGGGGTGGGCTCCTTCGTACACGGATCGACATCACACGGATCGACATCAGAGGCACGGCGACGCCCACGGGACGCAGCACGGGACCCGGCCCGGTCCGCGCTCGACGGGAGTGGGGCGACGAACGCGGGCAGCAGCCCCACGAGAACGGAAACGGCCGGCCAGAGGGGGAGAACGGGGGTGGTGAGCGGGACGGCGGGCGGATGCAGCGCGGCCGGCGCATAGGCGTTCGCCCAGATCATCAGGGCGGCGACGGCCATGCCGGAGCCCGCGACCAGCCAGGCGCGGGCGCCCCACCGCTCGGGCCGGTAGCGGCTGCGCACCGAGCGGCGGCCCCCGAGCCACAGCCCGGCGAGCGCCGCCGCCAGCCCGGCGAGCAGCAGCGGCAGCCCGTAGCCGCTCCCGGTGTCCCCCAACAATCCGTAGGTTCCGGCGCAGACACCGAGCAGCCCGCCGAGGGTGAGCAGGGAGGTGAGGTGGCGTACGGCGGGCGGTACGTGGGCGCTGCGGCCGTAGCCGCGCGCGTCCATGGCCGCGGCCAGCGCCACCGAGCGCTCCAGCGCGCCCTCCAGCACCGGCAGTCCGACCTGGAGGAGTGCCTTGACCCCACGGTCGGGGCGCCCGCGCAGCCGGCGGGCGGCGCGCAGCCGCTGGACGTCGGCGACCAGGTTCGGGGCGAAGGTCATCGCCACGACAACCGCGACGCCCGCCTCATAGAGCGCACCGGGCAGGGACTTCAGGAGCCGGGCCGGGTTGGCGAGCGCATTGGCGGCGCCCACACAGATGAGGAGAGTGGCCAGTTTCAGTCCGTCGTACAGGGCGAAGACCATGCCCTCCGCAGTGACCCGGCCGCCGATCCGGACGCCCTTCGCCCAGTCCGGCAGCGGCACTTCGGGCAACGTGACGAGGGTGTGCGTACCGGGGATCGGCGAGCCGAGGAAGAAGGCGAAGACCAGCCGAATGACGATCACGACCAGCCCGAGCTTGACGAACGCGCCGTACGAGCGGGCCCACGGCGCGTCCGTACGACGTGCCGCGACGACATATCCGGCCACCCCCACCAGCAGCCCCAGCAGCAGTGGATCGGTGGTGCGGGAGGCCGCGGTGGCCAGGCCCAGCGCCCACAGCCACCAGGCGCCGGCGTGCAGCGCGGTGGTACGGGTCGCCTGCGGGGCGCTCATCCGCGCCGGCGGCGTGCCTGCCACACCGCTGCCGCACCCAGGGCGACGACGACCGCGGCCCCGCCGAGCAGTCCGGCGGACGGCCCTCCGTCGCCGCTTCCACCGCCCCCGTCGTTCCCGTCGGCACGGTCCTCCGCCGCTCCCGCGGACGGCGCAGCGGAGGACGCGGACCCCTTCGCCCCGTCCTTCGACCCGTTCACCGCCTCCGCGCACCCCGCCTTCGGATAGCCGGCGATGGCACACAGCAGGGCGTTGGCGTCGTAGCGCAGCGGCCGGGCGACCGCCGCCAGCGCCTCGCCCGCCGAGGCGTCCTCGGCCACCTGCGCACACTCCGTCCTGGCCGTCGGCGGCCGTTCGCCGCCGGGCGCGTCCGCCGCGGTGCCGAAGTCCAGCACGATGCCGATCCGCTTGCGGCCGTCCTTGGCGGGGGTGTCGCGGCAGATCATGTCGAAGTCGGCGGCCGGGCGCGGCTTGCCGGCCCCGGCGGAGTCGGCGCCGACGGTGAAGCGGAAGCCCTCGACCGCGCCGTCGGCCGGCCGCTGAGTGGCCGGCCCCTCGGTGGCATACGCCCAGGAGCCGCCCTTGCCGTCCCAGAACGACCAGTAGCGGTACTCCTGCGCCTGCGCGGGCCCAGCGGCCAGGCCGGTGACCGCACCGGCCAGCAGTACGGCGCCGGCGATCCTGGTCCGCCGCATCAGAGCTGGTTCTTCTTACGGCTGCTCAGCAGGAACCCGATGCCGGCGCCGAAGGCGAGGCCGACGCCGATGACCCACCACACCCCGATGCCGCCACCGTCCGTGGCGTCGTCGGCGTCCCCGGTGTCCTTCTGCGCCGCGGCGGCCGGCTTGGGGCCGGTGGCGTTGAGCGCGGCCACCAGGTCGGTGCCGCCGAAGGAACGCGGGTCGGTGCCGGTGGCGTGCGCGGCCAGCACCAGCTGGGCGTACGCCGCGGGCCCGTTCTGCTCGGCCCAGGCCGAGGCGTTCTTCTCCAGCCACTTCAGCGGCTTCGCGGCAGCGGCACCGTGCCCGCCGGCCGCCAGCGCCACCACGGCGTCGGCGGTGTTGCCGACATCGGGCTGCTTCTCGGCGCCCGGCATCGCGGAGAGCAGATGCTGTCCGTTCTTGTCGAGCTGCGCGACGAGGTAGGCGTCGCCGCCCGCCGCGGCCCCCGCCGGATCATCCTTCTTCGCGTCCCCGCCGTCCTTGCAGTTCAGCGGCTTGACCGGAGCGTTCGCCCGCTGGTCCGCGGGCGCGACGACGAAGCCCTTGCCGAGCACTCCGGTCGCGGCGGCCGCGGTGGCATCGGCGTTCGGGGCGGCGCCCTTGAGCTGGAAGGTGAACGCGCCGCGCTCGCCCTCCTTCGCGTCGCAGCCCAGCTGGAAGGTGAGCAGCCCGTCGTACGGGGTCTTGCCGCCCTTCTTGGAGGTCACGGACCGCGGCTTCTCGCCCGCCGCCGCGAGCGCGCCGATGACCACGGACGTGGAGTTGGCGTCGCTGGCCGAACCGGGCATCGAGCTCCAGCCGCCGTCATCGTTCTGCACCGATTTCAGCCAGCCCACGGCCTTTCGCACGGCGTCGCCGTGCCCGCCGAGCGCGGCCAGCGCCTGCACCGCGGCCGCCGTCTGGTTGGTGTCCCGCATGGTCTTGGCGTCACAGGGCTTGCCGGGCTCGGCACGGAAAGCGGTGAACGCGCCGTCGGCGCACTGCTGCCCGACCAGCCAGCGCACGCCGGACGCGGCCGGCCGCACTCCCACCGTGTCCTGCGCCAGCAGTGCGAGCGACTGCCGCCACACCCCGTCGTACTGCGGGTCCTTGGTGCCGTACAGGCCGTCCGGCAGCTTCTTGGGCGACGCGGACGGGGCGGCGTCGTCGGCGTACGCGGCGGGGGCAGCGGCCGTGCCCAGCACCGCCGCGGCCGCCAGCGCCGTGGCGGCGCGGCGCGCCAGGAAGGCGACGGGGTGCGTCAGGGGGGCCTGGTGAGCCATGGAAGCCATGGGGGCCATCGGGTCGGTGCCTCTCGGGTCGGGTCGCGGCGGTACACGCAGCCGCGCTCGGCCTGCCGCCCGCGCGGCGACCTCTTGGATCGCGGACGCGGTGGCACCGGGCTCAGCTCCGTATACCTCGACGGTGCCGCGCACCGGCCGTCCCTGTGGCGGACGGTTCCGGTGGCGGGAGCCTTGGTCGTGCCCCCTCGGGTGCTCCGGCTCGTACGGCCGTCCTGCCGGGCCAGCCGGCGCGGTACGGACGGGCCGTCCTCACGGTTGCGGGTCAGCGCCGGATTTCCACCGGCTTCCCCCGATCGGGTACGGATGAAGTTGTCCCGCACACCTTAACCGCCACCCGGCGGGCGCTCGCTCGCACGTACGAGCCGACGGAATCCGGCACGAGCCGGGCGGAGCGGCGCGCGAGCCGGGCGCGGGCGCTACACGGGCCGGGCGCACCGACGCCGGGTGCGAGAGGCCGGCCCCCCTCACACCGCCCGATACCGCACCGGATCCGACCCCGGCACCCACTCCGCCCGCCCCTGCTTCACCAGCCGGCGCAGATGGGCCTCGGCCTCCGAGACGGCGATATTGCGGGAGCCGTAAGGGATCTGCTCCCACGGACGGTTCCACTCCATGGCCATGGCGAGCTGCCAGACGGTGCGCGGTTCCTGGAGCAGGGATCCGAGCTGGGCCAGCCGCTCTTCGTGGTGGGCGATGAGCGTGCGCACCCGGCCGCCGGCGTCGGTGAACGCGTGCTGATGGGCGGGCAGCACCTCGGCGGGGCCGAGCCGCCCGACGCGTTCGAGGGAGTCGAGGTAGTCGCCCAAGGGGTCGGCGTCCTCCCCGGAGCCCTCCATGACGTGCGCTCCGGTCGGACCCCCCTCCTCGTCCGGGGCCTCGTACAGGCCGATGTGCGGGGTGATGCCGGGCAGGAGGTGGTCGCCGGAGAACAGCCGGCCGAAGCCGGGCGTCCGCGCCGAGGGGTGCTCCTCCTCCAGGTGGAGGCACACATGCCCGGGGGTGTGGCCGGGCGTCCAGATGGCCCGTACCCGGCGGCCCGGCAGGTCGAGCAGTTCGCCGGGGTCGATGCCGCGGTCCGGCAGCGCAGCCCGCCGGCCGGGCAGCTTCCGGCCGTTCCCGGTGGCGCGGGCCTTCCGCAGGGGCGCCAGATGGTCGTCCGGCGCGCCCGCCGCCGTGAGTTCGGCGAGCAGATGGTCGAGCCACTGGCCCGGTTCGGCCGCGCGGGTGCGGCGGACCACCGCGGTGTCGGCGGCGTGCATCGCGATCCAGGCGCCGGACGCCTCCCGGACCTTGGCGGACAGGCCGTGGTGGTCGGGGTGGTGGTGGGTGATCAGGACGCCGTGGAGGTCGGTGAGGGCGAATCCGCAGGCGGTGACGCCGGCGACGAGGGTGTCCCAGGAGTCCGGGTCGTCCCAGCCGGTGTCGATCAGCACCGGCCCGCGGTCGGTCTCCAGGAGGTGGACGAGGGTGTGGCCGAGCGGGTTGTCCGGGATGGGGACGGGGATGCTCCACACCCCGCCCTTGTGGTCGGTCACCTGCGCGGTCATCCCGGCCCCCTCTCGGTGTGGCATACACCCGGTACCCGGCCTCACTATAACTAGAACTGGTTTCAAAGCGGCTTGAAGTGCCCCTTCGGGTAGGGCGAGTTGGGATTCGGCCGACGCCGTGGACTCCTCCAACTAGAACTGGTATCAGTTCCTGAGGTGCATGGGCTGATGCCTCGTCAGCAACCACGCCCGAGGCACCTCCGAGGCACGTCCAAGGCACCTTCGAGGCACCCAGGCAACGACAGCGAACCGGCAGGGACCGCCGGAACAGGCGGCCGACCCGCAGGAGGCGGCAGCGATGAGCGACCTCGTCGAGCACGGAAAGCTCTACATAGGCGGTGAGTGGGTCGATCCGGCCGGCCGGGACACGATCGAGGTCGTCTCGCCGCACACCGAACAGGTCATCGGCCGGGTGCCGCACGCCTCGCGGGCCGATGTCGACCGTGCGGTGGCCGCGGCCCGTACGTCCTTCGCGTCCGGGGTGTGGGCGAACGCCCCGTTGGCGGACCGGATCGCGGTGGTGACCCGTATCAAGGACGCCTTCGCGGCCCGCAGCGAGGAGATCGCCAAGGTCATCAGCGCGGAGAACGGCACCCCGTTCACCTCCGGCGTCATGGTGCAGTCGCTGGCCGCGATGCTGGTGTGGGACGCGGCGCTCACGGTGGCCCGCGACTTCCCGTTCGAGGAGCGGCGGGGCGGGGTGCTGGGGCCGCTGCTGGTGCGGCGGGAACCGGCCGGGGTGGTCGCGGCCGTGGTGCCGTGGAACGTCCCGCAGTTCACCGCCGCCGCCAAGCTCGCGCCGGCGCTGCTGGCCGGCTGCTCGGTGGTGCTGAAGGTGTCACCCGAGACCCCGCTGGACGCGTATCTGCTCGCGGAGATCGCGACGGAGGCCGGGCTGCCGGCGGGGGTGCTGTCGATCCTGCCGGCGGACCGGGAGGTGAGCGAGTACCTGGTCGGGCACCCCGGCGTGGACAAGGTGTCGTTCACCGGCTCGGTGGCGGCCGGCAAGAGGGTCATGGAGGTCGCGGCCCGCAACCTCAGCCGGGTCACGCTGGAGCTCGGCGGCAAGTCCGCGGCGGTGATCCTGCCGGACGCGGATCTGGACGCGGCGGTGGCCGGCATCGTGCCGTTCGCCTGGATGATCAACGGCCAGGCGTGTGTGGCCCAGACGCGGATCCTCGCCCCGCGCAGCCACTATGACGAGATCGCCGAGCGGTTCACCGCGGCGGCCTCGGCGCTCACCGTCGGCGACCCGCTGGATCCGGCCACTGAAGTCGGCCCGCTGGTCGCCCGCCGTCAGCAACAGCGCTCGCTCGACTACATCGCGCTCGGGCAGCAGGAGGGCGCCAAGGTGCTGACCGGCGGCGGCCGCCCCGAGGGGCAGACCACGGGCTGGTATGTCGAGCCGACCCTCTTCGGCGAGGTCGCCAACTCCATGCGGATCGCCCGTGAGGAGATCTTCGGCCCGGTCATCTGTCTGCTGCCGTACGACGACGAGGCGGAGGCGGTACGGATCGCCAACGACTCCGACTACGGGCTCTCCGGCTCGGTGTGGACGGCCGACGTCGACCGCGGCATCGAGATCGCCCGGCAGGTGCGCACCGGCACGTACTCGGTGAACACCTTCAGTATCGACATGCTCGGCCCGTTCGGCGGCTACAAGAACTCCGGCATCGGGCGGGAGTTCGGGCCCGAGGGCTTCGGCGAATACCTGGAGCACAAGATGATCCATCTGCCGGCGGGTGCCTGATGGGGGACCGCTGGCGGGTGGTGGTGGACCGGAACGTCTGCATCGGGTCGGGGATGTGTGCCGCGGCGGCGCCGGACGGTTTCCGCCTCGACTCGGCGCGGCAGTCGCATCCGGTGGCGCCGGAGACGGACGCCGCCGAGAGCGTGCTGGCCGCGGCCGAGGGATGCCCCGTGGAAGCGATCACCCTCACCGTGGCCGACAGCGGCGAGGCGGTCTTCCCGCCGGAGGAATGAGCGACGGTGGCACGGCCGGTGAACGACGGCCCGGGGCGCGGGGCGGGAGCCCCGTGGCCGGGGCCCGTAGGGGGCGTGGGGCGGAGTCCCGTAGGGGGCCGGTGGGCCCCTTGCGGGCCAACTACCCACGGCGGAGGCGGGGTTAACGCGCGTGGGCCGACGAGGTGACACGGCCCCGCGCCCCGGGTGGTACGGGCCCCACGGCCCTGGCGGTACGGGCACCACGACCCTGGTAGTGCGGGCCCCGCGCCCTGGCGGTACGGGCCCAGGCCCTGGCGGCACGGCCCCACGCCCCCGGCGCTACGGGCCCCACCCCACTGCCCTCAGCGCTCCCGGCCCCCCGACCGGTTCCGCGACCGGTCTCCCGACCGATCCCCCGACGTGACCTCGATCAGCCGGCACACCGTCTCGATGTCTATCTTCACCTGGGCGATCGATGCCCGCCCCGACAGCCACGTGATCAGGGCCGAGTGCCAGGTGTGCTCGATGACGCGGACCGCGGAGAGCTGCTCGGGGGTGGCGGGGCCGTCCAGGCCCATCGCGTCGAGGATGATCGCGGTGGTCAGCCGGGAGACGGTGTCCACCTCGGGGCTGACGGAGCGGTCCGCGAAGGTCAGGGCGCGCACCATCGCGTCCGCGAGATGCGGCTCGCGCTGGAGGGCGCGGAACGCGCGCATCAGGGTCTGGGCCACCCGCGCGCCCGGGTCCTGCTCCGACGGCGGGCGCTTGCGCAGCGTCTCGTGCATGTGCTGGAGCTGGTCCTGCATGGTGGCGACCAGCAGATGCACCTTGGAGGGGAAGTAGCGGTAGAGGGTGCCGAGCGCGACGCCCGAGGACTCGGCGACCTCGCGCATCTGCACGGCGTCGAAGCCACCACGGGACGCCAGCTTGGCGCTGGTGTGCAGGATGCGGCGGCGCCGGGCCTCCTGACGCTCGGTCAGGGGAGGACTCGCGGGAAGGGTCGGTCTGGCCGCCTTGGATTCCGTAGTCATATTTCCCATTCCGTGGCATTCCGTCCGCGATGCGGCGAGTGCCGGTGGTGTGCTCGGCACAGCATGGCAGGGGGGCGGGTGGTGGCGCGAATCACCTGGTGCGGCTCTTTTCGCTTCGTTCTCGGCCGGTAGATTCGAAGCTCGGTGAACTGATCAGTAGCCAATAAGTTCTGAAACTTGTTCTAGATTACCGCCAGCGGTTACGCTCCGGCGAAAGTCCAGTGAGAAGGGGGCCGAGCGTGACCGCAGAGGCCGTCCAGGCAGCCGCGCCTCGCCCCGCAGAGGCCACCCCGGCCTCCGCCCCGACGAACGGCGAGCGTCCCCTGCGGATCGCGATGCTCACGTATAAGGGGAACCCGTTCTGCGGCGGCCAGGGCGTCTACGTACGGCACCTCTCGCGCGAACTGGCCCGTCTCGGCCACTCCGTCGAGGTCATCGGCGCCCAGCCCTACCCCGTCGTCGACGACGGGGTGACCCTGACCGAGCTGCCCAGCCTGGACCTCTACCGCCAGCCGGACCCGTTCCGTACGCCGAAGCGCGGCGAGTACCGCGACTGGATCGACGCCCTTGAAGTCGGCACGATGTGGACCGGCGGCTTCCCCGAGCCGCTGACCTTCTCGCTGCGGGCCCGGCGCCATCTCGCCGCCCGCCGCGGCCAGTTCGATGTGGTCCATGACAACCAGACCCTCGGATACGGCCTGCTCGGCGGCCCCGGCGCCCTCGGCGCCCCGCTGGTCACCACCATCCACCACCCCATCACCGTCGACCGCCGGCTCGACCTGGCGGCCGCCGGCGGCTGGAAGCGCCGGGCCTCCGTCCGCCGCTGGTACGGCTTCACCCGTATGCAGAAGCGCGTGGCCCGGCGGCTGCCGTCCGTGCTGACCGTCTCCGGCTCCTCCCGCCAGGAGATCGTCGATGACCTCGGGGTGGCCGCCGACCGGATCCATGTGGTGCATATCGGCGCCGACACCGACCTGTTCTCGCCGGATGCCTCGGTGCCCGAGGTGCCCGGCCGGATCGTCACCACCTCCAGCGCGGATGTCCCCCTCAAGGGGCTGATCCACCTCGTCGAGGCGCTCGCCAAGGTGCGCACCGAACAGCCCGACGCGCATCTGGTGGTCGTCGGCAAGCGCGCCGACGACGGGCCGGTCGCCGCCGCCATCGAGCGGCTCGGTCTGTCCGGCGCCATCGAGTTCGTCAAGGGCATCAGTGACCCCGAACTCGTCGACCTGGTGCGCAGCGCCCAGATCGCCTGTGTCCCCTCCCTCTACGAGGGCTTCTCGCTGCCCGCTGCCGAAGCGATGGCCACCGGCACGCCGTTGCTGGCCACCACCGGCGGCGCCATCCCCGAGGTCGCCGGCCCGGACGGCGAGACCTGTCTCGCGGTGCCCCCGGGGGACGCCGGTGCGCTGGCGGGCGGACTGCTCCGCCTGCTGGGCGACGAGACGCTGCGCCGCCGGCTCGGCGCGGCCGGCCGGGAGCGGGTGCTGGCCCGCTTCACCTGGCGGCAGGCCGCCCTCGGCACCGCCGAGCGCTACCGCGAGGCCATCGCCCTCCAGAGAGGCCGGGCCGGCGCCCGCACCCTCCCCGGGGCGGCGTCCGGCGGGCCCGCCGGCACCGCGACCGCGCCGAGTGCCGCCGGGCACGCCTAGTGGCCCGACCGGCCCGTAGTTCCTTCCGCAGCCACCACCGCCACCAACCGCCGGACGAAAGCAGAACGCCGTGCTGACCGTCGACTTTTCCCGCTTCCCGCTCGCTCCGGGCGACCGTGTGCTCGACCTGGGGTGCGGCGCCGGCCGGCATGCCTTCGAGTGTTACCGGCGCGGCGCGCAGGTCGTCGCCCTCGACCAGAACGGCGAGGAGATCCGCGAGGTCGCCAAGTGGTTCGCCGCGATGGAGGAGGCGGGCGAGGCCCCGGCGGGCGCCTCCGCCACCGCCATGGAGGGCGATGCGCTGAACCTGCCGTTCCCCGACGACAGTTTCGATGTCGTGATCATCTCCGAGGTGATGGAGCACATCCCGGACGACAAGGGCGTGCTCGCCGAGATGGTCCGGGTGCTGCGCCCCGGCGGCCGGATCGCGGTCACCGTTCCCCGTTACGGGCCCGAGAAGGTCTGCTGGGCGCTCAGCGACGCCTACCACGAGGTCGAGGGCGGCCATATCCGCATCTACCGCGGCGACGAGCTGCTGGGCAAGATGCGGGAGGCCGGTCTGGAGCCGTACGGCACGCACCACGCGCACGGGCTGCACAGCCCCTACTGGTGGCTGAAGTGCGCCTTCGGGGTGGACAACGACAAGGCGCTGCCGGTGCAGGCGTACCACAAGCTGCTGGTCTGGGACATCATGAAGAAGCCGCTGGCCACCCGGCTCGCCGAGCGGGCGCTGAACCCCGTCATCGGCAAGAGCTTCGTCGTCTACGCCACCAAGCCGCATCTGCCCCAGGCGGCCACCGCCGAGCCGGCCGCCGCGGAGGCGAGCGAGTCCGCCGCGCCCGCCGCCCCGGCCGCCGGGCCGGCGGCCGGGACCGCCGCGAAGGCCCGCAAGTCCGCGGCGGGCACCAAGTCCGGTGCCAAGGCCCCTGCCAAGTCCGGTGCCAAGCCGGCCGCCAAGCCCTCCGCCAAGCGCTCCGCCGGGGCCGCCAAGTGACAAGTCCCGGGCGTACCGAACGGCTCGTCCTGCCGGGGGTGCTCACCGCCGAGCAGGCCGCCCGCACGGTGGCCGGCATCCTGGCGACCCAGCGGCCGGACGGCGCGATCCCCTGGTTCCGGGGCCACCACCTCGATCCGTGGGACCACACCGAGGCCGCCATGGCCCTGGACGCGGCCGGCGAACACGAGCGTGCCGAGGCCGCGTACGACTGGCTGGCGCGGCACCAGAACCCGGACGGGTCCTGGTACGCCGCCTACGCCGACGGCGACGCCGAGGAACCCACCGACCGCGGCCGGGAGACCAACTTCTGCGCCTATCTCGCGGTCGGCGTCTGGCACCACTTCCTGTCCACCGGCGACGAGGGCTTCCTCGACCGCATGTGGCCCGCGGTGCACGCCGCGACCGAGTACGTCCTGGAGCTCCAGCAGCCCGGCGGCGAGATCGGCTGGAAGCGCGAGGACGACGGTACGCCCGTCAACGACGCGCTGCTGACCGGCTCGTCCTCCATCTACCAGGCGCTGCGCTGTGCGCTGGCGCTCGCCGAACAGCGCGAGGAGCCGCAGCCCGACTGGGAGCTGGCCGTCGGCCGCCTCGGCCATGCGATACGCAGCCACCCCGAGCGGTTCCTGGACAAGTCCCGCTACTCCATGGACTGGTACTACCCGATCCTCGGCGGTGCGGTCCGCGGCGCGCAGGCCCGGGAGCGCATCGACGCGGAGTGGGAGCAGTTCGTGGTGCCCGGTCTGGGCGTGCGCTGTGTGCTGCCCAACCCCTGGGTCACCGGCGGGGAGAGCGCGGAACTGGCGCTCGCCCTGTGGGCGATGGGGGAGTCCGAGCGGGCCGTACAGATCCTCAAGTGGATGCAGCACCTCCGCGCCGAGGACGGGATGTACTGGACCGGCTATGTCTTCGACGACGACGCGATCTGGCCACAGGAACGCACCTCCTGGACCGCCGGCTCGCTGCTGCTCGCGGTGGCCGCCCTGGGCGGCGACGAGGCCACCACCACGGTCTTCGGGGGCGAGCAGCTGCCGACCGGGCTCGATCCGGACTGCTGCCGATAGAGAGCGTGTCCGCCGGCCCGTAAGGGCTGCGCCGGTGGGGCCCGGGCCCGTACGGAACGACCCGTACGGGCCAAGCAGCCGGCCGGGCCTCCGTATCCGCACGGAAATGCGCAGGCCGAGCCGGGGGACCGCCCGCTACTGTGCGCCGCATGACTCTGCACGGCTCACTCAGCCATGACGCCTACTGCGCCCATCTCCTGGACGAGACCACGAAGTTCCGGGAGATACTGCGCGACGCCGATCTGTCCGCGACCGTGCCCACCTGCCCGGACTGGACGCTGGCCGACCTCGCGCGGCACGTCGGCGGCGCCCACCGCTGGGCCGGCACCCTCGTCGCCACCCGGTCCGCCACGGACATCGACGAGGCCGACATTCCCGAGGGGGACGGGCCCGAGGGGGACGACGCGGCGGCGCTGGACGCCTGGCTCGCGGCCGGGGTGGAACAGGCCGTGGCGGCGCTGCGCGAGGCCGGCCCCGATACCGAGGTCTGGACCTGGTCGCCAGTACAGCGGGCGGGCTTCTGGGCCCGCCGGATGACCCACGAGACCGTGATCCACCGCGCCGACGCCGCACTCACCGCGGGGGCCGCCTTCGACGTCCCGCCCGAGGTCGCCGCCGACTGCCTGGAGGAATGGCTTCAGTTGTGCGCCCTGCCGGAAGTCACGGCGGACCCTGCGGAGCGCGGCGCGCAGCTCTTCGGCCCCGGCCGCACCCTCCACCTCCACGCCACCGACACCCCGCCCGAGCTGAACGCCGAGTGGCTGCTCGACCTCACCGGCGAGCGGCTCGTCCACCGCCGCGCGCACGAAAAGGCCGCGGTCGCGGTGCGCGGCCCGCTCACCGACCTCCTCCGGGTGCTCTACCGCCGGCTGCCCGCCGACAGCGACCGGGTCGAGGTGCTGGGCGAGCGCGCCCTGCTCGACCGGTGGCTGGAGTGGGCCTCGTTCCAGTGAGCCTCCCGCGGCCGTCAGGAGTTGAGCTCGGCCAGGACCCGTAGCGTGTCCGGGTCGGGGGCGGTGACCAGCAGGTCGGTGACCGGTCCTGAGCGCCACAACTCCAGCCGCTCCGCGATCCGTTCGCGCGGGCCGACCAGCGAGATCTCATCGGCGAAGGCGTCCGGAACAGCCTGCACCGCCTCCTGTCTGCGGCCTTCGAGGAAGAGCCGCTGCACCCGGCGGGCCGCCTCCTCGAAGCCCATCCGGGCCATCAGATCGGCATGGAAGTTCCTGGCCGCGTGCCCCATCCCGCCGATGTAGAAGCCGAGCATCGCCTTGACCGGGAGCAGCCCCTCGGCGATGTCGTCGCACACCACGGCGCGGGCCATGGGGGCGATGAGGAAGCCGTCCGGGGCCTCGGACAGGGACGCCCGGTAGACGTCGGTGCGGCCCGGCGACCAGTACAGCGGCAGCCAGCCGTCGGCGATCCGGGTCGTCTGGGCGATGTTCTTGGGGCCCTCCGCGCCGAGCAGGAGGGGGAGGCCGGCGCGCAGCGGGTGGGTGATGGGCTTGAGCGGTTTGCCGAGGCCGGTGCCGTCCGCGCCGCGGTAGGGATGCGGGTGGAAGGTCCCGTCCGACTCCACCGGCCCTTCCCGGCGCAGCACTTGGCGGATCACGTCCACGTATTCGCGGGTGGCGGTCAGCGGGCTCCTGGGGAACGGCCGGCCGTACCACCCCTCGACCACCTGCGGTCCGGAAAGCCCCAGGCCCAGCAGCACCCGGCCGCCGGAGAGATGGTCGAGGGTGAGGGCGTGCATCGCGGTGGCGGTGGGGGTGCGGGCCGCCATCTGTGCGATCCCGGTGCCCAGTTTGATCCGGGTGGTGTGGGCGGCGATCCAGGTGAGCGCGGTGAAGGCGTCCGACCCCCATGCCTCCGCGGTCCACACCGAGTCATAGCCCAGCCGCTCGGCCGCGCGGGCGAGTTCGAGGTGCCGGGGGTCCGGCCCGCGGCCCCAGTAGCCCAGTGCCAGTCCGAGTCGCATACCGATCGCCCCTTTCCGGCGGACGGTGACCCTGGAAACCTGACGCGTCATCAGATCGCTGTCGGGGAACTGTACGGCTGGGCCGCCGGCAGCGCAACGGCCCCCCGCCCGCAGGGGCGAGGGGCCGCGAAAGGACCGCTGTGCGTCCGGTGTCAGCCGCGCTGGATACCGGTGGTGTCCTGGAGGACGCCGCGCCGGCCGTCCTGGGTCTGCGCGATCAGGGCCTGGCCGCGCTGCTCCACCGCCAGGTACCAGGTGCCGGGCGCCAGTTCGGCGATCGGCGCCGGGGCGCCGTCCTCGCCGTACAGCGGGCGCGCGACGGGCACCGCGAACCAGAACGGCGCGAAGTCCGCCGGGGCGCCGGCCGCCGCGGTGGCGCCCGCCGGGCCGCCCGCCGTGGCGTCCACCGGAGCCTGCTGACCGTGTGGCTGGCCGCCCTGCGGCTGCTGCTGGGCGCCCGGGTAGCCGTAGCCCTGGCTCGCCTGCTGCTGGGCGCCGGGGTAGCCGTAGCCCGGGTTGGGGCCGGCCCCGTAGGGGGTGGCGGGCTGCGGCTTCGGGGCGCCGATCAGGGCGGCCTTGAGCGGCGGGAGGAGCGGCGTGGCGATGGCGCCACCGGCCAGGATCAGGGTGGCGATCAGACCGATGATCAGGCCCGCGCCGGCGCTGGGGGCGTCGATGAGGGACCAGAACGCCGTCCATGCCGCGAACACGGTGAGGGCGACACCGAACTGGCCGAGGTCGAGACCGGCGACCTTGCGCACCTGCTGCTGCGGCAGCGCACGGCTGACGACGATGATCGCCGCGCCGATCACCCCGGCCAGGTACACGCTCATCAGGAGCGACACCGAGCTCCAGGCGTTGATGCTGCTGTAGTCCTGGGCCTCGCAGTACTTGGCGAGCGGTCCGGAGCACTCCGGGCCGCCGGTGGAAGAGAGGAACGAGGCGATGAACAGCAACACCGCTGCTCCGATCACCACGCCGTCGCCTCGAGTGAGGGAGCGGATGTTCACGTAAGGGTCCTTTGTCGGTTTCGTGGGTCCGGTCGTCGCTGTCGCGGTGCGCGCAGTGCGAGGCACGGCGGTGGCCACCCATCGTAAAGGGGAACCCGTCGCCGAATCCGGCGGCCCGTCGTGTTCGTTTCCGCGCGCTATCGGTACGCCGTCCCGGATCCGGTATCGGGTGGGTTCCGGAGCCGGGTTCGATGGTCCGGTCAGTGCGTCAAGAAGTCCGTAATGCCCTCGGTGATCCCGCGGGCCGCCTTTTGCCGCCAGTGCGCATCGGTCAATTGCGCGGCGTCCTTCGGGTCGCGCATATTGCCGCACTCGATGAACACCTTCGGCACCGTGGAGAGGTTGAGGCCGCCGAGATCGGAGCGCTTGTCGAGCCCGCTGCCGTCGCCGATGTAATTGGACGGCGCGCTTCCGGTGACCGCGCGGAACCGGCCGGCCAGCCGCTCGCCCAACTGCCGCGACGGCCCGGTGATCCTGGCGGTGTCGGCCGGGCCGGCCGTGACCCGGGCGGGCAGGATGACGTGGAAGCCGCGGTTGCCGGCGCCCGAACCATCGGCGTGGAGGGACAGCGCGGCATCGGCATGCGCCTTGTTGCCGATCTCCGCGCGCTCGTCCACGCACGGCCCGTAGGGGCGGTCGCCGTCCTGGGTGAGGACGACCTTGGCGCCCTGCTCCTGGAGGAGCGTGCGGGCCCGGCGGGCGAGGTCCAGGGTGAAGGACGCCTCGGCGTAACCGTCGTTGGTGGCGGTGCCGGTGGTGTCGCACTCCTTGCGGTCGTTGCCGATGTCCACCTGCCGGGCGATCTCCCGGCCGTGCTCGCCGTTGTGCGGATTGTGGCCGGGATCGAGCACCACGACCTTGCCCTTGAGGCGGTCGCGCGGGCCGTCGCCCTGGGAGCCCTTGCCGGGGGTGGCGCTGCCTCCGGAGCCGGTCGCGCTCCCGGAGGCGCTCTCCGCCGGGCCGCCCGGTGCGGGCCGCCCGGCTCCGGCCCCGTCGTGGCCCGACGAGCGCCAGGCCAGCCAGCCTCCCAGGCCGGCGACCACTACGGCGGCCAGCACGACGAGAAGGGTGCCGCGCAGGCGGCGGTGCGAGGGGAGAGAACTGCCGTTCGACACGTCCGCGATCGTAGCCCGCTCAGATGCCCGCCCCGGTGCGCCGCAGTACATGCAGCGACCCATGGGCCGAGATCTCGGTGAACGCGCCGGACTCCAGGGCCCTGCGGTAGATGCGGTACGGGGCCTGGCCGCCGTCCGCCGGGTCCGCGAAGACATCGTGGATGACCAGCAGCCCGTCGGCCGCGAGATGCGGCGCCCAGCCCTCGTAGTCGGCGGTGGCGTGCTCGTCGGTGTGCCCGCCGTCGATGAAGACCAGCCCCACCGGCGCCTGCCAGACGGCCGCGGCCTGCGGCGACCGGCCCACCAGGGCGAGCACATGCTCCTCCAGGCCCGCGGAGTGCAGGGTGCGGCGGAAGGTGGGCAGGGTGTCCATCCGGCCGACCTCGGGGTCGACGACGGTCGCGTCGTGGTACTCCCACCCGGGCTGCTGCTCCTCGCTGCCCCGGTGGTGGTCGACGGTGACGGCGAGGACCCCGGCGCCGCGCGCGGCATCGGCGAGCAGGATCGTGGACCGTCCGCAGTAGGTGCCCACCTCCACCAGCGGCAGCCCCAGGGCCGCCGCCTCGGCCGCCGCCGCATACAGGGCGAGGCCCTCGTCCACGGGCATGAAGCCCTTCGCCGCCTCGAAAGCGGCGAGTATCTCCGGCTGCGGAGCGGTCGGAGCCGTGGGAGCGGGCATGGGCTTCCTCCTGTGGTGCGGTCAGGGGCTCATCGTGCCGTACGGGCCGGCGCGGGTGGAGTGCGGGTGTCCCGGTGCGGAACATTCGGATATCGGAACGCGGTGCGCTTTTCCCGCTTCGGGCGACTCGATTCCCGTGTCGGGGCGCCCCGGCTGTTCCTGCCGGTTCCTGCCGGGTTCCGGTCCGTTCTCCGACTGTTCCCGTCGATTTCCCGTCGGTCATTTCCGGGATGCCCGAAAGCGGCAAATTCGGGGGCGGGGGAGTCGGTCGGGGGGAAGCGGGCGGGAAGGAGGAAGGGGCGGGCGGAAGAGGTGGGGGAAGCGGCGGGAGGAAGGGGGGAGGAAGGGGGGAAGGAAGGGGGAAGGAAGGAGCGGGAAATGGCTTCCCGCGACGGAATTCACCGGGTCGTTTCTGGTGGGCATCTGAACCGTCCCCCAGGGGGAATCCCCGCCGGGGCCCGGCTGTCCGTATCGGCCGGTAGCTCGGCGACCCCTCAACCGGCCTTCTGGCCGACCCTCTGCCCGACCTCCCGACTGACCTTCCGTCAGAATGAAACGTGTTCTAGTCTGCTCCGCATGGGCATCGGAATCACACCGGAACACCGTGACCTGGCCGAGGCGGCGGGCGGCTGGGCCGCGCGGGCCGTGCCGCCCGAAGCGGTGCGCAAGCTGCTCGACACCGCGCCCGCGCGCCCCGGGCGGCCCGCGTACTGGGACCAGCTCGCGGCTCAGGGCCTGCTCGGGCTGCATCTCCCCGAGGCCGACGGCGGCGGGGGCGGTGAACTGCTCGACCTCGCCGTCGTGCTGGAGGAACTGGGCCGCGCCGCTTTCCCCGGCCCCTATCTGCCCACCACCCTCGCCGCCGCCCTCCTGCACCGCGGCGGCGGCGCCCCCGCTCTCGTACGGGACCTGGCCACCGGCGCACGCATCGGCGCCGTCGCGCTCGACCCGGGCTCGCTCACCGCCGTCAAAAGCCCCGACGGCTATGTCCTGGAGGGCACCACGCCCCCCGTCCTGTCCGGCGCCGACGCGGATCTCATCGTGCTGGCCGCGGAGGTCGCCGCGGAAGCGGAAGCGGTAGCGAAAGGCGGCGGGGAGGCGGCGGACGCCTCGGCCGGGGCGGACGGGGCGGGCGGGGCGGACAACGCTGACGGGACGGAGCGCGGCGGCGTTCGACGCGCCGGGGAGACGGTCTGGCTCGCGGTCGACGCCGGGGCGCTGACCGTACGCGTCCAGGAGAGCGCCGACCCGACCCGGCCGACGGCCGAGGTGAGCGCGCGCGGGGTGCCGGTGCCCGCCGAGCGGCGGCTCACCGTCGACGGCGACCTGGTCCGCGACCTGGCCGGGGTGCTGTGGGCCGCCGAGAGCTGCGGCACGGCCTCCTGGGCGCTGCGTACCGCCGCCGAACACGCCGCGGTCCGTGAGCAGTTCGGCCGCCCCATCGGCCAGTTCCAGGCGGTCAAACACCTCTGCGCCGACATGCTCATACGCTGCGAGCAGGCCGCCGCCCTGGTCTGGGACGCGGCCCGCGCCCTGCACGAGCCGCCCGCGGTCCGCGGACTGGTCGCGGCGCTGGCCACCGCGACCGCCCTGGACGCCGCCGTCGGCTGCGCCAAGGACTGCATCCAGATCCTCGGCGGCACCGGCTTCACCTGGGAACACGACGCCCACCTCCATCTGCGGCGGGCCACCGTCGCCCGCCAGCTGCTCGGCAGCGGCGACACCCACCGGCTGCGGGCCGCCCGGCTCGCCGCCGACGGCGCCCGGCGCCCGCTGCACCTGGAACTGCCCGCCGGGGCCACGGAGTTCCGGACCGAGGCCCGGACGGTCGTCGACGGCGTCCGCGGCCTCGACCCCGCGGCCGTACGCCGCGCCCTGGCCCCCACCGGCTATGCCGCCCCGCACCTCCCCGCGCCCTACGGACTGGGCGCCGGCCCCGTACAACAGCTCGCGATCCAGCAGGAGCTGGCGGCCGCCGGGGTGCGGATCAGTGATCTGGGCATCGCCACCTGGGTCGTGCCCTCGCTGATCGCCCACGGCACCCCGGAGCAGCAGGAGCGCTATCTGCTGCCGTCGCTGCGCGGCGAGCTGCTGTGGTGCCAGCTGTTCTCCGAACCCGAGGCGGGCTCGGACCTGGCCGCCCTGCGGACCCGTGCCGAGCGGACCGCGGACGGCGGCTGGCGGATCAGCGGCCAGAAGGTGTGGACCTCGGCCGCGCAGTGGGCGAGCCACGGCATCCTGCTGGCCCGCACCGACCCGGACGCCCCCAAGCACAAGGGGCTGACCTTCTTCCTCGTCGACATGAAGTCCCCGGGCATCGACATCCGCCCGCTGAAGGAGATCACCGGCGATGCGCTCTTCAACGAGGTCTACTTCGACGAGGTGCTGCTGCCGGCCGACGCGGTGGTCGGCGAGGTCGACAACGGCTGGAAGGTGGCCCGCACCACCCTGGACAACGAACGCGTGCACATGGCCGACCAGTTGACGTTCGACACCGGTCTGGAGGCGCTCCTGGACCGCGCCGCCGGACTGGACGGATCGGTGCGGGCGCGGGTGGGTGCGCTGGCCGCCGAGGCGCACGCGCTGGGCTGCATCGGGCTGCGCACCACGCTCCAGCAGGTGTCGGGGCTGGAGCCGGGCGCCGGTGCCAGCATCCGCAAGCTGGTGCAGACCCCGCACCAGCAGAAGGTCGCCGAGCTGGCGCTGGAGCTGCTCGGCCCGGCCGGCGCGGTGCGCGAAGGGGCCGGTGAACGGGCGCTGCACGGCTTCCTGATGTCGCGCTGTCTGACCATCGCCGGCGGCACCACCCAGGTGCAGCTCAATGTCGTCGCCGAACGGCTGCTGGGCCTGCCCCGCGACCCGGAGCCCCGCCCCCTGATCTGACTCCCCACTGACTCCCCGGACTCGGCCACCTCCAGGAGGACACGTATGGCTGGCAAGGCGTACATCGTCGGCGTCGGGATGACCCGCTTCGAGAAGCCCGAGACCCGCGAGTGGCAGTACTGGGACATGGCGAAGGAGGCGGGCGGCACGGCGCTCGCGGACGCCGGGATCGGCTACGAGGCGGTCGAGCAGCTGCCGGTGGGCTACTGCTACCAGGCATCGACGGCCGGCCAGCGCGCCGCCTACGAACTGGGCCTGACCGGCATCCCCGTCTACAACGTCAACAACAACTGTGCGACCGGCTCGACCGCGCTGATGATGGCCCGCCAGTTCGTCGAGTCCGGCCTCAACGACTGCGTCCTGGCCCTGGGCTTCGAGAAGATGAAGCGGGGCGCGCTGGGCGGCGGCGCGGACGGCGGCGACTTCAGCACCTCGCCGGTGGCCCGCCACTACGGAGTGATGGCCGCCGCCCACGGCTTCGAGATGACCCCGCCCACCGCCCAGATCTTCGGCAACGCGGCCCGTGAGCACATGGAGCGCTACGGCACCACCGCCGAGCAGCTCGCCGCCGTCGGCGCCAAGAACCACCGCCACTCGGCCCACAACCCGAACGCCCAGTTCCAGGACGTCTACACGGTGGAGGAGGTCCTCGCCGCGAAGACCATCCACCGGCCGCTGACCAAGTTGCAGTGCTCGCCGACGTCCGACGGCGCGGCCGCGGCGGTGATCGCCTCCGAGCGGTTCGTGCGGGAACACGGGCTGGCCGACCGGGCGGTGGAGATCGTCGCGCAGGCCATGACGACGGACACCGAGGAGAGCTTCGCGTCCGGCTCCTGCATCGATGTCGTCGGCAAGCCGATGTCCCGGGCCGCGGCCCGGCAGGTGTACGCGGCCGGCGGCCTCGGCATCGAGGACGTGGACGTCATCGAGCTGCACGACTGCTTCTCGGTCAATGAGCTGCTGACCTATGAGGCGCTGGGCATGTGCGCGGACGGGGAGTCGGGGAAGCTGGTCGCCGACGGCGCCACGACCTACGGCGGCCGCTGGGTGGTCAATCCGTCCGGCGGCCTCATCTCCAAGGGGCACCCACTGGGTGCGACGGGCCTGGCCCAGGCCGCCGAACTGGTCTGGCAACTCCGCGGCACCGCAGGCGAACGCCAGGTCCCCGGCGCCCGGGTGGGCCTGACCCACAACATCGGCCTGGGCGGCGCCGCGGTGGTGACACTCCTACGGAGGTGAGGGGGCGGGGAGATAGGCGGGGGTAGGCGGGTCGGTGTGGGGACGTGGGCTGGGGCTGGGTGGTGCGTTGCTCGGCGCGGGGCTGGGTGGTGCGTCGCTGGGGGCAGTGGCTGGGAGCCGGGAGTCGGGAGTCAGGCGGTGCGCCGCTCACCGTGTTAACTCTCTTCGGTTGGTGGGTAGTTGGCCCAGTGGGGGCCCTCGCACCCCCTAGGGGCCCGCCACCCCCACCCCGTAAGGCCCCACCCCGAAAGCCTCGTCCCAGCCCCCACCCCCCTGCGACTTCCGGCCTAGGTCTTCTGGCAGGTGGCCCATGCACCGATATCCCGATGCGGGATTCATACGACGAATGCAAGCATGGTCGGCATGCCGCCGATAGCCACCTCCGCCACCCTGCCCAAGACCGCACGCCGGAGGACGGCCCCGCCGGCCTGGCTGGTGATGCTGCTGGTCTGCTCCGGGCAGTTCCTGGTCATCCTGGACGTCTCCGTCGTGAATGTGGCGCTGCCCGCCATGCGAACCGGTCTGGGCCTGAGCGAGCTCGGCCTCCAGTGGATCGTCAACGCCTACGTCATCACCTTCGCGGGCTTCATGCTGCTCGGTGGCCGGGCCGCCGATCTCTTCGGCCGTAAGCGGATCTTCGTCCTGGGGCTGGCGCTGTTCACGGTCGCGAGCCTCGGGGGCGGGCTGGCGCAGGAGCCCTGGCAGTTGATCGCGGCCCGTACGGTCCAGGGCATCGGCGCGGCCGTGCTCTCGCCCGCCACCCTCACCATTCTG
Organism: Streptomyces sp. NPDC127097; assembly: GCF_042724075.1. NCBI lineage: Bacteria > Bacillati > Actinomycetota > Actinomycetes > Kitasatosporales > Streptomycetaceae > Streptomyces > Streptomyces sp. NPDC127097. Next base: position 61,542 of record NZ_JBHXFI010000012.1, on the reverse strand, counting down.
ACCACGTCGTTCCCGGCCGGACCGGCCCGTACCCGCGCCATCGCCACCTGGACGGCGGTGGGCGCGGGCGGTGGCGCGGTGGGCGGCCTGGTGGGCGGGACGCTCACCGAATTCCTGTCGTGGCGCTGGGTGTTGCTGATCAATGTGCCGATCGGGGCGCTGGTGCTGGGCGGCGCGGTGCTGTGGCTCACCGAGAGCCGGCAGGGTGTGGGCCGGCGGCTGGATGTGCCCGGCGCGCTGCTGGTGACGGCCGGGCTCGGGCTGGTGGCCTACGGGATCGTGCAGACCGAGACGGACGGCTGGGGGTCGCTGTCCGCGCTGCTGCCGCTGGGCGCCGGGCTGGTCGTGGTCGCGGTGTTCCTCGTCGTCGAGGCGCGCGCCAAGGCTCCGTTGATGCCGCTGGGGCTCTTCCGGCTGCGCTCGGTCTCGTCGGCGAACGGGGCGATGGTGCTGTCCGGCGCCGCGATGTTCTCCATGTGGTACTTCCTGTCCCTCTATGTGCAGAACGTGCTGGGCTACCGGCCGTTGGAGGCCGGGCTCTCCTTCATCCCGCACTCGCTGTCCATCGTCCTGGGCTCCAAGATCGCGCCACGGCTGATGAACCGGCTGGGCGCCAAGCCGCTGGCCATCGCCGGTGCGGTGATCTCCGCGTCCGGCATGGTCTGGCAGGGCACGATGGACGTCGACGGCACCTACCTCGGCACGATCCTCGGGCCCGGCATCCTGATGGCGCTGGGCGCGGGCCTGACCGCGACGCCGATCGCCTCCATCGCGACCTCCGGGGCCGACCCCGCCGACCAGGGCCTGGTCTCCGGCCTGATCAACACCTCCCGGCAAATGGGCGGCGCGCTGGGCCTGTCGGTGCTGTCCACGCTCGCCGCGGCCCGGATCGAGGCGGGCGAGGGCCCCAAGGCCCTGGCGGACGGCTACGGGCTGGCCTTCCAGGTCGGCTCGGTGGTCCTGCTCGGCAGCATCCTGCTGATGCTCGTCGCGCTGCCGCAGCGCCGGGCGGACGCCGCCCACGGCTGACGCTTGTCGGCGGTCCCGTCGCCTGGCTGGGCGGGCCGCGCCCGGTGGGCGCCCGGGCGCGGGGCCGGCGGGTGCTTCCTCCGCCGCGCTTCCCTCGTCGGGTGCTTCCCCCGCCAGGCACTTCCCCCAGCCGGGCGCTTCCCCGCTGGGTGCCCCCGGCCGGGTGCTTCCCGCCGGGTGCTTCCCGCCGGGCGCGCGTGTACGCGCCGGGCGTCGCGAGCTGGCGGGAACGGCCGTCGCGCGGAGGGGCCGGGCTGGGCGCGTCCTACAACCAGCCGTTCTGCCGTGCCGCCCGTACCGCTTCCATGCGGTTGCGGGTGCCGGTCTTGCCGATGGCCGCGGAGAGGTAGTTGCGGACGGTGGCCTGGGAGAGGTGGAGCCGGTCGGCGATGTCGGCGACCGTGGCGCCGTCCACGGCGGCGGTGAGGACATCGCGCTCCCGCTGGGTCAGCGGATTGGGGCCGGCGCTCAGTGCCGCCGCGGCGAGGCCGGGGTCGATGACCCGCTCGCCGGCCAGCACCCGGCGGATCGCCGCCGCGAGTTCCTCCACCGGGCCGTCCTTCACCAGGAAACCGGAGGCTCCGGCCTCCATGGCGCGGCGCAGATAGCCGGGGCGGCCGAAGGTCGTCACGATCAGCACCTTGCAGGCCGGCAGCTGTTCGCGCAGCTCGGCCGCGGCGTCCAGACCGCTCTGGCCGGGCAGTTCGATGTCCAGGAGGGCGATATCGGGGCGGGCTTCGAGGGCGGCGGCGACGATCCGGTCGCCCGCCGCGACCTGCGCCACGACCTGCATGTCCGCTTCCAGGTCGAGCAGCAGCGCCAGCGCGCCCCGCATCATTCCCTGGTCCTCCGCCAACAGGACCTTGATCACCTGGTCCACTCCTCCGTATCCGTCCCGTCGCCCGTGCCGACCGGGAGCTCGGCCGTGACCCGGAAGCCGTGCCGGCCGTCCGCGCCACTGTGCAGTGTCCCGCCCGCCGCGGCCAGGCGCTCGGCCAGCCCCTTCAGCCCGGTGCCCCCCACCGGCCCCGATCGGCCGGGTAGCCCCTGACGGCCGTCGTCACCGATGCCGCCCGCCGGGGCCGCGCCGCCGCTGCCGCTGCCGTCCGTACCGGATATCCCGTACGCCTCCCGGCCGTTGCCCGTCGCACGGCCGTCGTCCGTCTCCTGGCCGCCGTACGTCTCCGCGCCCCCATACGCACCCCGGCCCCCATACGCACCCCGGCCGCCATACGCCTCCCCGCCGCCCTTCTCCCCGTCGCCGCCGCGGCCGGGGCCACGGTCGCGGAGCCAGGCCAGGCCAGGGGACGCAGCAGCGCCGGGGCTCAGGGGACCGCGGCCGTCGTCCGTGATCGTCAGCCGTACCCGTTCCGCGTCGGCGTGGACCGCGATCTCGCAGCGGGTGGCGCCGCTGTGCCGGACGGTGTTGGTGACCCCCTCGCGGACCACCCAGCCCAGCAGGGCGCCTGCCTGCGGGGGCAGCGGCGGCCCGGCCTGCCGTACGACGGGCTCGATGCCGGCCGCCTCCAGCGCGGAGCGGGCCCGGTCCAGCTCGGTGGTCAGACTGCCCTCGCGGTAGCCGCTGACGGCCTCGCGGATCTCGGTCAGCGCCTGCCGGCCGACCGCCTCGATATCGGTGGCCTGGGCGAGTGCCGCGTCCAGATCGCGGGGTGCGAGCCGGCGGACCGCCTCGGCCTTGACGACCACTACGGACAGGGTGTGCCCCAGCAGGTCGTGCAGATCGCGGGAGAAGCGCAGCCGCTCCTTCTCGACGGCGCTGCGGGCCAGTTCCTGACGGGTGGTGTTCAGCTCCTGGATGGTGTCGAACAGGCTGAGGACCGTGGCCGTCACCATGCCGGACAGGAAGGTGCCGTAGCCGATGCCGAACGCGCCCCACGGGTCGTCGTCGTGCCAGCCGGTCAGATAGCCGGCCGCCCCGCTGAGCGTGATCAGCCAGAGCGCGAGCTTCTTGCCGCGCAGCGCCCGGACCGTGCCGGAGGCCAGCGACAGCAGCGGGAAGAACAGGAACCAGTTGCCGCCGAACCCGACCGCGACGGCGAAGGTGACGGCGGTCAGTGTCCCCAGGGCGTACAGGGGGCGGCGGGAGTCCCGCAGCCGCGGGTTGAAGGAGGTCCAGATCACGCTGATGTAGAGGGAGTTGAAGACGAGCAGCCCGAGACCGGCCAGCCAGGGGTTGCCCGACTTCCCCTGGATGATGTTGGAGAAGGCGCCCAGGCCCATCAGCAGCCAGGGCAGGAAGGCGTACTTGCCCGGCCCCTGGCCCGGCTTCCTGCCCAGCCGCCCGGGACGGCACGACTCGGTGCCGTCCGCGCCGCCGGGGCTCTTCTCGCCCGCGGTCCGTCGTTCCGTGTGCTGCACTGTCGCTTCCCAGGTCCGCGCCATCGCCGGTCACACCGTGCGTGCGGCCCGACGGTACGCGTACACCGCGTATCCGCCGAAGAGTGCCAGCCACAAGGCCAGCACCGCTACTGAGGCCAGGTCCGGTGCGCTGCCGTGGGTGACGCTCCGGCCGAGCTCCGCGAAGCGGTTGCCGGGCGTCCACCCGGACAGCGAGCGGAGCCAGTCGGGGAACAGCACGGGCGGGAACCACAGACCGCCGATGATCGACAGCAGCAGCACACAGCCCGTGTTGACCACGCCGGTGGACTGCGCGGACAGGCGGTAGCCGTTGCCGAGACCGAGCAGCGTGAAGGGCGTGGTGCCGATCCAGAGCAGCCCGGCCAGCGCGGCCCACTGCCAGGCCGGCATCCGGACGCCGTTGACCAGGGCGCCCACCAGCAGTACGGCGGCGAGGGACGGCAGCACCGTCACCGAGCCGGTCAGCCCGCGGCCCACCACCACCCGGAGCGGGCTCAGCGGGGTGATGCGCAACTGGCGCAGCCAGCCCAGCTGCTTGTCCTCGGCGACACCGGTGCCCGTGCCGACCGCCGAACCCAGCGCGCCGTACGCGGCCATGCCGACCATCGAAGCGATCTTCCACTCCGGGTCGGCGCCGCCCGGACCCACGCCGATGTTGGTCATCAGCACATACATCAGCACCGGCATCCCGATACCGAAGATGACGAAGCCCCGGTCACGGAGGGTGCGGCGGACTTCGAGACGGAGGTAGTCGAGCATCACGCGCTCTCCTTCACGGGCCGGGCGCCGGCGGTGTGTGCCGGGGCGTCGGGGATGGCTTCGGCGGAGGTGAGCGCGAGGAACGCGTCCTCCAGGCTGGCGGGGGTGACCTGTAGTCCGCGGACGAGCCCGAGCCCGGCCAGCGCCAGGACCGTGGCGTCGGAGTCCGCCGTCCGCAGCCGCGCCCGGTCGCCGCGCACCTCCACGGCGCTCACGCCGGGCAGCCCGGACAGCGGCCCGGTGGCGGCACCCGCGAGGTCGAAGGAGACCTGCGAGCCGCCGGCCCGCCGCTTTATCGCGTCGCCGCTGCCGTCGGCGACCACCCGGCCGCGGTCGATCACCACGATCCGGTCGGCGTGCGCGTCGGCCTCCTCCAGATAGTGGGTGGAGAACAGGACGGTGTGGCCCCGGCGGGCATAGGCCCGCATCGAGCGCCAGAAGGCGCGGCGCGCCTCCACGTCCAGCGCCGCGGTCGGCTCGTCGAGCACCAGCAGCTCGGGGTTGCCGGCCAGCGCCACCGCGAAGCGGACCCGCTGGGCCTGCCCGCCGGACAGCCGGTCCACCCGCCGCCCGCCGAACCCGTCGAGGCCCGCCAGCTCCAGGGCCTCGGTGACGTCCATGGGGTGCGGGTAGGTGGCGGCGACGAAGGTGATCAGTTCGCGGACGGTGACCCGCGGGATGGCCTTGCCGTCCTGAAGCATGGCGCCCACCCGGCCGGCGCGCACCGCCGACTCCGGTGTGCCGCCGAACAGCCGGACCGTCCCCGTGCTGGGCGGCAGCAGCCCCAGCAGCATGTTGAGGGTGGTGGACTTCCCCGCGCCGTTGCGCCCGAGCAGCGCCACCGTCCCGCCCGCCGCGATCTCCAGGTCCAGTCCGTCCACGGCCCGCACCGCGCCATAACTCCGGGTCACCCCGGAGAATCCCACCGCCGTGGCGCCGCGCGCCCCTTCCGCCGTGCTGCCGGGCCTTGTCGTCCCTGCCATGCTCACCCCGCCTCTCGTCTGCTTGCCTTCGACGTTACGGAGCGTGATCGGCCTGCGTTAGAGGCGAATGTGGATGAACTCCTCTGACAAATGTCACGGTTCCGCGCATCGAAGGTGGGGATCGGCGCGGCGGAGGAGCCCGAGCCCGGGAGGCTCTCCGCCGTCCGCGGGACCTGATTCTGACAAGCCGTCAGAGGTCTTCCGGGTGTCGGACGGATCGGCTATACATGAGAGCCATCGGCTAGAACGCGTTCTAGAAGTGTGCCCTGTGCCCTGTCGGAGCGCGGCCGTGCCGACCAGATACGACCCCGGCGCGGTCGACGGTGCGGACGGCCGGGCCGGGGTCTTCCCCTCGTGGTGAAGGAGCAAGCAGCCCCATGCCCATCGACGCCGCCAAGGCCACCTCCGCCGAGCCGCGGACCACCGAACTCGCCTGGGACCACAAGGACGTCCAGCTCTACCACCTCGGCATCGGCGCCGGTGCGCCCACTCCGGAGAAGCCGCACCCCGCCACCGACCCGGACGAACTGCGCTACACCCTGGAGAGCGCCCTGCACGTCCTGCCCAGCTTCGCCACCGTCGCGGGCGGCGGGATGGCGCTCGCCGGCGGGCTCTCCGCGCCCGGCATCGAGGTCGACCTCGCCGCGGTCCTGCACGGCGGCCAGACCGTCACCGTGCACCGCCCCCTCCCGGTGAGCGGCCGGGCCACGCAGACCTCGTCCGTCCCCGCCGTGTACGACAAGGGCAAGGCCGCCGTCATCGTGCTGCGCTCCGAAGTGGCCGACGACGAGGGCCCCCTGTGGACCTGCGACACCCAGATCTTCGTCCGCGGCGAGGGCGGCTTCGGCGGCGAGCGCGGCCCCTCCGCCCGCCTCGAACTCCCCGACCGCGCCCCCGATCTGAGCACCGAACGTGAGGTCCGCCCGGACCAGGCGCTGCTCTACCGCCTCTCCGGCGACTGGAATCCGCTGCACGCCGACCCCGAGTTCGCCAAGCTCGCCGGCTTCGACCGGCCGATCCTGCACGGGCTGTGCACCTATGGGGTCACGCTCAAGGCCGTCGTCGACACGGTGCTCGGCGGCGAGGTCGCACGGGTGCGGTCCTACACGACCCGCTTCGCCGGTGTGGTCTTCCCCGGGGAGACGCTGCGCATCCACCAGTGGCGGGAGCCCGGCCGGGTCCTGGTGTCGGTCACCGCGGCCGACCGGGACGACGCGCCGGTGCTGGCCGACACCGTGGTGGAGCACAGCTGATCCGTCAGGCACGCCCCCGCCGGTCCGGACCGGGCCCGGACCGGCCGTCCGTACGAGAGGAGCCGTGACATGCGCGCAGCCGTACAGCACGAGACAGGGCAGGACAAGCTCGAAGTCCTCGACGACATCGAGGCGGTGGGGTTTGGCCCCGGCAAGGTCAAGATCCGCATCCGGGCGACCGGACTGTGCCACTCCGACCTCTCGGCGATGAACGGGGTACTGCCGCAGCCCGCGCCCTTCGTCCCCGGTCACGAGGGCGCCGGCGAGATCCTCGACGTGGGCGACGGCGTCACCGGCCTCGACCGGGGGGACCGCGTCCTGATGTGCTGGCTGCCCGCCTGCGGCAGCTGTCCGTCCTGCCGGCGCGGCCAGACCCATCTGTGCCTGGCCGGCTTCATGAACGCCGGCACCCCCAACTTCCGGCGCCCCGGCGGGGACGTCTTCGGCTTCGCCGGCACCGGCACCTTTGCCGAGGAGGTCGTGGTCGCCGCCAACTGCGCGGTCCCGATCCCGGACGACGTCCCGTACGAGATCGCCGCGCTGATCGGCTGCGGTGTCACCACCGGGCTCGGAGCCGCCCTCAACACGGCCAAGGTGGAGGCCGCTTCCTCGGTCGCGGTGATCGGCTGCGGCGGCGTCGGCATCTCCGTCATCCAGGGGGCGAGGGCCAGCGGCGCGGCCGAGATCATCGCCGTCGACCCGGTGCCCGCCCGCCGGGAGGCCGCGCTCCGCTTCGGCGCGACCGAGGCCGTCGCCCCGGAGGAGTTCGCCGACGCCAAGGCCCGGATCACCGCGGGGGAGGGCTTCGACTACGTCTTCGAGGTGGTCGGCAAGTCCGCCACCGCCCGCACCGCCTACGAGATGACCCGGCGCGGCGGCACCCTGTGCGTGGTCGGCGCGGGCGCCATGGACGACACCTTCCAGGTCAATATGTTCGAGCTGTTCTTCGACGAGAAGCGGATCCTGCCGTCCCTGTACGGCGGCGCGGATGTGCTGCGCTCCTACGAGCGCGCCATCGCCCTGTGGCGGGCCAGCCGGATCGACCTGGAAGGACTGATCACCCATCGCGTCCAGCTCGCCGAGATCAACGACGCACTCGACCAGATGCGCTCCGGCACCGCGCTGCGCACCTGTATAGCGCTCTGACGCCCACCGTTCACCCCTCGCAGCGCACCGCACCGCACCGCGTGCCGCGACCACTGGAGAGGACAGGAATGGCACAGCCACTGGAGGGCCTGACCGCGATCGTCACCGGCGCCGGGCGCGGTCTGGGCCGCGCCGAGGCCCTCGAACTCGCCCGTCTCGGCGCCCGGGTCGTGGTCAACGACTACGGGCAGCCGGGCCGCGACGGTTCCGGCGAAGCCTCCTCGGCGCCCGCCGAGGACGTCGTCGCCGAGATCCGTGCGGCGGGCGGCACCGCCGTCGCCCACCTCGGTGATGTCGCCGACCACGCCCAGGCCCGCGCCCTGGTGCGGCTGGCGGTCGAGACCTACGGGCAGCTCGACATCCTGGTCAACAACGCGGGCATTCTGCGCGACCGGATGGTGTTCTCGATGACCGAGGACGAGTGGGACGCGGTCATCCGCGTGCACCTCAAGGGCCACTTCAACACCACCCACTTCGCCGCCGCCCACTGGCGCGAGCGCGCCAAGGCGGCCGGCGGCCCGGTCCACGGCCGGATCGTCAACACCTCCTCCGAGGCGTTCCTCGCGGGCTCGGCGGGGCAGCCCAACTACGCCGCGGCCAAGGGCGGCATCGTCGGCCTGACGACCTCCACGGCGCTGGCACTCGGCAAATACGGTGTGACCGCCAACGCGATCTGCCCGCGCGCCCGCACCCGTATGACCGAGGACGTGTTCGCCGGCTTCCAGGAGCCCGAGGACGGCGCCCTGGACCCGCTCGCGCCCGAACATGTCGCACCGCTCGTCGGCTATCTCGCCTCACCGGCCGCGGCCCGGGTCAACGGTCAGCTGCTGGTCGTCCACGGCGGCATGGTCGCCATCGCCGAACGCCCGCGGATCGCCGCCAAGTTCGACACCGCGAAGGACGTCTTCAGCTACGCGGAGCTCGATGACCTGCTGACGCCGTATTACGCACGGCGCCCGCCGGACGAGACCTTCGCGGCGGCCGAAGTGCTGGCCCTCAAGCGCGGCTGAACAAGGCCGCACAAGACGGAGTACGCACCACGGCCGTGGCCACCGCCCGCTGTCGAGCGGTGCGGCGGTCACGGCCGTGGTGCGGTCCGCCGGTCCGGGCGCGCCGGACCGGCGCTACGCGTCCTGCGTCTGCTTGTCCCGGCGGTGCCGGCCATGAGGGGTGGAGCCGGACTCCTCCGCGGCGGCCGGGCCACGGTGCCTGCCGGAGCTTGCGGCCTCGGCGGCCTGGGCGGATGCCTCCTGTGGGCGCGCCTGGGTCGTGTCGGTTCGGGCTTCGGACATGAAAAGAGTCACTCCGTCAGTTCGCTTACAGCTATACGCGTCGGGACCTCGCCCGACGCCCGCCACGGCTGCTCCCGAGCGGCACTGCCGGTGGCCGGTCAACCGGCTGCGCAGCCCCCGCCCGAAATTCTAACGGGGCCGGAAATCGCGCTCCACCGGGTCTGGCGGGCCGCCAGAGGTGCCTCTTGCAAGGGAACTGGCCTGCATGTTTGGGGATGTCCGGGGAGGCGCGCCGGTTCCGCGTCGGCGCCCTGGGGTTGTGCAGATGCTGTGGAGCGGTTGTCGGCATCCGCTGCATCCGGGACAATCTCCGCGCCGTTCCGGGTGCCGCCCCCGGCGCCGCTCCCGGAGGGCGACGCCTCATCCGGCTTCATGGCACCCTCCGGCTGTGCTGCCTCCTCCGGTTCTACGGGCTCCACCGGTTCCACGGGCTCCACCGGACGTGACGGTTCCACCGGCGGTGCCACGGGTCTCACGGGCGCCACAGGCGCCACCGGCCGTGCCGTCCCCGTCGAGCCCGCCGTCCCCGTCGGCCCCGCCATCCATGTCGGCGCCACCTGCCGCACCGGCCCCATAGGCCCCATGGGCCGCCCCGCCTCCCCAAGCCGCCCCGTCTCCCCAGGCCGCACCGGCTCCACCGACCCCACGGCCACCCGTTCCACCGGTGCCACCGGCTCCACCCCCAAAGCCCTCCGCGCCACCCCGCACGGCTCCGCCTCCGTCGCGTACGGGAGCAGCAGTTCGCCGTCCGCCGTCCACAGGCCGGTCCCCGCCAGCCAGCCCTCCGGTGCCGGGTACTGCCGCAACTGCCGCCCCGAGGGCCGCCAGACGCCCAGCCAGGTGCCGCTCGGCCCGGCCATCCGGAAGGCCACCGCACAGCTCTCCGGCGCCAGCATCTGCCCCGGTTGGACCGCGAACGGTGTGGCCGTCCCGTTGGTGGGCCGCAGGCACTCCGGGAAGCGCACCGGCCGGCTGCTGCCCAGTACGCCCCAGCCCAGCCGGTCGTGCCCCGGGGCGTCCGAGTGCACGAGCAGCAGCCCGCTGTCCGGATCGGCCAGCAGCAGCCGGTCGTTGCTCTCCTCGGTGATCTGTAGCAGCAGACCGGTTTCGCCGCCCCGTTCCAGGTCGACCACCACGGTCTTGGTCCGGCCGTCCAACTCCCGGTCCAGCGCCAGCAGTCGGCCGCCGCGGTCCAGCCACACACCACCCGTGCAGCGCCCCGGGATCCGGGTGACCGGCTCGGGCCCGTTCGCCCCGCCGTGCACCAGCCACAGCGTGGTGTACTCCGCCCCGGGCGCGAGGGCGTGCGCGCGGGTCCCGTCCGGGGCGGGCGGCAGCAGGGCCAGCCGGGGGGCTGCCACGGCGCCCAGCAGGAGTTCGCCCGTTCCGGGGCCCGTCGGGTAGAGCAGCGAGACGGCGAAGCGGTCGGCGACCCGGCGCAGGATCAGCACCCGCCCGTCCGTGAGCGGCAGCAGGGCGCTGTCCGGCTCCTCGGGCTGGGTGCCCTGTAGTGGCACGGCGTACGGCTCGGGGCCGCTCAGCGTCCAGCGCTCCGGAAACCAGCTTCCGGCGGCGTCGTCGTGCCGGGCGAGCCGGGCGGCGTACGAGCCGTCGGCGGCGATCGTCAGGCGCCCGGCGAGCGGGCCGGCCGGCGCCATGGTGTCCTCAGTGGCACAGATCGTCATCGAGTGGTCACCTCCAGTCGGCAACCGAAGCTAGTTTTCGTACTCCCGGCCGAACGCCGCAAGTTGTGGTACTTCACGCGTAAGGGTGGCAGTTGTCCGGTTCGCCGGTACCGGGCGCCGTGGTTGTGCTCCGGGTTCCCGCCCCGGGGCCGGTGCGGGCGGGCACGGGGCCGTGCGGGCGGGCGCGAGGCCGTGCGTTCCCGCGTTCCCCTAGGGGGAAGGTGGTGGAGGGGCAGGGGCGGAGGACCCGACGCCAAGTCACGGCCGGGAGGTAACCTTCCATCCGTGCCCGTACTGTCTGAAGTCCTCACCGCGCTCGACGCCCTCTGGCCCCCCGAGCGGGCCGAAGGGTGGGACGCCGTCGGCACGGTCTGCGGAGACCCCGGCGCGGAGGTCCGCCGTGTGCTGTTCGCCGTCGACCCGGTCCAGGAGATCGTCGACGAGGCGGTGACGCTCGGCGCCGACCTCCTCGTCACCCACCACCCGCTCTATCTGCGCGGTACGACGACGGTCGCGGCCGACACCTTCAAGGGCAAGGTCGTGCACACCCTCATCAAGCAGGACATCGCCCTGTATGTCGCGCACACCAACGCCGACACCGCCGACCCCGGTGTCTCCGACGCCCTGGCCGGTGCCCTGGACCTGCGCATCGTCGGCCCCCTCGTCCCGGACCCGAGCGATCCGGCGGGCCGCCGGGGCCTGGGCCGGATCTGCGAGCTGCCGCATCCGATGACGCTGGCCGAGCTCGCCGCCCACGCCGCCGAGCGGCTGCCCGCCACCGCGCAGGGCATCCGGGCGGCCGGCGACCCGGACCGTGAGATCCGGACCCTCGCCGTCTCCGGCGGCTCCGGCGACAGTCTCTTCGATGACGTACGGGCGGCCGGTGTGGATGCGTTCCTCACCGCCGACCTGCGTCACCACCCGGCCTCCGAGGCCACCCAGAAGAGCCCGCTGGCGCTGCTCGACGCCGCCCACTGGGCCACCGAATGGCCGTGGTGCGAGCAGGCCGCGGCCCAGCTCGACGCGGTCTCCGACCGGCACGACTGGGGCCTGCGCACGCATGTCTCCCGTACGGTCACCGATCCCTGGACCGCCCACGCGGCGTCCACCCGACTCGTCACCCCGACGCACACCACAGGAGCCCCACGCTGAACGCCGCGCCCGCCGACCAGATCCGCCTCCTCGACGTCCAGGCCCTGGACGTGAGGCTCACCCAGCTCACCCACCGGCGCAACAACCTCCCCGAGCTGGCCGAGCTTCAGACCCTGGAGGCCGACCTCATCCAGCAGCGCGACCTGCTCGTCGCCGCGCAGACCGAGGAGAGCGACACCAGCCGCGAGCAGACCAAGGCCGAGCAGGACGTGGACCAGGTGCGCCAGCGCGCCGCCCGCGACCAGAAGCGCCTGGACTCCGGTGCCGTCACCTCCCCCAAGGACCTGGAGAACCTCCAGCGCGAACTGGCCTCGCTGGCCAAGCGCCAGGCCGACCTGGAGGACGTCGTCCTGGAGGTCATGGAGCGCCGGGAGGCCGCCCAGGAGCGGGTCACCGAGCTCACCTCCCGGGTCGAGGCCATCCAGGCCAAGGTCGACGACGCCACCACGCGCCGGGACGCGGCGTACTCCGAGATCGACGCCGAGCGCGCGACGGTCTCCAAGGAGCGCGAGCTGACCGTCGCCGACATCCCGGCCGATCTGCTCAAGCTCTACGACAAGATCCGCGCGAAGGAGGGCGGCGTCGGCGCGGCCCGCCTCTACCAGCGCCGCTGCGAGGGCTGCCGGCTGGAGCTGAACATCACCGAGGTCAACGACGTGCGCGCGGCCGCCGCCGATGCGGTCCTGCGCTGCGAGAACTGCACCCGCATCCTGGTCCGTACGCCCGACTCGGGTCTCTAGGCCGTGGCACGCACGCTGATCGTCGAGGCGGACGGCGGCTCCCGGGGCAATCCGGGGCCGGCCGGTTACGGCGCGGTCGTCCTCGACCCGGAGACCGGCGAGGTGCTGGCCGAGGCCGCCGAGTTCATCGGCACCGCGACCAACAACGTCGCCGAGTACAAGGGGCTGGTGGCCGGCCTGCGGGCGGCGCACGCCCTCGATCCGCAGGCGTGCGTCCAAGTGCGGATGGACTCCAAGCTCGTCGTCGAGCAGATGTCCGGGCGCTGGCAGATCAAGCACCCGGACATGAAGCCGCTGGCCGCCGAGGCCAGGTCGGTCTTCCCGGCCGACCGGGTGACGTACGAGTGGATCCCGCGCGCGCAGAACAAGCACGCCGACCGGCTCGCCAACGAGGCGATGGACGCCGGAAAGATCGGCAAGCAGTGGGAACCGGGCAATTCCAGGGCGGCGCTCGCCACCGCCGCCGCGCCCGCCCGCAGTGCCGCCGCCCGCGCCGCCGACGAGGCCGTCGAATCGGCGGAGGCGGCGGACGCGGCACCGAGCGCCCCGGCGGCCGGCTGGGGCGCCCCCGACCTCGGTCCGCCCGCGACCTTCGTCCTGCTGCGGCACGGCGAGACCGCGCTGACCCCCGAGAAGCGGTTCTCCGGCAGCGGCGGCACCGACCCCGAGCTCTCCGCCGCCGGACGCCGGCAGGCCGAGGCGACCGCCGCCGCGCTCGCCGCCCGGGGCTCGATCCAGGCCGTCGTCAGCTCACCGCTGCGGCGCTGCCGGGAGACCGCCCAGACGGTCGCGGCCCGGCTCGGTCTGGAGGTCCGTATCGAGGAGGGGCTGCGCGAGACCGACTTCGGGGCCTGGGAGGGGCTGACCTTCGCCGAGGTGCGCGAGCGCTTCCCCGAGGACCTCGACGCCTGGCTCGGCTCCGCGAGGGTGGCGCCCACCGGAGGCGGTGAGTCCTTCGCGTCGGTCGCCCGCCGGGTCGCCGTCGCCCGGGACAAGCTCCTGGCCCGGTACGCGGGCAAGACGGTGCTGCTGGTCACGCATGTGACACCGGTCAAGATGCTGGTCCGGCTGGCGCTGGGCGCCCCGCCGGAGTCGCTGTTCCGGATGGAGCTCTCCGCGGCATCGCTCTCCGCCGTCGCGTACTTCTCCGACGGCAACGCCTCGGTGCGGCTGCTGAACGACACCTCCCATCTGCGGTAGCGGGGCGTTCCCGTAGGCCGCCAGGTACCCGCTGTATGCACACGGGCCCGGCACCCCGGACGACCGGGGCGCCGGGCCCGTGCGCGTACGCACCGCCGTCAGGCCGCCAACGCCGCCGCCTCCCGGGCGAGTTGGCGCACCCGGTCCCAGTCCTTCGCGGCCAGCGCGTCGGCCGGCAGCATCCAGGTGCCGCCGACGCAGCCGACATTGGACAGCGCCAGATAGGACGGCGCCGAATCCAGGCCGATCCCGCCGGTCGGGCAGAAGCGGGCCTGGGGGAGGGGCGAGGCCAGCGCGTGCAGATACGGCGTGCCGCCCGCCGCCTCCGCCGGGAAGAACTTCATCTCGGTGACGCCCTCGTCCAGCAGCGTCACCACCTCCGAGGCCGTCGAGACACCCGGCAGGAACGGCACCCCGGAGTCCTTCATCGCGCCCAGCAGCCGCGGCGACCAGCCGGGGCTCACCAGGAAGCGGGCGCCGGCCACCAGGGCGGCCGCCACCTGCCCCGGGGTGAGCAGGGTGCCCGCGCCGATCACCGCTTCGGGGACCTTCTCGGCGACGGCCCGGATCCCGTCGAGCGCCGCGGGCGTCCGCAGCGTCACCTCGATCGCGGGCAGCCCGCCGTCGACGAGGGCACGCGCGAGCGGTACGGCGTCGGCGGCGTCGTGCAGCACGACGACCGGGATGACGGGGGCGAGCCCGAGGACGGACGGGGCGGCGGGCCCGGGGGAGGAGGCGGCGCTGGTCACGTCGCTCATGGTGCGCCCGGGTGTCCACTCTCCGCAACGAGCGTTGCGCATAATGCAACGGGCGCGGGCGCGCGGGCCCCCGCCCCCGTCTACAGCTCCGTGACGATCACATCCACGGCCCACGCCTTGCCGCCCTTCGCGGGAGCCTGCGCCTCCACCGCGTAACCCAGCTCGCGCAGCGCCGCCACCAGCTCCGCCGGATCCGCCGGATCGAGCCCCGCGGACAGCAGATCCCGTACGAGCCGCCCCTTCGTCGCCTTGTTGAAGTGGCTGACCACCGTCCGCTTCTCCACACCGGCCACGGTCTTCGACTGGAGCACCCGCACCGTCGCGGTCCGCCCGGCCGGCTCGCCCTTGGGCTTCCACGCCGTCGCATACGCCGCGGACCGCAGGTCGAGCACCAGTCCCTCCCCGGCGGCGGCCGGCAGCACCTCGGCCATCGGCGCCCGCCAGTACGCGCCCAGCGCACCGAGGCCCGGCAGCTTCACGCCCATCGAGCAGCGGTACGACGGAATCCGGTCGCCGATCCGTACCGCCCCCCACAGCCCCGAGAACACCAGCAGCGACCGCTCGGCCCGCTTCCGCGCCGCCGCGTCCAGCGACGCCAGACCGAGCGCGTCGTAGAGCACCCCGGTGTAGATCTCCCCGGCCGGCCGGGTCCCCGCCGTCCGCAGCCCCGCGTTCTTGGCGATCTCGCCCTTGAGGCCGTCGCTGAGCCCGAGCACCTCCTGGGCCTTGGTCTCGTCCGCCGCGCACAGCTCGACGAGCTCCGCCAGCACCGTCTCGCGCGCCGCGGTCAGCCCCGGCAGCGACAGCGCCCCGGTGTCCAGCGGCGCCCCGGCCTCCGCGGAGGCTTTCCCTTCGGACGGCGGCAACAGCACGAGCACGGTGGTTCTCCTTCGCGGCGGTACGGGCGGGGGTGCGGCCCCGGGAAAGCGTAGGGCCTGCGGCGGGCGGGCGAAGACCGCGCCGGGAGCCCGGGGCCGGGGGCTCGCACCCGGGGCGGCCCCCCCCGCACGGCGCGCCGGGAGCGGCCACCCGCCATACGCTCGGTGTCATGCCCCGTCTCCATATGCATGTGACCGACGCAGCCGAGGCCCCGCTGCGTGTCGCGCTGCATGAGCTGCGCGGCAAGCTGGAGATCCCGGACCACTTCCCGCCCACGGCACAGGCCGAGGCGGAGAGCGCGGCCCGCGCCCCGCGGATCCCGGCCGCCGACGGCGCCGTGGCGACCGAGCACACCCTGGAGGACGCCACCGACCTCCCCCTCTTCACCCTCGACCCGCCCGGCACCCTCGACCTCGACCAGGCGGTGTTCCTGTCCCGCCGCCCGCCGCCGCCCGGATCGAAGGCCGGGGGCGGCTACCGCGTCCACTACGCCATCGCCGATGCCGCCTCCTTCGTCACGCCGGGCGGGGCCCTGGACGCCGAGGCACACCACCGGGTGACCACCCTCTACTTCCCCGACGAGCGGGTCCCGCTGCACCCGTACGTGCTGAGCGAGGGCGCCGCCAGCCTGCTGCCCGACCGGGACCGCCCGGCCGTCCTCTGGCAGCTCGATCTCGACGCGGACGGCGCCCTGACCAGCACCTCCGTCCGCCGCGCGCTGGTCCGCTCGCGGGCCAGACTGGACTACGCGGGCGTCCAGCGGATCCTCGACGACCGGACGGCCGAGGAACCCCTCGCCCTGCTGCGCGAGATCGGACGGCTGCGGGAGGAGCGGGAGGTCGCCCGGGGCGCGATATCCCTGAACGTCCCCGAGCAGGAGATCGTCGAGCACGACGGCCGCTACACCCTCGAATACCGCGCCCCGCTCCCGGCCTACGCCTGGAACGCGCAGATCTCCCTGCTCACCGGCATGGCCGCGGCCGAGCTGATGCTGGCCTCCGGCACCGGCATCCTCCGTACGCTGCCCACCGCCCCTGACGGCTCGGTCGCCCGGCTCCGGCTGACCGCCCGTGCGCTCGGCGTCGACTGGCCCCATCACACCTCGTACGCGGCGCTGATCCGCACCCTCGACCCGCGCCGCGCCACCCACGCCGCCTTCCTCCAGGAGTGCACCGCCCTGCTGCGCGGCGCCGGCTACACCGTCTTCGACGGCACCGCGCCCGCTGCCTCCGACGCCCTGCACGCCGCCGTCGCCGCCCCGTACGCGCACGCCACCGCGCCGCTGCGGCGCCTGGTCGACCGCTACACCTCCGAGCTGTGCCTGGCGGCCTCGGCCGGCGCCGCACCGCCCGACTGGGTCCGCACGGCGCTGCCCGCACTGCCCCGGGAGATGGAGCTGGGCACCCAGCGCGCCAACCAGGTGGAGCGGGCCTGTGTCGACCTCGTCGAGGCGGCCCTGCTGCGCGACCGGGTCGGCGAGATCTTCGAGGCCCTGGTCGTCGAGATCCAGGAGAAGGACCCCACCCACGGCACCGTCCACCTCTACGACCCGGCCGTCATCGGCACCGTCGAAACCGCCCCTGAAGGCCCCGCCCTCCCCCTCGGCCACCGCATCCCGGTCCGCCTCACCGAGGCCGAACCGGGTCATTACCCGGTCCGCTTCACTCCTGCCTGACGGGGGCCGCGCCTGCTTCGGGCGCCCCGGCGGCTTCAGTCGTCCCGCTTGCCTTCGACGCCCCACCCGCCTCCGGTGCCCCGCCCGCCCCCAGCGCCCCGGCCCGCGCCGCCATCCCTTCCCGTACCGCCGTCACCGCCGCCCGTGCCTCATCGGCGTGGAACCGCACCGTACGGACCGTCTCCCGCCGCCCCAACAGCCGGACGGCCACCACCGGTTCGGACAGTTCGACGGTGACCGAGGTCTGCCCCGCCACCGCCAGCTCGGCCACCTCGCCGCCGCCGTCCTTCTGCTGCTCCCGCACGAACCGGAGGTCGTAGCGCACCGAGGCGATCCGCTCCAGCGGTATCCGGATCTCCCGGCGCGCGCCGTCCCGCAGCCGCAGCTCCGCCGCCCCCAGCACATGCGGCCGGGTGACCGCCGCCGCCTGAAACCCCAGCACCGTCAGCACCGTGTACACATCGACGAACAGCATCACCTCGTGCACCACCGCCTTGCCGGCGAGCAGCACCCCGAACCCGGCCGTCTCCACCACACAGACGAACGTCAGCCCGTAGACGATCGCCGCCTGCGCCCCGGCATACCCCAGGGCCCGCTCACCCGGCGCCACCCCGATCCGCCGCCGGGCCACCCACCACGCCAGGCTCCTCAGCCACCGCCCCTCATGGGCGGCCAGCCGGCGCAGCGCGGTGCCCCGGCTCATCGCGCACGCTCCGCCACCAGCTGGAGCGCCCGGCGTACGGCACGGGCCTGCGCCGGTGCGAAGTGCGCGTAGTACGCCGCCAGGAAGCCGCCGTCCGTCTCCGCGCCCGGCCCGGCCGCCCGTGCCCAGTCCTCCCCGCTGACCTCCGCGATCATCGAGTCCGGAATGCAGTCGGCGAGCGCCTGCGCGGCCTCCGCCACCCGCGGGTCGTCCGTCCCGGCGTCCACCAGCGCATCGAGCAGCCCGTACACCTCGTACGCCCGCTCCATCGCCCCCGGCGCCGCGGTCGCCTCCCCGAGCAGCTCCACCATCCGCTTGTTCCCCTCCTCGCCCGCCATCGATTCGAGCAGCGCCAGCACCTCCCGCTCCTTCGACGCCATGGCGGGCTCCGGGCCCGGCCGCGCCGCCGAGGTACGTGCCATCTCGGCGAAGAGCGCCGCCAGTTCGTCCGACACGGGCCCCTCGGCGGGCAGCCCGCCGTGCTCCGCGGCCTGCCGGCGCACGGCGGCCAGCCGGGCCCGCCGCACCCGCAGCTCCTCCTCCTGCCGGGCCAGGTCCGCGTCCAGCTCGTCCAGCACCTCGTACAGCTCGCGCCCGGCGTCGTCGGCGAGGACGTCCCGCACCTCGTCCAGCCCGAGCCCCAGCTCCGTCAGCCGGCGCACCCGCGCGAGCGCGACCGCGTCCCGCAGTCCGTAGTCCCGGTATCCGTTGGCCCGGCGCTCCGGTTCGGGCAGCAGCCCGAGATGGTGGTAGTGGCGCACGGCACGGGTGCTGATCCCGATCAGACCTGCAAGCTCACCGATTCTCATGCGCTCAGTAGAAACGTTGCCGCTGCGACAAGGTCAAGCACGAACTGCCCCGCTCACGGCCCCGGTAACGGGCCTGGCAGGGACGGGTGCCCCCTACGGGTAGCATGGTCGGCACGGCGGACGAGCCGGCCGGACGGCCGCGTGGGGATCTCACGATCCTCCCGAGGAACGTCCGGGCTCCACAGGGCAGGGTGGTGGGTAACGCCCACCCGGGGTGACCCGCGGGACAGTGCCACAGAAAGCAAACCGCCGGAGGCTTCGGCCTCCGGTAAGGGTGAAACGGTGGTGTAAGAGACCACCAGCCTCCGAGGTGACTCGGAGGGCTAGGTAAACCCCACCCGGAGCAAGGTCAAGAGGGGGCATCGGCTGATGCCCCTGCGCGGACGACCGAGGGCTGCCCGCCCGAGTCCGCGGGTAGACCGCACGAGGCTGCCGGCAACGACAGCCCTAGATGGATGGCCGTCTCCCCCCGGCCCGCAAGGACCGGGGGCGACAGAACCCGGCGTACAGGCCGACTCGTCCGCCATTACGGCTCTGACCTGGGTAAATGTCATGGGTGGAGCCATTGTGCGTCCCGGTGGCCTTCCCTCCCTAGAGCATCGGGCCAGCCGCATGCGTAGGGGTGCCCTCTGTCTTGGCGAATTCGGCGCGTACGTACAGCGGCCGGACCCCGATCACGTACGCCAGGTAATCCCTCTGCGCGGACTCGATCGCTCGGGCGCCACGGCGCTCCATCGAAAGGCGCGCGCCAGGAACCTGGCGAGGCGGCTCCGGTCGGAGTCCCGTTCGACGCCGCGTGCCAGCACGCCCGGCCAGAACATCAGGAGGGGGAGCACGAGAACGCCGAAGAAGACCAGCATCGTGGCGACCCGTGTGAGCAGGACGGTGGTGTCCAGCCCGACTTCTTCCGGCGAGACGTCGAACTGGGCAAAGTAGCGGTCCACCGCCCAGTACTGGATCGCGGTGAGCAGTAGGCCGAGCAGCCCCGACATGGTGACGATTGCCTGCATGCGTCCTTGCTGCTGGGAGCGGCGCTCGGAGCCTGCTCGCCGGACTTCTGGGGTTCCGTGGCTGACATGATCGGATGGTGCGCTCCCGCATCCGCCCCGGGCAACTTGCCCAGATCAGTCGGCCTCTCGCGAGGGCGCCTGGGCGGTGGCCTACTCCACCAGCCAGGGCACGGCTGCCCCTCCTACAGCCGCTCTTGACCATGGGTGGGCGGCTTCGGCATCCTGAGCCGTTGTTTCGGCGATGGGGTTCGCTCCGACGAGGTCGCGTCGAAGACCGGCGGTGTCGCGGGAGCCGGTGCCCACAGGCTGGCACACCGGCGGCATGTTCAGAGAGGACAGCGACTCTGTGTGAGCGGTTCACGACCTCCATACAGGCAAGTTCTAGGCAGTTTCGTTTGGATCAGTCGGTCGTTGGTCCGGGTGTGCCGTTAACAGATGTGCAGTGGGCGCGAATTGAGCCGTTGCTTCCGGACCGGACGCCGAAGCGGGGTGGACGCTGGCGTGATCACCGGGAGGTGATCGACGCGATCGCCTTCAAGTTCCAGACCGGAACGCAGTGGGTCCACCTGCCGGAGAAATACGGAAACTGGAGAGGTGTCTACAACCGGCTGCGGATGTGGGCCCTGGACGGCACCTGGGAGCGAGTGTTCACCGCGCTGATGGCCCAGGCTGACGCGGACGAGTACCTGACCTGGGCCGTGTCGGTGGACTCCACGATCGTGCGGGCTCACCAGCACGCGGCCGGGGCCCGCAAAAAGGGGCCCCGGCCGGAGAACCGGCCGACCATGCCATCGGCCGGTCCCGCGGCGGGCTGAGCACGAAGATTCATCTCGCCGCAGATGCCCGCTGCTCACGCGCCATACGCGACCCCCTGCGCAAACGCGGCATCCTGACGGTGATCCCGGTTCCGGCGGATCAGCGCGGGCACCGGCTGCGACGGGGCAGCCGGGGCGGCAGGCCGCCGGCCTTCGACCGTGAGACCTACAAGCAGCGCAACACCGTCGAGCGGTGCATCAACCGCCTGAAGCAGTGGCGAGGCATCGCCACTCGCTACGAGAAGACCGCAACCATCTACCTGGCCGGACTCCACATCGTAGGCATCTTCCTCTGGTCAGCCCGATGATCCAAACGAAAGTCCCTAGCGACGACGCGCAGCGTGGACCCCGTCGGTGGTGGGAATGCCCCAGCCACCGACGGGGTCCAGGCGCGGGTCGACACCGCATCGCGCATCTCCCGGGCGACGCCCGGGCCGTGGCTCGACGTGACCACCCCCGCATGCAGCCGACGGTGGTCAGACCGGCGGGGTGAGGAACTCTTCCCAGGTCAGGAGTTCGGCGTCCACCTGCGAGCGGGGATAGCCGCTGGGTCCGACGGAGTCGGCGTCGAGCGCCGTCTCCAGGGCCGTCGTCGCTGCGAAGGCCACCTCCGGTTGCTGGGGCCGGTCGCGCAGCCGGACCAGGACGCAGCCGTAGACGGGCAGGTCCGTGGGCCCCGTGTAGACGCGCATGGTGGGGTAGGCGGCCGGGCGGGGCTGGACGGTCACGGTGCCCGCGGTGATCTCCCAGTAGTTCTCGGCGCTGATGGGAGCGTCGGTGGCGAGGGTGTAGTTCTGCTGCTTGAAGGCCGCGATGAGTTCGGAACCGGCCGTGGGGGCGTTGAGATACTGGGCGTCGGCGGCGGGCAGTTTGAAGAGGAAGCGCGCGGTGCTGTCGTCAAAGACGCGCAGTTCGCTGGGGCGGACCGTGACGCGGTAGACGCGGGGCGCGGCGGTGTTCGGGTCCTTGGAGTTGTCCAGGAAACGGGCTTGGACTTTCTGGACCTTGGCGCCGTCGCCGAGCGGCTGGCCTGCCGTGGTGAAGGCGTCAGCCAGCGCGTGCAGGTCTCCGGAGTCCAGGGAAGCCTGGGCGGCCGGGGGAAGTGCGAAGAGCGGGACGCCACGGCTTGTCGCGACGGCGGCGTCGACGAGCAGGGCCGAGCGGAGCGTGGTGTCACTGAAGTCGGCCCCGTGCAGCAGGGCTCCGGCGAGGGAGAAGGGCCGCTGGCCGTCTCCCGGCGCGGCGTGACAGCCGGGCAGCTTGGCCTGGATCAGGACGCAGTCGCTGAGGTCCGTACCGGAGAGGTACGACTGGGTCAGCCGGATCCCCTGGAGGTAGCCGCCCGCGAGCACGGCGCCGTCGAAGTCCACGTGGTCGACCGTGGCACCGGTCCCGAACCACTGGATGCCGTGCAGGTCGGCTCCCGCCAAGTTGGCGGCGGTTGCCCGGGTGCCCTCGCACACCGCGCCGCGCAGAACGGCGGGCCGTACCTGGTCGGTGAGGGCGTCGATGCCGGGGCCGCCGTCGTGGAGTTGCAGGGTGTAGCGCGCGATGCGCCAGCGGGTGCCCTTGAGCACGGAGACGACCTCGTCGTGCGGCGAGAGGGTGACGCCGTGCTTGGCGAAGGCCGCGACCACGTCATCCGGGGCGTACTTGGCGACATCGAGCTCTTGTGGTGTGACCGAGTCGAGGGTGAACAGGAACGCCTTGGCGCCGAGCCGGGCATTGGACAGGTCCGCACCCGACAGGTCGGCGTGGGCGAGGTTCGCTCCCGGGCCGTTGACGTTGCGCAGTGTCGCCTTGCTCAGGTCGGTGCCGACCGCGACGACCGCACTCAGGTCGGCCTTGTCGAGGGCCGAGCCGACGAGCTTGGCGTCCGAGAGGAGCGTTCCCGCGAGGTGGGCGCCGGTCAGGTTGCAGGCGGAAAGGGTCGCCGCGCGGAGGTCGGCGCCGGACAGGTTGGCGCCGGTGCAGTCGAGGAGGTGCCGATCGCCCGGAGCGGAACCGGGGCCCGAGCCGGCGGTGGTGCCGAGGACCGCGCCGCGGGCGTGGCTCTGCGCGAGCACGACATGGGCCGCGCTCCGCAGCTTGCCCCAGGAGACCGCTTCGAGCCGGGCACCGGTCAGGTCGGTGTCGTTCAGTACGGTGCCGTCGCAGTGGGTACCGGTCAAGGTGGTGCCGGCGAGCGTGGCGTGGCTCAGGTCGGCGGACGAAAGGTTGGCTCCGGTCAGGTCGCTGGAGGTGACATCCGCCCTGCTGAGGTCGACGCCGGAGAGGTCGGCACCGGCCAGAATCAGCTGCCGCAGATCGGCCTCCGCGGCGGACTTGGTGCGCCGGATGTCGTCGAGACCGGGGGTGACGGTCTGTGGGGCGAAGACACCCGAGGCGTCGTCCGTCATGGTGAGGAGCGGGGCCAGCTTGTCCACGCTGTAGGTGATTGCTTTGGCCCCTTGGGACGTCCGGACCTTCCATGTTGTGCCCAAGGGCGACCCGGACAGTTCGAAGACGGCCGCTTGGGTGGCGTTGTCCGTGAGGGTCAGCCAGCCAGTGTTCGTGTCCAGCCGGATCCACAGCAGGCCGGCGAGCCGGATCAGCGTTCCGCCGCCGTCGTCCTGATAAAGCGTCACCCGCTCGGCCGGTGTGACGTCCGTCGCTGCCATCCCCGGCACCGGGATCTTCTTCCCGCCGCTGCCGTGGACCTCGAACGTGGTCAGATAGACAGTGGAAGACCCTCCGGTGGAGGCGAAAAGCAGCTTGCCCGCGAACTGTCCGGGTCCTGGCATGGTGTGCTCCCTACACGGTCTTGTAGCGCACGTCGGCCAGGACGGACACGTAGTGCTCCTGGATGCTCAGCACGGCCTGGTCGAACAGGAACGTGAAGTCCTGCACGATCGGCAGTGCGACGCCCTTACTGCCGAGGTCTTCGAGGACCTTGTCGTAGTGCGGTTCGCCGACGATGGGCCACACGGTGCTGCCGAACGTCGTCTGGTCGATGTGCGGGACGTCGGAGGACTTGAGCGTGGCTTGGAACATCACCTTGTGAAAGCTGTACTGCATCGTCTGGACGTTGCCGGCGGCGCCGAGCTTGAGGTCGCGGAGGATGTCGGTGCGGAGCAGATCGAAGACGATCTTCGGCTTCTCGTCGTCGGCCTCGACGGTCAGTGTGAATTCGAGGTTCTGGGTGACGACCATGCCCATCACCGCGGTGGCCTTCTCGATGGCCGCGTAGTACTCCTGGGAAATCTTGAGATCGCTCAGATCCGTGGTGAGGTCGCTCACCGTGGTGTAGGCGTTGCCGTCCATGTGCTTGAGCACCTTGTTGTACACGTCGGACGGCAGCTGCTGCTGGAGGATCTTCTCGGTCTCCGCGGTGAACTCGTAGACCTGGGCGAACGCGTAGGTCTGGGGAATGTCCTGGTGAGGCAGCGACAGGGGGGTGACCTGAGCGGTCATGGTGCAGCCCTTGTACGGCTTGAACGCCGGCACCAGGGTGAGGTAGGTGTCCACCTTCAGACTGTCCGGGTCCGGGATGTCCTTCGGCGTGAGGGTGAAGTCGAGCTTCCCCGCCTTCCAGTAGGCCCAGTGCAGGGCGCCCATCGTGTATTCGGAGACGTAGACCTCCAGATGGTGGTCGTCCGTCGGCGGCGTCGGCACCGGCAGGGCCGCGGGCTGCGGGCCCGGGTAGGGGGTGCCCTTGTAGGTCACTTCGCCGGTGACGCCGATGGTGAGGCCGTTGTCGCCGGGGAAGGCGAGTTTGGAGTCACCGACGGCGAAGTTGAACGTGATGTCGTCGGTGAGTTTGCCACTGGCGGGGATGGACGCGAGCATCGGGTTGATCGCGTTTTCGACGGGCTTGGCGAACTCGACGCCGCCGATGGCGGCCACCGCGTCCGTGTTGAGGTGTTTGCCGCCCCAGAATTCCTTCTCGTGCTGGATGACGCTGTCGCCCGGCGGGTCGGTCTTGCTGTCGGAAGGTGTCGCGGTCGAGTTCTGGTAGGTGATGTCGTAGGTGTTGCGGCCAGAGTTATAGGTGAAGCTCACCGTCACACTGGTGTCGAGCTTGCCGATGCTGGGGTGGTAGTCGAAGGTGTCCGGGCCCTGCGACGCGTAATCGTGCCCGGTCCTGACGGTGAACGTGTCCTTGGTCCATGTCTCCGTCCACTGGTACGGCACGGAGAAGTCCTTGGCGTCGTAGGTGAGCGTGAACGTGCCGTTCCCCTGCTGCTTGACGCCCTGGTACGCGGGCTCGAAACCCCGCAGCTTGCCATCGGACAGCTTGACGTCCAGCTTCTCGCAGGTGACCACTGTGAAGCCGGAGTTTTCGATCTCGAATCGCGCGATATCAGGGACGTCGTGGTCCGGGAAGTTCATGCCCTTGAGGTCGTTCGCCAGCACGTCCTTGACGTAGTGCTGGGTGAAGAAGTCGATGCCCTTCGGGCCGATGGCAACGGTGAGGGTCTGCATAGGTGGGACTCCTTGGGTCGTCAGGCGGGAATGGCGTAGACCTGCAAGCCGTCGCCGCTGCGGTAGAGGTGGTAGATGGTGCCGCCGTCCTGGACCTGCCATGCGCCGCCGGGGACGGTCACGGTGACGGCCGCGTCGTTGGTGAGCGTGATGTTGTGGGCGGCGAAGTCCGCCCTGACAGGGGAGATGTTCCGGTCGTCGTAGTTCGGCTGCGCGGTGAGCGGGAGCGTGAACAGTGGTGGTGTGGGCGTCCAGTGGGCGAAGGCCGGGCCGTCGCGGGTCTCGGTCAGCGGCGCGTAGCCCAGGGCGTAGAGGTTGCGCCAGACGTCCACCGCGATCTTCGCGGCGACGATGTTCTGCGGGGTCTTGGTGACGGTGGTGTCGGGCGTGCGCACGATGAATCGTCCGTCGGGGCCGTAGATGTCCAGCAGATAGTCCGCTGCCTTGGATCCGGCACCCGAGTAGGACAGCACGTAGGTGTAGCCCTGTGACTCGACGGCCATGTCGAGATAGGTGACGGAGTTGTCGGCGTTCGCGCCGTCGCCTCGCAGTGGGAAGGAGGAGGTGCACGCGTAGACCTCCGACCGGGTCGCGTCGTCCGCGACCGGGACGACCTTCCAGGCGCCCTGGCGGTCGTCGTCCAGGACGAGCCACTGCGCGCCCGCCCGTTGGGTATGGATGACGGTGCTGGTCAGGCGGTGATGGACGGCGAGCCCCTGCTGACCGTTCAGCACCTGCCACGCCATGCCGCGAGGGTCGGAGATGACCCACGAGCGGCCCTTCTCGATCACCGTGATCTGTGCGCTCTGCGCGGGGTCGTCCATGTGGTCCGGGTCGTAGGCCAGAGCGATGCCGTTCGCGGCGAGCACGTCGATCAGTGGGTCGTTCGCCGGCTGGAAGCGGGCCGAGTCCAGTTGTGCGGTGAAGTGGGCATCAAGGGGGAACAACAGGGTGGCGTCCGCCTCTTGCAGTGCTTCGTGCAGCGCCTCGGGAATGGTGCCGGCGTCCAGGGCGGCGGCGAGCTGTGCGGTGGGGGCCTGGCAGACGGCGGGGCCGGTGGTGAAGGACGGCACCGGATTGCCCTTGGTGTCGAATGCCTGGATCCGGTTGTTGAGTGACTCCAGGACCAGGATGCGGCCGTCCGGGGCGACAGCGAGTGCCTTCGGGCCCTTGAGCAGCCCTTCCCGGATGCCCTGACCGGAGACGAGCAGTGCTTCCGGGGCCTTGTCGTCGGTGACCGGTTCCGCCGGCAGGGGCAGCAGCATGAGTTTGTGGTGCTGCCAGGAGCAGGCGATCACGGCGTTGCTGGGGTGGACGGCCAGCGCGTCCACGTTCTCCAGCGGGAACCGGCCCCAGCTCGGGAGGTCCTTCTGGTCGAAGCCGAAGTCCCGCGTACCGTCGTCGAGCCGCACCTGCCGCAGATGCATGACGCCGTCGCGCGGGTCCAGGACGAAGTTCGTCTCGTCAATGGACTCGGCGTTGGGGGACAGCGCGTAGGCGATGGCGGGGCGGGCGGTGAAGCCGACCGTGGTGGTCTTCCGTCGGGAGTCGGGGTCCGCCAGCACGGAGACGTTCTGCACCGCCCACAGCTGGTCGTCGGAGACCGGGGCGTCGGGACGGTCCGGGTGGAGCTCCTGGCCCGAGGCGCGCCAGGCGTAACCGACCTGGAAGGCACTGTTGTTGAGGGTGGCGGCGGCGATGTCGCACAGGCCGGAAGTGCCCTGGCAGTCGAGGTCGGCCTTGGTGGCGCTCGGAGGTGTGCCGTCGGCGCGCCAGACCGGCTTGCCGCCGGCCAGCGCGAGCTGTTCCTTGTAGACGTACTGGGTGTCGGGCGCGAGCGGCACCAGGTTCTCCGTGATCTGGTGATCGCCCAGGTCGAGCACCGCTTCCCCGGTGGGCTTCGAGGGCGTCCAGTCGCTCTGCCAGGACCCGGCCAGCCAGCCGTTGGCGCTGTAGACGCCCGCGACGATCCGCAGGTCGCCGCCCGCCGGCACGTCCGCGAACCGGAGCCGCAACGGCTCCTTGCTGGTCACATGCGGCAGCTCGCCGGTGAGCTGCCGGCTTGCGCCGCCCCGGTACTGCAACGTCACCAGGTACCGGGTCGCCACCGCCGGCCACACGGCCGTCTCGGGGTGTCCGGCCTCGCCGTGCCGCGGGTCGGGGTGCAGGGTGAGGGCGACATCCAGCGACCGGCTGGCCTTGACGGTGACGCAGGCGGGGGAGGACAGCACCTCGCCCGTCGTGATCGCGATCTGCTCGAAGTCCAGGCCGGCGGCCACCAGCTTCAGCGCCCAGCCCACCGGCCCGAAGGCGTTCGACAGCGCTCCCTCGCCGACCTGCTCGACCAGCCACTCCCCCAGCTTCTCCAGGCCCTTCTGCACCACGATGCCGAGGACGAAGTTCGCCGCCGCGGTGAGGAACTTGGAGGACCGGGTGAGCGCGGTGCCCACCGCGATCGTCCCCCCGGCGAGCGGAAGGCCGACGCCGAGTACCACGGCGACCAGGTCGCGGTCGTTGATGATCCGGTTGAAGAGCTTGGTGCTGGTGAGGGCCTTTCCTGCGGCCAGGCAGACCAGGGGTACGCCGTACTCCCACAGCGCGGTGAGCAGCGCTCCCTCGGTGCTGACGTCCGCGTTCCAGTCCGAGGTGCCCAGGCTGCCGAAGTACAGCTTTACCGAGGCGGCCTTCCCCAGCGCGAAGGACACCTCGTTCGGCTCCGCGGGAACGGGGATGCCGAGGATCGTGTCCACCGCCGGGACCGAGCCCCACTTGGTGACAGAGCCGAGCGACGTCCCCGACTCGTCGAAGAGTTCGTAACCCAGGTAGAGGGTGCGCAGATAGGAGTTGGAGGCGTCGATGCTGAAGGTGCCGGCATCGTCCACGCCGGGGGCTCCCACGTTCACGCCGTGATGGGAGGTGGGCTCGTCCACGGTCCATCGGTAGGAGGGAGCCCGGGGTGCGGACGCGCCGAGCGCCGCTGGTCCGTCGGTGACGAGCACGGACGTGCCGGGGCGGCTGCGCCAGGTCTTGCCCCGCAGCCATGCGTCATCGGAGGACGTACGCCGCGCCCCCGCGATCACGGGACGGCTCTTGTCGAGGACCCGCTCGTGCAGGTCGAAGGTGTACAGCTGGTCGCCGGCCCGGATGCCGTCGACCGCGTACCCGGCGGTCAGCAGGGTGCCGCCGGAATCCCGGCAGGGGATGCGGCGGGACCAGTCCTGCCCCAGTTCACTGATGAGGCCCGCGAGTTCGGCCACCGCGTTGTACTGGTCGGGGTCCATCTCTTCGTCCGGGGCGATGTGGTCGTCCCGAAGGATCTGCGCCGTGTGCGGCTCGGTGGTCGCGAGATCGGGATGATGCGCGATGAGCCCGACAGCTGTGTCATGGTCCGTGATCAACGTCTCGGCGTGGAGGCGCAGTTCGAGCGCCGCTTCCCCCGTGCACGGGCCGACGCCGAGCCTGGCCAGCTTGCCGCTGCGCGTGATCTCCCGGCCTTCGCGGTCCCGGCGGGCGAGCAGGGTGGCACGCAGCCGCTGTGGCGCGAGGTACAGGGCCATCATCACCACCTCGGGCAGATGCACGCCCTTCGGCGCGGGCCGCACCACGCGCAACCACCGCACCGCACCGGTGTCGAGGTCCGCGTCGTCCACCTCGGCGAAGTGCGTGAACTCCGCGGCCGACGCCCCCTGCAAGCCCCGTGGGGCCGTGAGCAGTGCCGCGAGCACGGGGTGCTCCCGCCTCGCTGCGTCCAGGGTCTCGTCGGTGTGTGGACGGAGCGCGTACGCAGATCCGTGCACGTCCACCTGTAGGTCTTCAGTGACGAGGGCAGGACGAAGGTCGAAGTGGAGAACAGTCAACGGGGCTCCTGGCCTTGAGAAAGTGCGGGCGTGGTCGGTGGTTGGGATGACGGCGCGGCCGCTCGTGTCCGGGCCCCGCAGCGACAGAGCCCGAAGGTTACGAATGCGAGGGCAGAGCCGCAGCTCCCCGATCCAGCCACGGAGTGGTAACCCGCCACACCGGCCGACAGGGTGATGCCTCCCGTCGGTCTTGCGCGCCGCCCGGACACCATGCGGTCCGTCCGCTTCGCACCGGCATTCGACGCCCGATGGGCAGTCGGGCGAAGATGCCCCGATGGTGAGGCCGGCCGGGCAGCATGAAGACGGCCGGACCGGCCGAATCGCCATCGACCTCGACATCGCGACGGTGCGGGCAGATGTGTGATGGCGCGTTTCCGCGCCGGACATCGTCGGCTTTCCATCGCACCATCAGCCGAGGGAGACCTCAGACGAACACGACGTGTGGGTGCACTACGGCTTCACCGGCACCGGCACTGCGGCAACAGACCGGCTCAAGGGCACCAGGGCCTCGGTACACGGCGAGCGGTCGTCGTGTGGGTGCTGCGGAGGGTCGCTGAAAATCCCTCATCGCTCACGAGGCTCCGGCAGGACCCAGACCTGATTGCCGGCTCGCTCGACGAACTGCTGCGATTCGACTCCCCGGTGGGACTCGCTACCTTCCGATTCAGCACTGAGGAACTCCAGCTCGGTGGCGTCGAGATCCCTGCGGGCGTTCAGGTACTGATTGCCCCTGGGGCCGCGAACCGCGATCCGGTTTCATTTATTGAGCCGCAACGGCTCGACCTGGACCGGAAAGCCAGTAATCACCTGGCCTTCGGGCACGGAATCCACCGGTGCCTGGGAGCGCCATTGGCTCGAATCGAGGCAGAGGAAGCGCTCCGAGCGATCGTCACCGGTTTCCCCGGGATGCGTCTGGCCATCCCGAGCGAAGATCTCGAATGGCGTCAAACGCGACTGATGCGCGGTCTCAGAGTCTTGCCGCGGACTCCTCGCCCACGCCCTGCCTCGGACCAGTCACCACCGAGTAGAAGTATCTGTGCTTGTCGAAGCCTGGCGGGCGACCGCCGCGTGGTCCCCGTCGCAGGGGGCCTGTGGTGTTTGTTCTCCGGGTGGTCGCTGGAATCCGCCCACGTGCCGTTGTGTCCAGCAGTCACGCGTGATCGTGCACGTGATGTGCATTGCTGTGGTCTGACACGGTGTATGGCAGGTCACACGTCTACCCGCGAAAGCGCCGACTGTCCCCGGCGTACAGGCCGACTCGTCCGCCATCACCGTCGCTGATCAGGGAAAACACCCTGGTCAGGCCACCGTGCCGCCCGATGGGGTCCCCGCCTGGAGCTGCGGTTTCCCGGGAGTTCTCGTATGCCGTCGTGGTTCCCCTGTGCCGCGACGGCTCCTCAGCCCTGGTGTTTCGGTTTCCGAAACATTAGCCTCGCCTGAAAATTCGGAAATCGAAGCGGCTCCGTGGGGGGAAGGGCAACATGACGGCTTTAACGACAGCTGTGTGCCGGCGACTGGGCATCGAGGTTCCCGTGGTGCAGGCGCCGATCGGCTCCGCGGCCACCGCGGAGCTGGCGGCCGCGGTGGCGGAGGCGGGCGGGCTCGGCACTCTCGCTCTGACGTGGGTGAGCGCACCCGAGGCGGTGCGCCGGATCCGGCAGGTCCGGCGGCTGACCTCCAAGCCCTTCGCCGTGAACTTGGTGCTGGACTTCCCCGTCGAGGAGCTCGTGGAGGTCTGCCTGGCGGAGAGCGTGCCCGTCATCTCGACGTTCTGGGGTGATCCCGCGGCTGTCTCCGCACGCGTGCGTCCGGCCGGCGCCGTCCACCTCCACACCGTCGGTTCCGTCGCCGAGGCCGAACGGGCCGTGGCCGCGGGCGTCGATGTGATCGTGGCCCAGGGGTGTGAAGCGGGCGGCCATGTGCGCGGGGAGGTCAGCACGATGGCGCTGGTGCCGGCGGTGGTGGACGCGGTGCACCCGGTGCCCGTCATCGCGGCGGGCGGTATCGCCGACGGGCGCGGCCTGGCCGCCGTACTGGCTCTGGGGGCCCAGGCCGGATGGCTGGGCACCCGGTTCCTGACGGCGTGTGAGGCGGCCACGCACGAGGTCTACCGCCAGGCCGTGATCGGGGCGGCGCCGCACGACGCGGTGCACACCCGGTGCTTCGACGGCGGCTGGCCCGACGCCCCGCACCGGGCGCTGCGCAACTCCACGCTCAGAGCCTGGGAGGGCGCGGACCGCCCCACCGCACCGGACCGGCCAGGGGAAGGCGCCGTGGTGGCCCGCGGCGCCGACGGGCGGACCTGGGCGCGATACCAGGACATGGTCCCGGTGCCCGACATGTCGGGCGATCTGGAGGCCCTTGCCCTTTACGCGGGCCAGAGCGCCGGACTCGTCCATGACATCGCCCCGGCGGGCCGCATCGTGGCGGACATCGCCGCTCGTGCCGCTGCCCTCATGGGACGGACTCCGGCCCCCTGACACCGGGACGCAGCACGCCCCAACCCGTGACGGCGCCGTCGCCCAAGGAGCGCGGCGCCGCGCGTACCGGGCGGGAGGCCCACCGGCGGGCTACCAGGGGACCGTTTCGTCCGCGGAGCCGTCCATGCTGCCGCGGAAGGTGCCCGTCGGGTCGTCCGGGCGCAGGAGGGCGAGCTGCACCGGGACGTCGGCGCCCTCCTCCGGGGTGCGGGTGCCGCGGCTGAAGGGGGAGCGGTCGTTCAGGTCGGTGGCGACCAGGCCGGGGTTGGCGGCGTTCACGCGGATGCCCGCCTCGCGCAGGGCGTTGGCGTACACCACCGTGAGGGCGTTGAGCGCCGCCTTGGAGGCGCTGTACGGCAGCAGTCCGCGGGTGGAGACGGGGTGGTCCGGGTCGCTGAGGAGGGTCAGCGAGCCCAGCGGGCTGGACATGTTGACCACCCGGCCGGCGGGGGAGCGGCGCAGCAGCGGGAGGCATGCCTGGGTCACCGCCACCGTGCCGAAGACGTTGACGTCGAATGCCTTCCGCATGTGGTCGGCGGTGACCTCCGGCACCGCGACTCCCCACTCCACGACCACGCCCGCGTTGTTGACCAGCACGTCCAGCCGGCTGCGCGCCGCCTCGATCCGCTGGACGGCGGCGTCGATCTGCGCCTGTACGGTCACGTCGAGTGGGACGTAGCGCACGTCCAGTCCCTCGTCGGCCAGCGCCTTCTCCGCTTCCCGGCCGCGGTTCTCGTCCCGCGCGCCGAGATAGACCGTCATCCCCTCGGCGGCCAGGCGGCGGGCGATCTGCCGGCCGATCCCCTTGTTGGCTCCCGTCACCAGCGCCGTCTCGCCGTGGTGCCGTCCGTTGGTCATGCTGCGCCTTTCGCCCTCGGTGGTGGCTGGGTGGTGGTGCCTGGTGTGTGGTGCCGGGTGGTGGTCCCGGTTGGTTCCGTGCGGCGCCCGGCCCTGGTGGGCGTCCGTTCCGGTGCCTCGGCCAGGGTGGCGGGTGCGGCTAGTAGTTGCCCAGACCGCCGCAGACGTTGAGGGCCTGGGCCGTCACCGCGCCGGCCCGGTCGCTGCTCAGGTACTCCACCATGGCCGCCACCTCGTCGGTCGCCACGTAGCGTCGCATCGGCACTCGGGTGGTGATGCGGTCGAACGCCTCGCTGGTCGTCACTCCCCAGATGTCCGCGTAGTGCTCCCGCACCCGTTCGGCCATCGGGGTCTCCACGAAGCCGGGGCAGACGGCGTTGACGGTGATGCCGGTCGGGGCCAGCTCCAGGCCGAGTGCCTTGGTGAGGCCCACCACGCCGTGCTTCGAGGCCGAGTAGGGGGCGGCGTGGACCACGCCCTGCTTGCCGCCGGTCGAGGCGATGTTGATGATCCGGCCCCAGTCCCGGTCCCGCATCCCGCCGGTGGTCAGAGCGGCCTTCGTCATGAGGAACACGCTGTTGAGGTTGGTGTTGATGACGTCGAACCACAGGTCGTCGGCGATCTCCGCGGTGGCGCCGCCGCCGCTGCGCCCGGCGTTGTTGACCAGGATGTCCACCGGGCCGTACCGGTCGACGGCTGTCCGGACGAAGCGGCGGATCTGCTCCGGCGAGGTCACGTCACAGGGGCTGCCGTCCACTTCGAGGCCCTTGTCCCGCAGGGAGGCGACGAGGTCGGCGAGGGCGTCCGCGCTCCGCGCGCAGACGTGGACGGGGTGGCCCAGCTGCGCCAGCCGTTCGGTGAGGGTCAGACCGATGCCGCTGGTGGCACCGGTGACGATGACGTGCTGGTCGGTACGGGGCATGGTCGGTTCCTCCCGGTCGGGTGCCCGGGCGGTGTCCCGGGCGATGGGGGCCACCCTGGCCGGGGCCACTCGAAGACCGCTGGGACGGGCCCGGACGCCCGGGTTCCAGGGGGCTGCGGGCGATCCGCGAGCGAATTGCGAGCCGCCCCGGCCAGGTTGACGGCTGTCCCCGTGCCGCGTTCGTCCAGAGGAGAACCCGATGACAGCCACCCAGGACCTCACCGCCCTCTACGCCGAGATCCAGCACTTCTACGCCCGGCAGATGCAGCTGATGGACGGGCGCGATTTCGAGTCCTTCGCGGCCACCTTCACCGAGGACGGCGAGTTCAGCCACACACCGGGGCAACTGGCGCGGACGCGGGCCGGGATCGTCGCCGAGCTGCGGGAATTCCACCGGCGCTTCGCGCAGGACCCCGTCGTCCGCCGGCACTGGTTCAACATGATCGTCGCCGAGCCGCAGCCGGACGGGTCGGTGCGCACCACCTACTACGCCCAGGTGATCAACACCCGGCCCGGCGCCGACGCCCAGGTGGGGCCCAGCTGTGTGGTGACCGATGTGCTGGTCCGCGTCGACGGCGCCCTGCTGAACAAGTCCCGGCAGGTCCGGCAGGACCGGCTGCTGCTCGCGCGCTGACCGGCCGCGCCGCGCCACCCGGCCCGCGTCCCCCGCGCTCACCGGTGGGCGCGGGCCGTGTGCTGTGCGGCGTACGCCATGGTGGTGGCGCTGTTGCGGCCGAGCGCCTCGCGCACCCGGTCCCGGGCCTCGGCCAGGCCGTGGCCGGGGCCGAGCACCTCGGCGACCGCACCGGGGTTCAGCAGAACCGTGTGCCGGGAGGTGAGCTCCGTGCCGCCGGAGCCCTCCGGGAAGGTCCACAGGCCGCTGTGGCCGAGCAGCAGCTTGGGCGTCACCTGCTGCTTGTAGGCGATCCATTCCGGAGCGCGGCACACCCGCACCGAACGCGTGGAGTGGGCGGCCCCGTCCGCCGTCACCGTCTCCATCTCCAGTTCCTGGATGCCCTCGGCGGGCTCGGTGAGCCGCACCCGGGAGACCTGCGGCAGCCGCTCGGCCCACCGGTCCGCCCGCTCGATGAAGGCATAGGCGTCGGCGGGCGCGCCGGGCAGCTCGATGCTGTCGCTGAAGGAGAAGACGAGGTCAGCGACCGGGTGGCCCAACTCGGCGAGGCGGGCGAGGGCGGCCAGTTCCTGGGTGCTGTTGCGGTCCAGGGCGGCGAGCGCCCGGTCCACCGCCGCCCCGCCGGGTTCCGCCGGCGTGAAGGAGTGCCGCAGCACCACCTCGGTGTCCCCGCCCGGCAGTTCGCGGAAGAGCCACTCCCCGCCCATGGACGCGAACGGCGGACGGCTCACCTCCTGGGCGAAGGTCACCCGGAGCCGGTCCGGGTCGAGGGTGCGGCGGGAGACCCAGCGGGTGACCGATCCGTTGACCGTGGCCCACATCTCGAAGCGCTCCGCGCGCTCGGACCGCTCCAGGTGCCGGACGTGGACGCACGGCCCGAAGAGGGCCGGCCACAGGGTGACGTCGGCCACCAGGCCGTGGAGCACATCCGCCGGGGCGGCGACGACCTGGGTGTGCTCGGTGTGGTGTTCGTGTAGGGCTGCCATGCGGCCAACCTGGTCCGGTGGGCTCGAGGACCACTTGAGGTCGCGTCGGGCCGGACTCCGGGCGGGCGACGCCGAGGACGGGGGCCCGGCCGGCCCCGGGGGCGGACGTGGTGAGCCGGTGGGGCGACGCCCGCAGGCGCCGTCCCACCGGCTCGGACCGGCCCGGCTCGCGGGCGGGCGTCAGGCGGCCTTGACCGACATCGAGTGCCGGAAGGTGTCGGTCGGGTCCCAACGGGCCTTGGTGCGCTGGAGGCGGGGGTAGTTCTCGCCGAAGTAGAAGGCGTGCCAGGGCACTCCCGAGGTGTTGTGCGCGGGGTCGAGGATGTCGAGGTCGGGCGCGTTGATGTTGCATCCCTGGTAGCGGTCGCCGGGGACGGGGTAGCCGCCGGTCGAGGCGAAGACCTGGCCGTAGAGCTCGCGCAGCCACGCCAGGTGCCGCTCGTCCTCGGCCGGCTCCGTCCAGAAGGTCTCGAACAGCGCCACACACGCCGACCGGCGCTGGAACAGAGCGGTGTCGGAGGGCGCCGGTGCGTTCATCCGGCCGCCGGCCATGGCGCCCAGCTGGATGAGCGCCGAGCCGGGCGGGGTGTTGAGGTAGTCCCGGCGCGTCAACTGCCGGTACATGGTGGCGCACTGCTCGTCGGTGAACGGTTGGCGCAGGAAGGCGTGCTTGAGGGCGGCGCGCAGGGTGGCGTTGGTCTCGACCGTGGGGTTACTGGTGTCGATGGTGACGGTGGAGGCCAGCCAGGGCAGGCGACGGGACGGGAACGGTCCGGTGAGGCCGGTGTTGGCGGTCACCGCGCCGAGGTAGCTCTCCAGCAGCTTCTCCGCGTTCGGTGCGGTGGCGTCGACCTGGGTGAGCAGACTGACCCCGCCGCTGGACACGTGCTGGAGGAACAGCAGGCCGCACAGCGCCTCGCCCGGCGACCCGGGCGCGCTGTGGTCGGCGTACCACTGGCACTGGTTGCGGACCAGGTGGGTGAAGGCGGTCCGGTCGAGCTGGTCCCACGAGGCGAAGACCGTGCTGATCAGCACCTCCCGTGGTGGCTGCGGGAGTTGACGCTCCGGCTGGTGTCCGGACGCGTCGCGGGAGCGGAACCAGAACTTGGTGATGACGCCGAAGCTGCCGCCACCGCCGCCGGAGCAGGCCCACCACAGGTCGCGCAGGTCGCCGGTGTCCTTCCGTGACGCGATCACCGTGCGGGCCCTGCGGTGACGGTCGACGACCACCATCTCCACGGCCTCGATGAGGTCGCAGACGTAGCCGAACTGACGGGAGAGCAGGCCGTGGCCGCCACCGGTCGCGTGCCCGCCGATGCCGACCGAGGGGCAGACCCCTCCGGGCAGGGTCACGCCCCAGCCGCGGAACAGCCGTTCGTAGATCTGCCCCAGCTGGGCGCCGCTCTGGACGGCGAACGCCTTGCGGTGCGGGTCGTAGGAGATGTCGTCCATCATCGCGAGGTCGACGATGATGTCGACGTCCTTGTGGTAGGTGAAGTCGCCGTAGGAGTGGCCGCCGCTGCGGATGGAGAGGCGCTTTCCGGTGTCGACGGCCTCCTGGACGGTGCGTACGACCTGCTCCGTGGAACCGACCAGGCGGATGTATTCGGGTGCCGCCTGCCAGCGTCGATTGAATCCGGAAACAAGATCCAGATAGCGTCGGTCGTCCGGTCCGACGCTCGCGGGTCCGAATTCCCGTGGTGTGGTGAACGCGTCTTCCTGATCGGCGTGCATGCCGATTCCCCCTCCGGTGTGCGCATTTCTCTTTTGAATCTTGTGTCCCGGATCTTGAATTCCGGGCGCGCGGTTCCCCGCCGTGCTCCGCGCGTCGGGCGCATCTTTGCATATCTCGGTGGCCGGGGACCTTCGCCTGACGAATCCGGTCGGTGTTTCTTTGTGGAGTGAGTAATTCCATCGGCCGGTCCAGGCATTGTTCGAGCCGTATTCGATCCCGGCGGCGGACACTGCCGCCCTCAGTCGCCCGAGGACAGGAGAACGCCCATGCGCACGACCCACGCACCGCGGCCGGCCCGTGAGGGGGGAGCGGTGTGAGCCGTTTCCTCGACCTCAGCGTGGCGACCCGGGACACCGCCAGCGAGGCCACACCGGTGACGGTGGAGGTCCTCGGCCACGAGGCGGCCGCGACCGTCCTGGGCCTGACGCCCGAGGACTTCCCGGACGGCATGGCGATCTCGAACGAGACCGTCACGCTCACCACGCACACCGGCACCCACATGGACGCCCCGCTGCACTACGGCCCGCTCAGCGGCGGCCGCCCGGCCAAGAGCATCGACCGGGTGCCGCTGGAGTGGTGCTTCGGGCCCGGCGTCCGCCTCGACCTGCGCCATGTGCCCGCCGGTGAGGGCATCACCGCCGACGAGATCGAGCGGGCGCTGGACGCGGCCCGCCACCCACTCCGGCCCGGCGACCTCGTCCTGCTGTGGACCGGGGCCGACGCGCTGTGGGGCTCGGAGCGCTACCTCACCGACTACGCGGGCCTCACCGGCGAGGCGACGCGGTACCTGGTCGAGCGCGGGGTGCGGGTCATCGGGATCGACGCCTGGGGACTGGACCGGCCGATGCGGTCGATGATCGAGGACTACCGGCGCACCGGCGACCGCGGCCACCTGTGGCCCGCCCACCTCTACGGCCGCACCCGGGAGTACCTCCAGCTCGAAAAGCTCGCACACCTCGGCGACCTGCCGGCGGCGACGGGCTTCACGGTCGCGTGCTTCCCGGTCGCCGTCGCCGGAGCGGGCGCCGGGTGGACGAGGGTGGTGGCCCTCCTCGACTGAGGCGCCGACGACACGAACCGGTACTACGGGGCGCCGGTCCGACCACTCCGGTCGGGCCGGCGCCGCCGTCGTTCAGCACCGGCCCGGCACCGCGCTCCCCTCGCTCAGCATGGCGTGCTGGAGGAGTTGCACCTCGGGCGCCGGCTCGACGCCCAGTTCGACGTCGAGCGTCCGCCACAGGCTCTGGTACGCCTGGAGCGCCTCGGCCCGCCGTCCGCACTTGTGCAGCGAGGTGATGAGCTGGGCGTGCAGCCGCTCGTTGAGCGGGTTCGCGGCGACCAGCAGCCGCAGTTGCGGGATGATCTCCTGATGCCGTCCGAGGCGCTGGTTGGCCTCGATGCGCAGTTCGGTGGCCGCGAACCGGAGTTCGTTGAGGTAGGTGATGTGGGCGTCGAGGACGCTGCCGAGCATCATGCCGACGAGCACCGGCCCGCGCCAGAGGTGCAGCGCCTCGTCGAGGCGGTCCAGCGCCGCCTCCGCGCGCCCGTCGTCCAACAGGCGCCGGGACCGCTGGACGAGCCCCTCGAAGACGGCGACGTCGATGGCGTCGTCGGGCACCTGGATGACGTAGCCGGCCGGTCTGGTGGCCAGCACCGCATGCCCGTCGGGCAGGCCCGCGAAGATCTTCCGCGCGTGGTAGACGTACGTCTGGAGCGTGGTCAGCGCGCTGCGCGGGACCTTCTCCCCCCACAGTTCCTCGATCAGCGTGTCCACGCCGACCGTCTCGCCGTTCTGGATCAGCAGCAGCCCGAGGACCTGACTCACCTTCGACCTGCTGAGTAAGCACGACCTGCCATTACTCGAAACAATCTCGAATTGGCCGAGCAGATGGAACTTCACGGATTTCCCCCCTTAGCGATCAGCGAAATCCGGCGGAGGCGTGAATTCCGTGCCGTATGCCAGGCATCGGCAGTGGATCAACACGTCGCCGGACCGGCGCCGACCCTTACAACCCCCGTCACCGTCATCCGCGGATTCCGTCCGGATGACGGTGAATTACCTCTGGGAAAGGTAACTGAGCCGGGGTCGCAGAACCACCACCACCGACGTGACCCCGGTCACAGCGCCCGGATTTCTGCCACATCTTCGCGGTGAACCTGCTCTGAGTACCGGGCGACACGGAATTCGGCCTTCCTATTCACTTCGCGCCGTGGTGGGTAGTTCTTTCGGGCAGGTGAAACAGCTCGCTCGGCGAGTGCACCCGGCGCCGCTCGACTGCGAGGCTGAGCGCAGGGCGCCCGCTCCGTTCTCGGGCCGGCGTCGGGGAGGGACGTGTGCCCGCGAGGCGGGCACCGTTGACGCAGAACCACGGAGGGAAAACCACATGTCCGACAGCTCGGTGTCCGTCGTCATCGCCTACCACAGCGGGTACGGACACACGACCAGGATGGCCGAGGCCGTCCGGGACGGTGCGGCGTCGGTGACGGGAACGACCGTCGAGCTGCTCCCGGTCGACGCACTCACCGAGGAGCACTGGGCGACCCTGGACGCCGCGCACGCGATCGTCTTCGGCTCGCCCACCTACATGGGCTCGGCGAGCCCGGCGTTCCACACCTTCGCCCACGACACCAGCGGGCGGTGGTACACACAGGTCTGGAAGGACAAGGTGGCCGCGGGCTTCACCAGCTCCGGCGCGATGAGCGGGGACAAGCTCAATACCCTTCAGTACTTCACCGTCCTGGCCGCCCAGCACGGCATGCACTGGGTCAACCTCGACCTGCTGCCCGGCGGCGGTGAGGGGGAACTCAACCGGCTCGGCGGCTGGTTGGGCGCGATGGCGCAGTCGCCCGGCGACGGCGGCCCGGAGATGATGCAGAAGTCCGATCTGCTCACCGCCGCCCACCTCGGGCAGCGGGTCGCCGAGCACACCCGGCTGCTGCACCGGGCCAGGTCGCTGTCCTGACCGCCGCCGGCCGCCGGCCGGGGCACCGGCCCAGCGCGGAGCGCACGGACGGCCGGGGGGCCCCCCCAAAACCCCGGGAGGGGGGCCCCCCCC
>NZ_JBHXFI010000012.1:0-22273 GCF_042724075.1 Streptomyces sp. NPDC127097 | reverse complement strand
CTCGGCCACGGCCCCAGTTCGGTGACCGCCCCCCCCCGGGCCGCCGCCGGGGCCACGGCCCCTGCGGGCCGCCCCCGCCGGCCGGCGTCCCCCACACCCACCGTCGTCGGGCCCCCCCGGCCGTGGCGCATGGCCGCGCCGGCGGTTCACGCCCCCAGACCGCGGCGGAGCGCCTCGATCTGGTCGGCCGTCATCCGCCGGGAGACCGCGGCGTGCGCGAGGCCCACGGAGGCGTGGAAGGTCCCCGGGTACCGCACCAGCTCGGCCCGCACCCCCGCCCCGACCAGCCGCTGGGCGAAGGCGATGCCCTCGTCCCGCAGCGGGTCGAACTCGCACACCCCCACGAAGGCCGGCGGCAGCCCGCGCAGTTCCGCCGCCCGGGCGGGCGCCGCGTACGGCGAGGGCTCGCCGCCGCCCAGGTAGTGCTGCCAGCTCAGGACCAGGTTGCCGCGATCGAGCATCGGGGTGTCCACGAAGGCCCGGGCGGAACCGGTCGCCAGCCGGTCGTCCAACTGCGGGAACAGCAGGTAGAGGAAGCACACCGGCGGCCCGCCCCGGTCCCGGGAACGCAGCGCGAGGGCGGCGGCCAGCCCCCCGCCGGCGCTGAAGCCGCCCACGCCGATCCGGGCGGGGTCCACCCCCAGCTCGTCGGCGTGGGCGGCGGTCCACTCCAACGCGGCGGCACAGTCCTCGAAGCCGGCGGGGAACGGGTGCTCCGGCGCGAGGCGGTAGTCCGGTGACACCACCACCGCACCCACCAGGTCGGCGATCCGGGTGGCGGCCGTCCGCGAGGTCTCCAGGTCGCCGGTGAGGAAGCCGCCCCAGTGCGGGAAGACCAGCGCCGGCCGCGGACCCCGGCGGGCCGGCGGCCGGTACAGCCGTACGGTCACCCCGGGCCCGCCGGGCACCGGCACCGTCCGGTCCTCCACCACCACCCGGGACAGCGGCCGGTACGCCGGCTGACGCGCCATCACCGCACGCAGCGCGGCCCGCGCCCCCGCCGGGTCGGCGTAGTCCAGCGGGGGCATCCGCGCCGCGAACGGGGCCAGTTCGGGGTCGAAGTCGTAGCTCATGACCGGCCACCGGCCGCCCGCCGCCAGGTCAGTACGCGCTCCTGCGGCGGCCCGCCCGCGGCGCCCGCCGAACCGGCGAGGGTCAACAGCGCGCCGTCGAACGCCAGCCGGCGCGTCTGCCGGGAGCCGACCAGATAGCCGTGCGAACTCACCGCGACGTCATGGACGATCTGCCGCCCGGACAGCCGCCAGGTCCCGGCGTACCCCATGAACCGCGGCGCCGGGCCCTCCCGGCCGGCCGGCGGCGGGTCCCCCCGCATCATGCTCACCGACACCCGGCCGTCGGCGCTGTAGATCAACAGCCCCCGGGGGTCCGGACCCAGGGGGCCCGCACCGAGCGCGCCCCCCTCGTCGACGCTGACGTAGGAGAGGAGCTCCCACGCCCCGATCAACTCCTCCGGGCGGACCGTGGGCGGGCGGGTGGTGGTCGTCATGGCCATCGGGCCCTTTCGCAGACGGGATGGGGAGGGAGGGGCCGGGGCGGAGCGCCCTGGCGGGACGCCGGCGGCACCCGGCCGTCCGGCGGGTCAGTCCTCGATGACGGTCCGGGCGTACGCGGCCGCGGCGGACTCCAGCTGCAACGCCTGGTGACCGGCCACCGAGTTCACATCGCGCCAGAAGCGCTGTACCGGGTTGGCGGTGGACTGGCCGCTGGTGCCCACCCCGCGGAAGAGCCGGTTCACCACGCCGACGAGGAGGTCGGTGGCCATGGCGCAGTCGCGCCACGCCCGCATGGTGTCCGGCACGCTGATGCCGGGCCCCGAGTCCGCCGTCGCCGAGGCCCGTTCGAGCAGCAGGCCGGCGGCGTCGATCTCGGTGGCGCTGCGGGTGAGGAGCACGTCGTAGGAGATGCGGTGGAACGCCGGCATGCCGGCCGGCGGGGGCCCGGACCGGCCGGCCGCGGCCCGGATCTTCGACGTGGCGTGGCCGGTCCAGGACGCCAGCGCCCCCTTGGCGGCACCGAGCGCGGGCGAGGCGAACATCATGGTCGTGGACTGCATCGGGACCATGTGGCAGGCCGCCGTCGGGGCGGCGGCCCGGCCGGCGAACAGGTCCGCCCGGCTGACCGAGCGGGCCGCCGGGACCAGGACGTCATCGACGATCACCGTATTGCTCCCGGTGGCGGCCATGCCCACGTTCTGCCAGCTGTCCACGGTCCGCCAGGCGGAGCGCGGCACCGCGAAGAGCCGCGGCTCGGGCCGGTCGCCGGTGCGCACCATGGCAGCCAGCAGGCCCCAGTCCGCGTGGTCGATGGCGCTGACGAACGGCCAGGTGCCCGACAGCCGGTGGCCGCCGGGGACCGGTTCGGCCGTGCCGATCGGGGACAGCGCGGCGACCAGCAGGGCGTCCGGGCCGTCGGCCCAGATCTCGCGGTACCCCTCGGCGGGCAGGTGCGCGGCCATCCGGGAGACGTGCGCGGCCAGCGACGCGCACCAGGCGGTGGCGGTGCAGCCCGCTCCGACGGCGGTCACCGCGTGGTGCAGCTCCAGGAAGGTGCCCTCGCGCCCGCCGCACCCGGCCGGTACGAAGTGGCGCGGGAAGCCCGCCGCGACCAGGGCCTTGACCACGTCGGGGGCGAGCCGGCGGTCGGCCTCCGCGGCGGCCGCGTGGTCCGCCGCCGCGGAGGCGACGTCCCCGGCCGCCGCCAGCAGCGTGGTTGACGTCAGGTCGTCCATCCTCGTGCGCTCCTCGGCTCGTGTGGATCGGCTGGTGAGAACCGGTCACCGCCACAACGGCGGGCCGGCGCCCCGCACGCTGGCGCCCGCCGTTCGCAGATGGCTCGACCCTCGCTCGAAGCCGTCCGGGGCGATCCGCGCACCACCGGCCTTCGAGTGAGGTCCAAGCCGCGGCCCGGAACCTGCCGAGCGTCTCGTTGCGCCGCGTCGCAGCGGGTCCTGCGCCGACGCCGTGCGCTTCCGACGAAAGGGGAACGTCATGAACGACCCGGCAGCTTCGAGGGTGACGGGGGGTGTGCGATGACCCGCCGTGTGGTGATCACCGGCATCGGGGTGCGGACCCCGGGCGGGGACGGGACCAAGGCGTTCTGGAAGCTGCTGACGTCCGGCCGCACCGCCACCCGCCGCCTGTCCTTCTTCGACCCGTCCCGCTACCGCTCCCAGGTCGCCGCGGAGGCCGACTTCGACCCGGTGCACGAGGGGCTCTCCCCGCTGGAGATCCGCCGCATGGACCGGGCGTCCCAGTTCGCCGTGGTGTGTGCGCGGGACGCGATCTCCGACAGCGGGCTCCAGTTCGAGACGTTCGACCCCGGCCGGGTCGGCGTCAGCCTGGGCAGCGCCGTGGCCGCGGCGACCAGCCTGGAACAGGAGTACCTCGTGCTGTCCGACAGCGGGCGGAACTGGCTGGTCGACCACGCCAGCCTGTCCCCGCACATGTTCGACTACCTGGCGCCGAGCGCGATGCCCGCCGAGGTGGCGTGGACCGTCGCCGCCGAAGGCCCGGTGACGATGGTCTCCAACGGCTGCACCTCGGGCATCGACTCGGTGGGCCACGCCTGTCAGGTGATCCGGGAGGGCAGCGCGGACGTCATGCTCGCCGGCGCGTCCGACACCCCGATCACCCCGATCGTCGTCGCCTCCTTCGACGCCATCAAGGCGACCACCGCCCGCAACGACGACCCCGAGCACGCCTCCCGGCCCTTCGACCGGACCCGCAACGGCTTCGTCCTCGCCGAGGGCGCCGCCATGTTCGTCCTGGAGGACCACGAGCACGCCCGCCGCCGCGACGCGCACATCTATGCCGAGATCACGGGCTACGCCGCACGCTGCAACGCCTACCACATGACCGGTCTGAAGCCCGACGGCCGGGAGATGGCCGAGGCCATCCGCGTCGCCCTGGACGCATCCCGCATCGACCCCACCGACATCGACTACATCAACGCCCACGGCTCCGGGACCAAGCAGAACGACCGCCACGAGACGGCCGCCTACAAGCGCAGCCTGGGCGCACACGCCTACCGGGCGCCGGTCAGCTCCATCAAGTCCATGGTCGGGCACTCCCTCGGCGCCATCGGCTCGATCGAGATCGCCGCCTGCGCC
The DNA here is from genome assembly GCF_042724075.1 of Streptomyces sp. NPDC127097. Lineage (NCBI taxonomy): Bacteria > Bacillati > Actinomycetota > Actinomycetes > Kitasatosporales > Streptomycetaceae > Streptomyces > Streptomyces sp. NPDC127097. The sequence continues at coordinate 18,144 of NZ_JBHXFI010000012.1, read as the reverse complement.
CTGGCGATCGAGAACGGGGTGATCCCGCCGACCGCGAACCTGCACGAGGCCGACCCCGAGTGCGACCTCGACTACGTCCCCCGGACCGCCCGCGAGAAGAACCTCCGCAGCGTGCTCACCGTGGGCAGCGGGTTCGGCGGCTTCCAGAGCGCGATGGTCCTGCGCCGGGCCGGGGGTGCCCGGGCATGACGCGGCAGCGAGAACCGGTCCTGGTCACCGGCATCGGCTTGCTCGCGCCCAACGGCGCGGGAGTGGAGCGGTACTGGGCGGCGGTCCTCGAAGGCCGCAGCGGCATCGGCGAGCTCACCCGGTTCGACGCCGCACGCTACCCGGTCCGGCTGGCCGGGCAGATCGACGCCTTCGACGCGGCGGAGCACCTGCCCAGCCGGCTCCTGCCGCAGACCGATGTCTCGACCCGCTACGCCCTGGTCGCCGCGGACTGGGCACTGGCCGACGCCAAGATCGGGCCCGACGACTTCGACGACTACGAAAAGGGCGTGGTCACCTCCAACGCCTCCGGCGGCTTCGAGTTCACCCACCGCGAGTTCCACAAACTCTGGTCACAGGGCCCCGGCGCGGTCAGCGTCTACGAGTCCTACGCGTGGTTCTACGCGGTGAACACCGGGCAGATCTCCCTCCGCCACGGACTTCGCGGCCCCGGCAGCGCCCTCGTCGCCGAACAGGCCGGCGGACTGGACGCCCTCGGCCACGCCCGCCGGACCGTGCTGCGCGGTACGCCGATGGTCGTCACCGGCGGCGTCGACTCGGCACTGGACCCCTGGGGGTGGGTGGCACAGCTCTCCGGCGGCCGCCTGAGCGCCGCCACCGACCCGTCCCGCGCCTATCTGCCCTTCGACGCCCACGCCGGCGGATACGTCCCCGGCGAGGGCGGCGCGATCCTCGTGGTGGAGTCCGCCGGGGCGGCGGCCCGCCGCGGTGCCCCGCACGTGTACGGCGAGATCGCCGGATACGCCACCACCTTCGACCCGCCCCCGGGCTCACCGCGCCCGCCCGGCCTGCGCCGCGCCGCGGAACTGGCGCTCGCCGACGCCGGGATGGCCCCGGACGACATCGATGTGGTGTTCGCCGACGCCTCCGGCGTACCGGACCTCGACCGGGCCGAAGCCGAGGCCGTCAGCGGTCTGTTCGGGCCTCGCGGGGTGCCGGTGACCGCGCCCAAAACGCTGACCGGACGCCTCTACGCCGGAGGCGGGCCGGTGGACGTCTGCGCGGCGCTGCTGTCCTTCCGCGACGCCGTGATCCCGCCGACCGCCGGCACCACCGAGGTGCCCGAGGACTACCGCATCGACCTGGTACGGGGCGCGCCCCGCCGCGGCCCGGTGTCGGCGGCCCTGGTCCTCGCCCGCGGCAAGTGGGGGTTCAACAGCGCGGTCGTCGTCCGCGCCGTCCCCGCACCGTGACCACCCGTCGGCCGGAACCGGCCGGCCGGCCCGTCCCACCGACACCTCTCAAGGAGCCCACCATGCCCCAGATGACCCTCGACGACCTCCGGCGCCTGCTGATCGAGTGCGCAGGGGAGACCGACGACGACAGCCTCTCCGGCGACATCCTCGACAAGGACTTCACCAGCCTCGGCTACGACTCGCTGGCCATGCTGGAGACCGCCGCCCGCATCACCGCCGACTACGGCGTGCCCGTCCCCGACGAGCGGATACCGGAGCTGACGACCCCGCGCGCGGTCCTGGACCTCGTCAACGCCGCCGCCGAGCCGTCGAGTTGACGGGGCGGCACACGATGTCCCACGCATTCAAGGACGCCATGGCCCGCTTCCCCACCGGGGTCGCCGTCGTCACGGCCTGCGACGAGACCGGCGCACCGCACGGTCTGACCGTCAACTCCCTGTGCTCGGTGTCCCTGGACCCGCCGCTGCTGCTGATCTGTGTCGCCAAGTCGGCGCGGTGCCACCCGGTGTTCGAACGCAGCGCGGAGTTCGCGGTCAGCCTGCTCCGCGGCCACCACACGGAACTGGCCCGGCGCTTCGCGACCAGCACGGCCGAGAAGTTCGCCGGCGGGGGATTCACCCGGACGCCGCGCGGCGGCGTGGTCGTCGAGGACGCCCTGGCCACCCTCGACTGCCTGGTCGAGGAGCGGTACGACGCGGGCGACCACGTCATCCTCGTCGGCAAGGTCGTCGACCACCTGCTCGCCGCCGACCACGGGACCCCCGCCGTCTACGTCGACCGGAAGTTCACCACGCCCAGCCCGGCACGCTGACCCACTGCGAAGGCGGATGTTCCCATGGCGATCCACCGGCCCGTCGCACCGTTCCCCGGTGACGCGGAGACCCTGCGCCGGCACCTGGCCGGGGCGGAGGTCCCCGCGCTGCTGATGACGCTCGCGCACCTGACCGGCGACACCTCCCTGCTGCCCGACGACCTCCGGTCTCCCGGCTGGCTGTTCGCGCCCCAGGGCGGCCTGTCCGAGGAGCGGCAGGCCGAGGTCCGCGAGCGGGCCGTGCAGGTCCTGCTGCGGCTCGGCGACCGCGCCCCCGGCACTGTGCCCGGCCCTCCGGACCGGGAGCTGCTGCGTACGATCACGACCTGGGCCATGGGGGACGGCACCGAGGACCTGCTGCCGCTGCTGGCGGAGGAGATCGTCCTCCCCGGCCTGGACCCCCGGGCCCCCGACTGGACCCTCGACGCGCTCGGTCCGGGCCGGGACTTCCACGTCGCCGTCATCGGTGCCGGCTTCAGCGGGCTGCTGGCCGGCCACCGCCTGGCGCAGGCCGGCATCCCGTTCGTGATCTACGACAAGAACCCCGACGTCGGCGGGACGTGGCTGGAGAACACCTACCCCGGATGCCGGACCGACGTGGCCAGCCACCTCTACAACTACTCCTTCGCCCCGAAGGCCGACTGGCCCGACCACTTCTGCACCCAGGACGTCGTCCTGGACTACCTCCGCACCTTCGCCAAACAGGCCGGGCTGACCGACCACCTCCGCTTGGGCACCGAGGTCACCGCTCTGCGCTGGGACGAGACGGCAGCCCGCTGGGACCTCACCCTCCGCGGCCCGGACGGGGCCCGGACCGTCAGCCACCACGCCGTCATCAGCGCCGTGGGACAGCTGAACCGGCCCCTGCTGCCGGACCTGCCCGGCCGGGACGCCTTCGCCGGCCCCGCCTTCCACTCGGCCGCCTGGGACCACTCGGCCGACCTCACCGGGCGGCGGGTCGCCGTCGTCGGCACCGGCGCGAGCGCCTACCAGATCGTTCCCGAGATCGCCGGGACGGCCTCCGAGGTCGTCGTCTTCATGCGCAACCCACCCTGGCTGCGGCCCACCCCGCACTACCGCCGCCCGATGCCCGACGGCGCCCGCTGGCTGTGCGAGCACGTGCCGTACTACGCCCAGTGGTACCGCTTCTGGCTCTTCGCCCCGGGCCTGCGGGGCATCCTGGAGGGCTGGATCGTCGACCCCGGCCACCCGCCCACCGAGCGCGCGGTCTCCGCGCTCAACGAGGAGCTGCGCACCAGCCTGCTGGCGTCGATGGCGGCCCAGCTGCCCGACGCCCCGGAGCTGCTGGACGCGGTGACACCGGGCTACCCGGTCGGCGCCAAGCGCGTGCTGCGGGACGACGGCCGCTGGCTGGCCACCCTCCAACGGGACGACGTCCGCCTGGTGACCGCACCGATCGACCGGGTCACCCCGACCGGACTCACCGCCGGCGGGGTGGAACACGACGCCGACGTCCTCGTCTACGCCACCGGGTTCCAGGCATCCCGCTTCCTGACCCCGATGACGGTGACCGGCCGGGACGGGGCCGACCTGCACACGAGCTGGCGCGGCGACCCGCGCGCCTACCTGGGCATCACGGTGCCCGGGTTCCCCAACCTCTTCTGCCTGTACGGGCCGAACACCAACCTCGTCGGCCAGGGCGGAAGCATCGTCTACTTCTCCGAGTGCGCGATGACCCATGTCCTCGGCGTCCTGCGGATGGTGCTGGCGGGCGGGCACCGTTCCGCGGAGGTCCGCCCGGAGACCCATGACGCCTACAACCGCTGGGTCGACGCCGGGAACCGGCAGCGCGCCTGGGGCTGGTCCACGGTGGGCGGCTGGTACAACGCCGACGGCCGCTCGGCGACCAACTGGCCCTACTCCGCGCAGGAGTACTGGCGCCTCACCCGCACCGCCGACCCCACCGACTACCTCCTCCGCCGCCCGTGACGCCCTGCCGCATCGGTCCGCGGCCCCCGCTCCCGCCGCCACCGGCCCGTCGTGGCCGCCCGTAGCCCCTCGTCGACGCAACCAAGGATGATGAGAATGCACCCAGTGCGCGAGTCACTGCCGGCGGCCGCCGAAGCCGTCGCCGAACTGGCCTCCGGGCTGGTCGCCCAGATGGAACACGAGCGCCGGCTCAGCCCCGACGTGGTCAAGGCCCTGGCCGGGGCCGGCTTCATGCGGCACTTCGTCCCCACCGCGTTCGGCGGGAACGCCGGCACGTTCCGGGACCTGATGCGGGCCGTCACCGTGCTCGGCGAGACCTGCGCGGCGACCGCCTGGTGCGCCTCCCTGTTCGCGAGTTCCCCCCGGTTCGTGTCCTTCTTCCCGCCCGAGGGCCGGCAGGAGATCTGGGCCGGGGGGCCCGACGCCGCCGTCGTCTGCTCGGTCATCCCGTACGGCGAGGCGGTCGGCGAGCCCGGCGGACTGCGGGTCTCCGGGCGCTGGCCGTACATGAGCGGCATCGAGTGCGCCGACTGGGTCATCGTGTGTGCCAAGGAGCTGCTGGCCCGGGGCGGACCGCGGCTGACCCTGGTGGCCGTCCCCCGCGCGCAGTGCCGGGCCGAGGACACCTGGCTCAGCGTCGGCATGCAGGCCACCGGCAGCAACACCGTGGTCGTGGAGGACGTCTTCGTCCCCGCGCACCGGGTCGGCGACCGGGCCGCCCTCTTCGCCGGCCGGCCCGCCGACCCCGCCGACCCCGCCGAGCCGCGGACCGCCGGGCTCGCCCCGCTGCCCGCCGTCAACGGCCTGACGTTCGTGGTCCCGGCCCTCGGTGCGGCCCGCGGCGCCCTCGCCCTGCTCACCGACCACCTCGGGCGCAAACTCCACAACGTCCCCGTACTACCGGGGGTACCGGGGGCCCTGGACAACCAGACCACCTACGAGACCGTGCTCGCGCGCAGCGCCGCCGAGATCGACGCGACCCAGCTGCTGCTGGAACGCATCGCGGACCTGGCCGACAGCGGCGAGCCGATCACACCCGAGCAGGTCGCCCGCAACGCGCGGGACAGCGCCTTCGCCGTCGACACGCTGGCCGGCGCGGTGAACCGGATCTTCCGCACCGCCGGCACGAGCGGCCAGGCCGCCGACGGCCCCCTCCAGCGCATCTGGCGCGACGTCAACGCCATCGCCACCCACCAAGCCCTCCAGATCGAGCCGACGGCACGCGCCTACGCCCGGTCCCTGTTCACCCCGAGGAGCACTCCGTGACCCGACCCCACCCCTCTCCCGACCGCCTCCTGGAACTCGGCATGGGCTTCCAGGCGTCGAAGGCGCTGCTCAGCGCGATCGAACTCGGCGTGTTCACCGAACTCGCCAAGGGCCCGGCGGACGGCCCGGCCCTGTGCCGGCGGCTGGGCCTGCACCCCCGCGCGGCGGAGGACTTCTTCGACACGCTGGTGGCGCTGGGCCTGCTCCGGCGGGCCGACGGCGAGTACCACAACGCCGCCGACGCCGACGCCTTCCTCGACCGCGACAAGCCGGCCTACGCCCACCTCGGCGGGCTGCTGGAGATGGCCAATTCGCGGCTGTACGGCATCTACCACCACCTGACCGACACCCTGCGCACCGGACTGCCGCACGACGAGTCCAGCGCCAGTGAGCTGGACACCTACGACGCCCTCTACGCCGACCCCGCGCGGCTCAAGCAGTTCCTCGCGTCCATGACCGGAGTCAGCCACACCGCCAACCGCGCCATCGCCCGGCAGGTGTCCTGGCGGGACCACCGGACCGTGGCCGACATGGGCACCGCCCAGGGCGACCTGGCGGTGCAGGTCCTGCTGGCCAACCCGCACCTGACCGGCATCGGCTTCGACCTGCCGGCGGCCGGGCCGGTGTTCGAGGAGTACGCCCGGGCCCATGGCCTGAATGAGCGGCTGACGTTCGCCGGGGGCGACTTCTTCACCGATGATTTCCCCCGAGCCGATATCTTCACCTTCGGCCACATACTCCACAATTGGGACCTGGAGAAGAAGAAGCTGCTGCTCAAGAAGGCATGGCAGGCCCTGCCCACCGGCGGCGCGGTCGTCGTCTATGACTCGCTCATCGACGACGACCGGTCCGAGAACGCCTTCGCCCTGCTGATGAGCCTGACCATGCGCGCGGTCACCGACGGAGGCTTCGGCTACACCGCACGGGAATGCAGGGACTGGATGACCGAGGCGGGGTTCGGCCGCACCTGGAGCGAACACCTCGCCGGCCCCGACTCGATCGTGGTCGGCATCAAGGAATGACGACGAGGCACGAGGAAGGAACACCGCCGATGCAGACCGACTCCCTGAAGGCGAACAAGGAACTGGTCTCCGAGTTCATCCGCGTCTTCTACAACGACAAGGACTTCGACCGGGCGCGCACGCTGCTCACCGAGGACTTCACCAACCACCACCCGGGCGCCGGGGTCGGCCCCGACCGGACCGTCGACAGCTTCCGGGAGCACGCCGCCACACCCTTCCCCGACTTCTCCCTGACCATCCGGCGCATGATCGCCGAGGACGACCAGGTGTGGACCCACGGCGTCGTCCGGGTCTCCCCGGACGCTCCGGCGGTGATCGTGGTGGACCTGTGGCGGATCGAGGACGGCAGGCTCGCCGAGCACTGGGACGTCGGACAGGCCGTCCCCGAAGGCAGCACCCTCGACGAGATGATCGCGGACGCCCGGTGACCACCGGCCGGATGCGCGCCGTCACCCAGCGGTCGTTCGGCGGACCGGACGTGCTGGAGCTGACCGAGACCGACCGCCCCCGGCCCGTGCTCAACGAGGTCCTGGTGCGGGTGCGGGCGGCCGGGGTGAACCCCATCGACGCCCTTGTCCGCTCCGGCGCCATCCCGCTCCTGGGCGAACCGCCGTTCATCGTCGGCTGGGACGTCGCCGGCACGGTCGAGGAGGTCGCGTCCGGGGTGACCCGGTTCGCCGTCGGCGACGAGGTCTTCGGCATGCCGCACATGCCGCGTGCCGCCGGCGGCTACGCCGACTACGTCACCGCGCCCTCCCGCCAACTGGCCCGCAAACCGGCGTCGTTGGACCATCCGCAGGCCGCCGCCCTGCCGCTCGCCGGGCTGACCGCCTGGCAGGCGCTGGTGGACGCGGCCGGCGTCGGCACGGGGCGGCGGGTCCTGGTCCACGCCGGCGGGGGCGGCGTCGGCCACCTCGCGGTCCAGATAGCCAAGGCCCGCGGGGCCGAGGTCCTCACCACCGCGAGCGCCGCCAAGGCCGGCTTCGTGCGCACGCTGGGCGCCGACGAGGTGATCGACTACCGCACCACGGACTTCGCGGACGCCGCCCGGGACGTGGAGGTCGTCCTCGACACCGTGGGCGGTGACACCGCACTGCGTTCCCTGGACGTCCTGCGGCCCGGCGGCACCCTGGTCACCATCGTCGAGATGCACAACGCGGCGCTGGCGCGGAAGGCGGCCGACCGGGGGCTGCGGTGCCTGGGCGTCACCGCCGAGCCGGACCCGGTGGGCCTCGCGGCGCTGGCGGACCTGGTGGACACCGGCGCGCTGCGGGTCCACCTGGCGCACACCCTGCCGCTGTCCGACGCCGCGCAGGCCCATCGGCTCATCGACTCGGGCACCACCATGGGCAAGGTCGTCCTCACCACCTGAGCCCACGGCCCCGCCCGTCACCGGGCATCGGAGGTCACGCGGCGTGCCGCAGCACGGCACCGCCGCGTGACGCCCGCCGGCCTCTCCCGCACGCGGCATGCTCCCGCGCCCGGCGCCCTACGGCGTCAGGGACGCCCCGGGCGGAAAGCCCGCCGCGCGGGCCAGTGCCGCCGCCTCGCCGCGTGACCGCACATCGAGCTTCTTGAGGATCCGGCCCACATGGAACTTCACGGTGTGTTCGCTGATGTGCAGCGCGTCGGCGATCGCCCGGTTCCGGTGCCCGTGGACCAGGTGACGCAGGACGTCCAGCTCCCGGGGGTGGAGGTCGCCCAGCGGGTCGCTGCCCGGGACGTCCGGTGCCGCCAGCGGCAGCCGCACGGTGACGATGGTGCCCCACGCCGGCACCGCGTCCACCGTCAGCGTCCCGCCCAGCGCGCCGACCCGGTCGGTGAGCCGGTGGACGGCCAGCGCCTCCGCGGCGAGCGTCCCCGGGCCGTCGTCACGGATCACCGTGCACAGTTCGGTGTCCTCGGCCTCCCAGCTCACGCGGATCCGCTCGACACCGCCCTGCTCCAGCATCGTCAGCACGGTGCCGCGCGCGGTGGTGCGGGCGGCGCGCGCGATGTCCGGGGGGATCAGACGCTGCGGACTGCCGGGCGCGGAGTACTCCAGCGCGACATCGCCGTGCCGGGAGAGCAGGCTGAGCATGTCCGTCAGCCGCCCGAAAGCGTCCTGGAGGCTCTCCTCGGGCGGCAGTTGCCGGTCCTCGTCGGTGGCCCGCAGCTCCACCAGCGCGGCGACCGCGACATCGGTGGCGGTCCGCCGGGCGGCGTCGTCCGGCAGCGTACGGCTGCGCAGGACGCCGAGCAGGGCGGTGAGGGTGGCGGCCTGCGCATCCGTCACATCGGCCACGGCCCGGGCCCGCTCGCTCCTGGCGATCCATGGAGCGGCCATGTCGACCGGCACCGCCCCCGGCAGCAGATCGATCACCCGCCCGGTGGCCAGGTCCCACAGCTGCTGGACCAGCGCCAGCACCTCGGGCTCCGGCGCACCCCCCGTCGAGACCACCACGGCCAACAACGCCCCCGCCGACCCGGGCGGCGCGGACGCCACCGCCAGCACCGGCCGCGCCGCGCCGGCCAGCGGGGCCTGCCCCCACCACGGCTTGCCGACGTCGACATGGGTGGCCAGCGTCGCTAACTCGGCGGTGGTGACGTCCCCGGTCAACTCCGGGTCCCCGTAACCCCAGTTCGCCGACTTGGGGCAGTCCCCGGTGAGCATCACCAGCGCCTCGTGCGGCACGAGATCGGCCATCGCGGCCGACAGCGTGGCCAGAATCTCCTTCAGAGGCGCCCGCATCAGCCCCTTCACCACAGCCAACGTGCGCTGCGGGTCCCCCCAGTCCGCATACCCCATGAACGCATCGTAATCGCCACCTCACCACCCCTGTCGGCTCTTCCACAGGGTCCGGCTCGATGGCGTTCGCGGGCCGTCGGCACCTTCGGACCGGACGGGGAGGGGGAGCCCCCGGGAGGGCAACCCCCGGCGTGGGGAGCGGGCCGCCCGGACAAGGTCCAGGCGGCCCCGTTGTGCCTCAGGACGACTGCGCCGTGTTGTAGAGGTTCTTGGCGTCGTCGCCGAAGTACGGGCCGAACATGGTGTTGGCCCAGAACTGGTAGCCGAAGCTGTTGACCGAGGACTGGAGGCCGGTGCCGGTCTTCTCGTCGAACGAGGTGAACCAGGGGCCGCCGCTGGAGCCGCCGGTCATGTTGCAGGACAGGCCGTGGTCCTGGGAGAACAGCGGGTCCTTGAAGGTGGTGCCGCTGCAATAGATGAGCTTGCTGCCGTCGTACGGGGCCGCCGCGGGGAAGCCGAAGGCGTACATCGCCTTGCTGTAGCCGGAGTTGAAGGACAGGCCCTGGCCGCCGACGACATCGGTGAGCTTCTTGCCGTCGAGCGGGGCGACCACCGCGGCACCGACGTCGTAGTTGATGTCCTCGCTCGCCGTCCACTGGGGAGTGGCGAGCGTCTTGGACGCCGGCCACTTGCCGTACGGGGCCTGGCCGTCGTGGTAGCCGGGGACGAAGACCCAGTTGGTGTGCCAGGCGCCCTGGAGCTTCACACAGTGCCCCGCCGTGATCACGGTGCTCTTGTTGCCGCTGGTGACCGCGTCGCCGGAGCAGGAGGCGTTGCGGCCCTGGTAGGTGAAGAACACCCGGCCGGTCGTTTTGACGACCGCGCCGCCGCCGGTCCACGGGCCGCCGGCCTGGGGGAGGGCCCCGGGCAACGGCGCGGCGGCCCGGGGGAGTCGGGGGAGGGTGGGGGACACCGTGAGCGGGGCGCTGCGCGGAACCGCGGCGGGGGCGGACCGCTTCGTGGGTGTGGCGAGGTCCAGGGGAGCGGCGGCGCGCATCCGGTCGGCGGTCCAGAAGGCGACGGGGGCGGTCCGCGGAGTGGCGGTGTGGTGGCCGGGCTGCGGGGTGGCGGCGCCGGCCGGACCGGTGGGGAGCAGGAGGGCGAGCAGCGTACCGGCGGCTGTCAGGGTGCCGAGGGCGGCCCGGGATCTGCCTGCGGGGCGCGGCGCCGGTATGCCGTGAACTGCCGGTATGCCGCGAGCGGTTCGTCTCACGCGTAACTCCTTCTGCGGGGGCCGCGTACGGCGGGCGTGCGCGGCCGCGGGGGAACGGGCCGCACGGGGGCGGCCCGGCAGACGAGAGGTGCGGATTCGAGGAAGCGCCTGTCCTCACACCCCGGCCGGTCGGCCCGGCCGGGTGCGAAGGCAGGCTCTCAGGGTGCCACCGGAAGGGGAAAGTGGGCAGGGGTCGTACGGGGATTCGATGTCCCGTCGTTTCCCTCAACCCCGCCCGATATACGGCATGTTGGTGGCCATCACCGTCGCGAACTGCACATTGGCCGTCAGCGGCAGTGCGGCCATCTGCACGACCGTGCGGGCGACGTCCGTCGCGTCCATCACCGGCTCGACCGCCGTCCGGCCGTCCGCCTGGAGAATGCCGGTCTGCATGCGGCCGGTCATCTCGGTGGCCGCGTTGCCGATGTCGATCTGCCCGCAGGCGATCCGGTACGGACGGCCGTCCAGGGAGAGCGACTTGGTCAGGCCGGTCATCGCGTGCTTGGTGGCGGTGTAGGCGATGGAGTGCGGGCGCGGGGTGTGGGCGGAGATCGAGCCGTTGTTGATGATCCGGCCGCCCTGGGGGTCCTGGGCCTTCATGGTGCGGAAGGCGGCCTGGGCGCAGAGGAAGGAACCGGTGAGGTTGACGTCGACGACCGCGCGCCAGTCGTCGTAGTCCAGTTCCTCCAGCGGCACCGCCCGGCCGAAGGTGCCCGCGTTGTTGAAGAGCAGGTCCAGCTGCCCGAACCGCTCGTGAACGGCGGCGAACAGGGCGTCGACCTGCTCGGGGCGGGTGACATCGGTCGGCATCGTCATGATCGCGGGGCCGTCGGGGCCGGCCGGGCCGGCCAGCCGGGAGGTCTCGGCCAGCGCCTCCGCGCGCCGCCCGGCCAGCACCGCCGTCCAGCCGGCGGCGATCAGCGCGAGGGCGACCGCCCGCCCGATGCCGGAGCCGGCACCGGTGACCACGGCCACCTGCCGTGGTGCCGCCCCGTCCTGCCGTGCCTCCTGCGCGGCCGGGGCCGTCTGGGTGCTGTGCCCGCCCCGCGAGGTCGGTGCCGGCAGGGTGGGCCGGGGCGCGGTCGCCACTCCGCCCACCTGCCCGGCCCGTGCCATCGGCGTCGTCCGTGCTGCTCGTGCCGGCTCTGTGTTCTCTGCCATGGCGGCAGCGTAAACGGCCTACGGGCGGCGGACGGGGCGCCGCCGCCGCGACTCAGCCCCCGGTGTGGAAGCGCCGCAGGACCGCCGCCTTGGTGGCGGTGAACTCCTCCTCGGTGAGGATGCCGTCGCGGTGCAGATCGCCCAGTTCGCGCAGCCGGCGCAGCAGCGCGTCATGGTCCTCGGCGGGGGCGGCGGCGGACGCCGGGGGAGCGGCCGGGGCGAGCGGGGCGGCTGGGGCGAGCGGGGCGGTCGGGGCGAGCGGGGCGGCCGGCGTGTGCGGCGCGGCCGCCGGCAGGGCCTTGCCCGCCCCGGCCGACGGATGCGGCAGCCGCGCCGCGACCGCGGCCGCCAGCAGCGCCGTGGTGCCGCTCTCCTTCTTGAAGCCCCACAGCTCGATGGAGTTGGGGTCGTGCTCCGGCTTGAGCCGCTCCGTCGCCCCGCGCGGCCGGAACCGGAGATAGCCGGACTCCAGACCGGCGGCGGCCCGCCACTCCACCGCCTCCAGCGTGCCGAGCGGGAAGTTCCGCGGGCCCCAGTCCCGCTTGGTCTCGCTGGTGTTCCAGCGCCATTCGAGGTGCACCCGTTCGCCGTCGAAGGTGGCGACACCGTCCACCCCGGCGGCCGACAGCGGTACGGACGGACCGGGCAGCAGATAGCGGTCGGAAGGCCCGTCCGGTATCTGCTCCAGCATCAGGGCCTGGCGTACGGTGTCGACGAAGTACTCGGCGACCTCGACCCGGCCGGCGTCGACGGTCAGCCGGTACGGGTTCGCCTCGTCCGGCAGACCGCCGCCGGTGACCTGAAGCAGCGGATCCGCGCCTTCCCGCAGCCGCAGTCGCAGCCGGCCGCCCTTACGGCCCGGTTCCAGGGCGATCCCGGCCAGCGCGGCCAGCGGCACCGTGAACTCACCGAGATCCTGGCGCAGTTTGTGCACCCCGCGCTCGCGGCCCGGCACGATGCGCACGGCGTCGCCGTCGAAGGTCCAGGTGCCGTCGCGCACCATCAGTTCAGCCATGCCGTGAATCCTACGGAGGCATGGCCGGTGCCGTGATTGTCCGACCGCGTCCGGTGCGGGCCCAGTCCTCATCCAGCTGTCATGTCTGTGTCGTGCACGGGACAGCACCGCGCCGTCCCGTGCCCCTGGAATGGATCCCCTACGGGCTCTGCGACAACCGCCTTCAGGGGAGGGCCAGATGACTCACCACGCACCGCACGAGCAGGAGATCCGGGCCGCGGCGGCGCACTTCGGCCGCCGCCGCTTCCTCACCGCCACCGGGGCCGCCGCGGCGCTCGCCTTCGCGACCAACCTGCCGGGCGCGGGCGCCGCCTACGCCGCCGAGGCCGACGCGCGGAAGATCACCGAGAACCCGTTCACCCTGGGCGTCGCCTCCGGTGACCCGCAGCCCGGCTCCGTCGTGCTGTGGACCCGCCTCGCCCCGCGTCCGTACGAGCCCGGCAACGGCATGCCGGCGGCCAGAGTCACGGTCCGCTGGGAAGTCGCCTACGACGAGCACTTCAAGCGGCTGGCCGGCCAGGGCCGCGCCGACGCCCACCCGGAGTTCAACCACTCCGTGCACATCGAGCCCACCGGTCTCGCGCCCGACCGCGTCTACTACTACCGCTTCCGCGCCGGCAGCTGGATCAGCCCGGTCGGCCGCACCCGCACCGCCCCCACCCGCAGCGCCCGGCTCTCCGACCTGAAGCTCGCCGCGGTCTCCTGCCAGGCGTACCACGACGGCTACTTCACGGCCCACCGCCACCTGGCCGAGGAGGACCTCGACGTCGTCTTCCACCTCGGTGACTACCTCTACGAGTACCCGGTCGGCGCGAACGGCGGTGCCCGCAACTACACCGACCGCACGCTGCCCGCCGTCTTCAACCGCGAGACGGTCACGCTGGAGGACTACCGGCTGCGCTACGCCCTCTACAAGTCCGACCCGGACCTCCAGGCCGCGCACGCCGCGCACCCCTTCATCGTCACCTGGGACGACCACGAGGTGGAGAACAACTACGCCTCCGACATCAGCGAGGACCACCTCCCGCCCGCCGAGTTCCTCGTCCGCCGGGCCGCCGCCTACCGCGCGTACTGGGAGAACCAGCCGCTGCGCCGCCCGCAGCGGCCCCAGGGCGCCGACTGCCGGCTCTACCGCCGCCTCCAGTACGGGCAGCTCGCCCAGTTCGACATTCTCGACACCCGCCAGTACCGCTCCGACCAGGCGTACGGCGACGGCTGGCACGCCCCGGGCGCCGAGTCCCGGGACCCCGCGCGCACCCTGACCGGCGCCGCCCAGGAGCGCTGGCTGATCGACGGCTGGCGGGAGTCCACCGCGCGCTGGAACGTGCTGCCGCAGCAGGTCACGTTCTCCGAGCGGCGCAACGCCACCGGCCCCGGCTACCAGCTGAGCATGGACGCCTGGGACGGCTACGCGGCCTCCCGCGACCGGGTGCTGGCCGGTGCCGAGTCGGCGGGTGTGGACAACCTCGTCGTCCTCACCGGCGATGTGCACGTCCACTACGCCTTCGACATCAAGAAGGACTTCACGGACCCCGGTTCGCGCACCGCGGGGGTGGAGTTCGTCACCACCTCGATCTCCAGCGGCAAGAATGGCGCGGACAAGCCGGCCAACTGGGACACCTACCTGGCCGCCAACCCGCACCTGAAGTTCTACAACGGCCGGCGCGGCTACCTCACCGTCACCCTCGACCAGGACACCGCCCGCGCCGACTACCGCACGGTGTCCGCCGTCACCACCCCCGGGGCCGCGGTGCGCACCGCCGCCTCGTTCGTCTCCGAAGCGGGCGATCCGGGCCTGAAGCCGGCCTGATCCGGGACGTTCGGCCTAGGTCCGTCCTAGGCCGAAGGGACCGGTCCGAATCCGGTCAGAAGCCGTCCCGTGCATGACACCATGGTGCAGCCATCTATCACCATGGAGACCCGTATGACGGAGCCCGGCGCGGCCGAGACCCAGGACCTTCCCGCCATAGCCGAGCGGGGCGCGGCACCAGCACCGGCCGCGTCCCGCCGCACCAGCCTCCTCGTCACCCTCGTCCTCGGCGGCCTCACGGCGGTCCCGCCGCTCTCCATGGACATGTACCTCCCGGCCCTGCCACAGGTCACCGCCGCCCTGCACAGCCCGGCCGCCACCGTCCAGCTCACCCTCACCACCTGCCTGGCGGGCATGGCGCTGGGGCAGATGATCGTCGGCCCGATGAGCGACAAGTGGGGCCGCCGCCGCCCGCTGCTGGCCGGCATGGTCGTCTACATCCTGGCGACCGCCCTCTGCGCGGTCGCCACCAACGCCGAACTCCTCATCGCCTTCCGCCTGTTGCAGGGCCTGGCGGGCGCGGCCGGCATCGTCATCGCGCGGGCGGTGGTCCGCGATCTGTACGACGGCGTGGCGATGGCCCGGTTCTTCTCCACCCTGATGCTGATCTCCGGGGTGGCGCCGGTCGTCGCCCCGCTCATCGGCGGCCAGATCCTCCGGCTCACCGACTGGCGCGGGGTCTTCGTGGTCCTCACCGTCGTCGGGGTGGCGCTCACCCTCCTGGTGTGGCGCAAGCTCGACGAGACCCTGCCGCCCGCGCGCCGGCACTCCGGCGGCCTCGGCCAGACCCTGCGCACCATGCGCGATCTGCTCGCCGACCGGGTCTTCTCCGGCTACGCCCTCGTAGGCGCCTTCGCCTTCGCCGCCCTCTTCGCCTATATCTCCGCCTCGCCGTTCGTCATCCAGGAGATCTACGGCGCCTCCCCGCAGACCTTCAGCCTGCTCTTCGGCATCAACTCCATCGGCCTGGTGGCCGTCGGCCAGATCAACGGCAAGCTCCTCGTCGGCCGGGTCGGCCTGGACAAGGTGCTGGGCACCGGTCTGGCGCTGATCGCCCTCGCCGCGACCGCCCTGCTCCTGATGTCCGCCGGCGTCTTCGGCCACGTCGGCCTGGCCCCGATGGCCGCCGGCCTCTTCGTCCTGATGTCCGCCATGGGCCTGGTCATGCCGAGCACCAACACCCTGGCGCTGCTGCGCACCCCGCACGCGGCCGGCTCCGCCTCCGCGCTGCTGGGCACCTCCACCTTCCTCCTCGGCTCGGTGGCCTCCCCGCTGGTGGGTATCGCGGGCGAGCGGACCGCGGTGCCGATGGCGCTCGTTCAGCTTTCCTGCGCCGTGTTGGCGCTCGTGAGCTTCCTGGGAATGTGCCGCCCGTGGCAGCGTAGGGGGGAGAGCAACGGGAGCACGGCGGGCGAGAGGACCAGACTCTGAACGCGACGGCACTCACCTACGGCACACCGGCCCGCGCCGGGCTGGACCCCGGCTGGATGGAACGGCTGGTCCGCGGGGTGCGGGCGCTGCCCGAGGGCCGGCCGCCCTGGGCCCCCGGCGTGGTCGTGCTGGCCGGCCGGGGCCCGGTCGTCGCCGCCGAGGCCGCCGCCGGCTGGGCGTACCGCTACCGGGCCTACGACCCCGAGCGGGACCGCGGCCTCGACCTGCCCCGCGACCTGTGGGAGCCGATGCGGGTCGGCACCGTCTTCGACCTGGCCTCGCTCAGCAAGCTGTTCACCGCCATCGCCGCGATCCAGCAGGTCGAACAGGACCGACTGGCTCTCGACGACGAGGTACGGGCCGACCTGCCCGCCTTCGCCCCCGGCATCACCGTCCGGCAGCTCCTCACCCACACCTCCGGCCTCGCCCCCGAGCTCCCCTTCTACGACCACCGGGACCGCGCCGCCCAACTGGCGCTGCTGTGGCGGGAGGCGGCGGCCCCGAGCGGCGGCCGGGCCCCCGTCCACCGCTACTCCGACCTCAACCTCATCGCCCTCCAGCTGATCCTGGAGCAGCGCACCGGCCACCGGCTCGACGCCCTGATCCGCGACGGCATCACCGGCCCGCTGGGCATGTCCAGCACCTCGTACGGTCCGCTGGCACCACACGGCGTGGCGGCCACCGAGGACCAGCGGCGGCCCTGGGCCAAGGCGGACCGCGGCCTGATCCGCGGCGAGGTGCACGACGAGAACGCCTGGGCGCTGGGCGGCGTCGCCGGCCACGCCGGGCTCTTCTCCACCGCCCAGGACCTGGCCGTGCTCTGCCGCACCCTGCTCAACGGCGGCGCCTACGGCCCCGCCCGGATCCTCGGCCCCGACGCCGTCGCCGCCCTCCTCGACCCGCCCGGCCTCGGCTTCGCCGTCGACCAGCCGTACTTCATGGGCGAGTTGGCGGGCCGCGGCGCGGCCGGCCACACCGGCTTCACCGGCACCAGCCTGGTCCTGGACCGCGCCACCGACACCTTCCTCGTCCTGCTCGCCAACACCGTCCACCCCCGCCGCCGCGACAGCGGCAGCGCCCCCCGCGCCGCGGCCGCCACCCGGCTCGCCCGCGCGGTGTCCCGCGCCACCTGACCAGGCAGGGCACGCCGCCGGGCGCCGTAGAATTTCCCCCATGCACGAGGAACTGCGCGCCGCGCTGGCGGGCCTGCTCGACGGCCTGCCACCCAAGCAGGCCGCGCAGGCAGTCGACCGGCTGATCACCAACTACCGGGGCCGCACCCCCACCGACGCCCCGGTCCTGCGCGACCGCGCGGATGTGGCCGCGTACGCCGCCTACCGCATGCCGGCCACCTTCGAAGCCGTACGGGCCGCGCTGGCCGCGTTCGCCGCCCGGGTCCCGGACTGGTCCCCGGCCACCCATGTGGACATCGGCGGCGGCACCGGCGCCGCCACCTGGGCCACCGCCGCCACCTGGGAAGGCCACCACAGCACCGTCCTGGACTGGGCCCAGCCCGCCCTGGACCTCGGCAGGGAACTGGCCGCCGAGAGCCTCCCCGACGTCACCTGGCAGCGGCAGACCATCGGCGAGGGCCTGACCGTCCCCGCCGGCACGGACCTGGTCACCGTCTCCTACGTCCTCGGCGAACTCCGCCCCGAGGACCGTCGCGCCGTCGTCGCCGCGGCCACCACGGCCCGCACCGTCGTGCTGATCGAACCCGGCACCCCCGACGGCTACCTCCGCATCCGCGAGGCCCGCACCCAGCTCACCGAGGCCGGTCTGCGCATCGTCGCCCCCTGCCCGCACAGCGACACCTGCCCGATCGTCCCGCTTGTCCGGAGGGTGGGGGCACCCCCAGCGGTAGCTGGGGGAGACTGGTGCCACTTCTCCGCCCGGGTCAGCCGCTCCTCCCTGCACCGCCAGGTCAAGGGCGGCTCCCTCCCGTACGAGGACGAAAAGTTCAGCTACGTCGCCGCCACCACCCTCGACGCCACCCCCGCCCCCGCCCGCATCATCCGCAAACCCCAACTCCGCAAGGGCCAGGTCCTCCTGGACCTGTGCACCACCCACGACAAACTGCAACGCACCACGGTGACCAAACGCCACGGCCCCCAATACCGCGAGGCCCGAGACGCCACCTGGGGCGACGCCTGGTCCTGACCCATTTCCCCCCACCGGGCTGCGGTCCCACACGGACACGAGGTGCCGGGGGCGGAGGGGTGTGTTGTCGGACGTAAAGCGAAGCAGTCCGAC